>NZ_CP113162.1:1690852-2006970 GCF_029030725.1 [Pseudomonas] carboxydohydrogena
GCTGTCGATGGAGCAGGCCAAGGCCATCCTCGATCTGCGCCTGCAACGCCTCACCGCGCTGGGCCGCGAGGAAATCTCCGACGAACTCGACAAGCTCGCGGTCGAAATCGCCGACTATCTCGACATCCTGCGTTCGCGTGCCCGCGTGCAGGGCATCGTCCGCGATGAACTGACGGCCGTGAAGAACGAATTCGCGACCCCGCGCCGCACTGTGATCGTCGACCAGGAAGGCGAGGTCGAGGACGAAGACCTGATCCAGCGCGAGGACATGGTCGTCACCGTCTCGCACGCCGGTTATGTCAAGCGCGTGCCGCTTTCGACCTATCGCGCGCAGAAGCGCGGCGGCAAGGGCCGCTCCGGCATGCAGACGCGCGACGAGGATTTCGTCTCGCGGCTGTTCGTCGCCTCGACGCATACGCCGGTGCTGTTCTTCTCCTCGCGCGGTCAGGTCTACAAGGAAAAGGTCTGGCGGCTGCCGATGGCGGCGCCGAACGCGCGCGGCAAGGCGCTCATCAACATCCTGCCGATGGAGCAGGGCGAGCGCATCACCACGATCATGCCGCTGCCGGAAGATGAATCCTCGTGGAGCGAACTCGACGTGATGTTCGCGACCACCGGCGGCAACGTCCGGCGCAACAAGCTGTCGGATTTTGTCGATGTCCGCCGCTCGGGAATCATCGCGATGAAACTCGATGAGGGCGAGTCGATCGTCGACGTGCAGATCGCCAAGGAAAACGACGATGTGCTGCTCACGGCGGCGGGCGGCCAGTGCATCCGCTTCCCGGTCACGGACGTGCGCGTGTTCCAGGGCCGCACCTCGATGGGCGTGCGTGGCATCAACCTTGGTGACGGCGACAAGCTGATCTCGCTCACCATCCTGCGCCACATGGACGTCAACGCGGACGAGCGCGCGGCCTATCTGCGCCGCGCCAATGCGGTGCGTCGTGGCGGCGTCGAAGACGAGGCAGGCACCGACAGCGAGGAGGCGACGGGTGCGATCGAACTCGGCGAGCAGCGCTATGTCGAGATGTCCGCCAACGAGCAGTTCGTGCTGACCATCAGCGAGAACGGCTATGGCAAGCGCACCTCATCCTACGAGTACCGGACCACGGGACGCGGTGGCAAAGGCATCGTCGCGATGTCGGTCAACGGTCGTAACGGCAAGCTCGTGGCCTCATTCCCGGTGGAGGACAGCGACCAGATCATGTTGGTGACCGACAAGGGCCAACTCATTCGTTGCCCGGTCGAGGACATCCGCATCGCGGGCCGCTCGACGCAGGGCGTCACGGTCTTCAACACCGCCGATGAAGAGCGTGTGGTGTCGGTCGAACATCTGACCGACGAAGGTGAGCATTCGGGCGAGGGCCAGGAAGGGTAAACCTAGCGCGTCGCCACCATCCGGATATGGGTCGGCACGGGACGAGGGGTTGCATCCCCTCGCCGCAGGCAGACGGCGGAAATGTTCGGCCAGTCCTGCCGGGCGCAATCCACACCCGCCACCGCCAGTTTATCGCCCCGGGCGAGGGTCGCGGGCTCGCTGGCCTCCACTTGCGGGGCAAGGCTCGGAAGAAGGATCAGAGCCAAGGCAGCGAAGCCAGCCACAGCCGCTGCGCCCAGAATTTTCGGCGGGTCCGCCAGTTTTGCTTCCAGCATCATGTCGTTCCTCCCGCCGCCGTTGCAGCCTCTGCGGGATGACGCGGCCGGGCCGGAATGGTTCGCGGGATTTTCAGGCGGAAAGCAGAAAAATATCGGTAACCGTAAGGGAACCGGCTCGCTTGCGGCCCCTCGCCGGGCGGGCTAGGACAGGGCATGGCTCGTGTCGCGCTTTATCCGGGGTCGTTCGATCCCGTCACCAACGGCCACGTCGATGTGGTGCGCCAGGCGTGCACCCTGGTCGATCGGCTGATCGTGGCCATTGGCGTGCATCCCGGCAAGTCCCCCTTGTTCTCTGTCGAGGAGCGCCGCGCCATGATCGTCGAAGTGTTTGCGCCGCTGGCCGCCGCCTCGGGCTGCGGCATCGAATGTGTGACTTTCGACAATCTGACCGTTGCGGCGGCCCAGAAGGCCGGTGCCTCGATCCTGATCCGCGGGCTGCGTGACGGCACCGATCTGGATTATGAAATGCAGATCGCCGGCATGAACCAGACCCTGGTGCCGGACGTGCAGACCATCTTTATTCCGGCATCCCCCACGGTTCGCCCGATCACCGCCACGCTTGTGCGCCAGATTGCCAGCATGGGTGGCGATGTTTCGGCTTTCGTTCCGAAAGCGGTTGCAACCCGTCTCAAGGCGAAATTCTCACAGTAGCCCTTCGCGGCTGCGGCTTCCGTCATCAGCGCATTCTCGCGCGACCTGCATTCTACGTTTTTCCAACGCCAACGGAGTTTCCATGATCAGACTGCTTGCCGTTCTCGGTGCCCTGATGCTGGCCGCGCCAGCCTTCGCCCAGAAGCTGCCCGCGAACCTCGACAAGGCCAACGCCATTGTCATCGACACCACCAAGGGCCGCGTCGTGGTGCAATTGCGCACCGATCTCGCGCCGGGCCACGCCGAGCGCATCAAGCAGCTCGCGCGCGACGGCTACTACAACAACGTGCCGTTCCATCGCGTCATCGACGGCTTCATGGCGCAGACTGGCGACGGCAAGAACTTCAACGGCACCGGCGGTTCGAAATATCCGAACCTGAAGGCCGAATTCTCCAACGTGCCGTTCACCCGCGGCGTCGTCGGCATGGCGCGCGCGTCCGATCCGAATTCGGCGAACTCGCAATTCTTCATCATGTTCAACGACTATCCTTCGCTGAACGGCAAATACACCGTGATCGGCAATGTCGTGTCGGGGATGGATGTCGTCGACAAGCTCAAGCGCGGCGAGCCGGTGCAGGACCCCGACAAGATGCTCAAGGTGCAGGTCGCCTCCGACATCAAGTAATCGCCTCCTGAATGGCGCGCGGCGCCTTCATCCATTCAAAAGGAAAGAAAAACCATGGCAGACAACGACAACACCCTGATCCTCGACACCACGCAGGGCGAGGTGGTCATCGAAATGCGTCCGGACCTCGCGCCGGGCCATGTCGCGCGCATCAAGGAACTGGTGCGTGAAGGTTTCTACGACGGCATCGTTTTCCATCGCGTGATCGACGGCTTCATGGCGCAGACCGGCTGTCCGCACGGCACCGGCACCGGCGGCTCCGGCCAGAAGCTGAAGGCCGAATTCAACGCCGAGCCGCATGTGCGCGGCACGGTATCGATGGCGCGCGCGGCCAACCCGGATTCCGGCGACAGCCAGTTCTTCATCTGCTTCGACGACGCTCGCTTCCTCGACAATCAGTACACCGTCTGGGGCAAGGTGACCTCCGGCATGGAAAACGTCGACAAGATCAAGCGCGGCGAGCCGGTGCAGAACCCCGACAAGATCGTCAAGGCGCACATGGCGGCCGACGCCGCGTAACGCTGGCCTTCAAAGAAGTTAGCGTATTCCATGCCCGGCCTTGCGCCGGGCATGGTTGTTTCCGGGCTACCCCAACATAGCCGTTGCCCGGCAGGGGCCGTGGGGCCATAACGGGCCACCATGCGCACCGACCTGTTCGATTTCGATCTTCCCCCCGAAAGCATCGCCTTGCGTCCCGTCGAGCCGCGCGAGAGCGCCCGGCTTCTGGTGGTTCGGCCCGGCGATGGTCTTGAGGATCGCTCGGTGCGCGACCTGCCGGATATGCTGCGCGCGGGCGACCAGCTTGTCGTCAACGACACCAAGGTGATCGCGGCGCAATTGTCGGGGCGCAGGGTTGGCGGGGCGACCGAGCCGCGTATCGACGCAACACTCATCAAACGTATCGACGGCTCGCGCTGGCAGGCGCTGGTGAAGCCCGCACGCAAATTGTCCGAAGGCGATGTCGTGCGCTTCGGCAACGAGGGACGGGTGTGTCTGCTCGGCAATCTCGATGCCACAATCGAGGCCAAGGGTGACGCAGGCGAAATCACACTGTCGTTTGCGTTTCACGGGCCGGTGCTCGATCAGGCCATCGCCGATCTCGGCGCGCCGCCGCTGCCGCCCTATATCGCCTCGCGCCGCGCGCCCGACGACAAGGATGTCGGCGACTATCAAACCATGTTCGCCAAACACGAAGGCGCGGTCGCGGCTCCGACGGCGGGCCTGCACTTCACGCCCGCGCTGGAGGCCACTCTGCAAGAGCGCGGCATCGGCATCCAGCGCCTGACGCTGCATGTCGGCGCGGGCACGTTCCTGCCGGTGAAGACCGACGACACCGCTGACCACAAGATGCATGCGGAGTGGGGCAGCGTTTCTGCGGACACGGCGCGCACGCTGAATGAGGCGCGTGCCAAGGGTGGGCGCATCGTCGCGGTCGGCTCGACGGCGATGCGGCTTCTCGAAAGTGCGGCAACGGAGAATGGCACCATCCAGCCGTTCACGGGCGAAACCGCGATCTTCATCACGCCCGGTTATCGGTTTCGCGCGGTCGATATGATGATGACGAATTTCCATCTGCCGCGCTCGACGCTGTTCATGCTGGTCTCTGCCTTTTCGGGTCTGGAGACGATGCAAGCGGCCTACGCCCACGCCATCGCGAAGGGCTATCGCTTCTATTCCTATGGCGACGCCTGCCTGCTGTTCGCTGATACGGACCACGCCGCATGAGCGTGGCCAATCACTTCAAGCTGCTCGGCCGCGACGGTGAGGCGCGCACCGGCGTGCTGACGACGCTGCACGGTGAGGTCCGCACGCCCGCGTTCATGCCGGTCGGCACCGCGGGCGCGATGAAGGGCATCCACTGGCGCGAGATCCGCGAGACTGGCGCCGACATCGTGCTCGGCAACACCTATCATCTGATGCTGCGACCCACTGCGGAGCGGATCGCGGCGCTTGGCGGCCTGCAAAAGTTCACCGGCTGGAACGGGCCAATGCTCACGGATTCCGGCGGCTTCCAGGTGATGTCGCTGTCGAAACTGCGCAAGGTCACGGAAGAGGGGGTCCGTTTCAAGTCGCATATCGACGGCGCTGTGCTGGATCTCACGCCAGAGCGCGCCATCGAAGTACAGCGCCTGTTTGGCTCCGATATCGCCATGCAACTCGACGAGTGCGTGCGGCTGCCTGCGACCGGTGCCGAGGTCGAGCGCGCGATGCAATTGTCTTTGCGCTGGGCCGAGCGATGCAAGTGTGCCTTCGAGGGCGCGCCCTCCGGTCATATGCTGTTCGGCATCGTGCAGGGCGGCGACGTCGCGCAATTGCGGCGGCAAAGCGCCGCGGCGCTCGGTGAGATCGGTTTCCATGGTTATGCCATCGGCGGGCTCGCGGTGGGCGAGCCGCAGGAAGTGATGCTCTCGATGATCGAGGAGTCTGCACCATTGCTGCCGCAGGATCGTCCGCGTTACCTGATGGGCGTCGGCACGCCGGACGATATGATCGAGGCGATCGCGCGCGGCATCGATATGTTCGATTGCGTGCTGCCGACCCGCAACGGTCGCCACGGTCATGCCTTCACGCGGCGCGGCGTCGTCAACCTGCGCAACGCGCGCCATGCCGACGATCCGCGACCGCTGGACGAGGAAAGCCCATGGCTGCCCGCGCGCAGCTATTCGCGCGCCTATCTGCATCATCTCGTGAAGGCGGGCGAGGCGCTCGGCGCGATGCTGCTGTCCGAGATCAACATCGCCTATTTCCAGACGCTGATGAATGGCGTCCGTCAGGCGATCGCGGAGGGGACGTTCGCGGATTTTCGCGCATCTACCAAAGCAGGCTGGGCGGGGGGCGATCTTCCGCCCCGCTGAAGGTTGCCAAGCCTAGAAATTATTGAGCCTAGAAATCGCCGTGCTTCGGCGCGTCCGGACAATCCTTCAGCGCGTGCTTGGTCACAAAACCGTGGCCGCAGGTATCGCAGGTCCACAGATAGCTCACGACATTGTCGGAAAAGGCCGAGGCCTCGGCCGCCACCATCGTGTCGGCGCAGATCGCGCAAATCATGCGCTCGGCTCCGCGCGGAAAGAACGGCGCGAGCGTCGGGCGGATTTCAGCGGTTGCCGTCATCGTGACCTCCCTCAGTTTGGCGTCGTCAATTGGCGCTACGGGAGAAAAAATACACTGGCAATTTGAAAAAGACGCAACACAAATGCGTTTGTTTTGCGATTTGTTTTGTCGCAATGCACACAGGTGCGTGTTCGGAGACTTTGCGTAACCCGAAAAGGCGGATTTAATGATCGCCTGTTTTGAAACTCATTTCGCCAGGAGTGCGCCATGAATTCGTCACCGGACAAGACCGCTTCCCATTGCCATGTCGGACGGGGCGGAATCTATGACAGCATCGTCGATGCAGCGGGTTGCACGCCAATCGTGCGGCTGCGGCGGCTGCCGGAGCAGCACGGCGTCAAGGCGACGATTTTAGCCAAACTTGAATATTTCAATCCGGCCACCAGCGTGAAGGATCGCATCGGAGCCGCGATGGTGAAAGCCATGGAGGAGGCCGGGGCCATCAACAAGGACACGGTGCTGATCGAGCCGACATCCGGCAACACCGGCATTGCGCTTGCCTTCGTCGCGGCCTCGCGCGGCTATCGCCTCAAGCTCGTGATGCCGGATTCGATGTCGGTCGAGCGGCGCAAGATGCTTGCTTTCCTTGGCGCGGAGATCGTGCTCACGCCGGCTGCGCAGGGCATGAACGGTGCGATCGCGACCGCCGAGGAATTGGTGCGCACCACGCCCAACGCCGTGATGCCGCAGCAGTTCAAGAACCCCGCCAACCCGGCCGCGCATCGCCGGACGACAGCGGAGGAAATCTGGAACGACACCGCCGGCAACCTCGATATTTTCGTGGCCGGTGTCGGCACCGGCGGCACGATCACCGGCGTCGGGCAGGTGCTGAAACCGCGCAAGCCATCGCTGCGGATTGTCGCGGTCGAGCCTGCGGAAAGCCCGGTGCTGTCGGGCGGCAAGCATTCGCCGCACAAGATTCAGGGGCTCGGCGCGGGGTTCGTGCCGGACATCCTCGACCGTTCGGTGATCGATGAGGTCGTGGCCGTGAACAGCACGGCGGCGATCGAAATGTCGCGCTCTCTCGCGCGCATGGAGGGAATCGCGGGGGGAATCTCCTCGGGGGCGGCGGTTGCTGCCGCGCTTGAACTCGGCAAGCGGCCGGAAAACGCAGGCAAGACGATTCTCACCGTGATTCCCTCGTTCGCGGAGCGCTATCTCTCGACGGTACTGTTCGAGGAGATTTAGCGAAGGACCTCTGTGCTCCATTGACCGCCTTTTGACGTTTCGCGGTGTTTAAACACCTTGAAGCGCTTCGAAGAACGAGGTCTTGAACGGAGGGTTGGCCGTGGGCATCGGCCATTGGGCTAAAATGCATGCCAAGTAGATGTTTACCGTTTCGGTCTAGCATACAGTTCCACAGGTTTTCGATCCTGCTTGAGATTCGTAGCCCCGAGTTCGTGCGTCTTCCGTATTTGCACGACCGTCGAATGTATTGATGGACCTGATCCAAGATGACAAATCCGCAGCCACTTCATGCGCAAGCCCTGATTGCCCCGGAAGCCTCGACTGTCTCGGAAAAGCTGGTCGATGAATTAGGCAATGGCCTCGGCAATCTCGGAGTCGAACTCGCCGATGTGCTGGGTAACCTGCACGATGTCGCCAGCCGCGTCTCGCGGCAGTCCGAACAGTTCGGCCATTTGCAGGTCACCGCGGACACTATGGTCGCTGCCAATCGCAACATCGACGGCGCGGCGCGGACGGTGCAGTCGTTCACGGCCAACGCCGCCGCCGAAATCACGCAGTCTCGTGATGTCGTGACCAGCGCGGTCGGCAACATTACCGAGCTTGTCAGCGCCGTCAGCCGGATCGAGGACAGGCTTGCCGCAATCAGTCAGGTCCTGTCGCAGGTCGGCAAGGTGTCGGGCACTATCGAAACCATCGCCAAGCAGACCAATCTTCTCGCGCTCAATGCCACCATCGAAGCGGCGCGCGCGGGTGATGCCGGGCGCGGCTTTGCGGTTGTCGCCAACGAAGTGAAGAGTCTTGCGGAGGCGACACGGCAGGCGACGTTGCAGATCGGCCAGACCGTGCAGAATCTGGACGGCGAGATCGGGCATTTGATCGAGGATAGCGGCGTTGCGACCCGTTTCGCCAGAGAGGCGGGCGAGGGCGCCAACCATATTCAGGGGACGATCAATCGCGTCCACGAAGGTTTTGCCACCGTGGAACGTGACATCAGCGCGATTGCAACCGCCGCCGCGACCAACATGGAGCACTGCGACGTGGTGCTCGCCGAATTGGGCGATCTTGCCAAGGGCGTCGATCTGTCGTCCAGCGATCTGAAACATGCCGATGATCGCGTCGAGGGGCTGCTTGGTGCCTCCGAGACGCTCATCAAGGCCATCGCCGAAAGCGGTGTCGAGACATCGGACACGCCTTTCATTCAGGCGGCGGTCGAGACGGCCGCCAGGGTCGGCAAGGCGTTCGAGGCCGCGATCGAGCGCGGCGAAATCACGGAGCAGCAGTTCTTCGATCAGAATTATCGCGAAATCGAAGGCACCGATCCGAAGCAATACATCAGCGCCTATGTCGAGATCACGGACCGGATTCTGCCGCCGATCCAGGACCCGGTGCAGAAGATGGACCCGCGCGTGATGTTTAGTGTGGCGTGGGCGCGCGACGGCTATTTGCCCACCCACAATCCGAACTACCGGCATCCGCAGGGCGACGATCCGGTCTGGAATGCCGCCAACTGCCGCAACCGGCGCATTTTCAAGGATCGTGCCGCCGAGAAGGTGGCCAACAGCACGGCGCCGTTCCTGTTGCAGACCTATCGCCGCGACATGGGCAATGGCAGTTTCGTGCTGCTCAAGGACGCCTCGGCGCCGATCCGCATTCGCGGCCGCCATTGGGGCAGCTTCCGGATCGGGTTTCGCCAGTCCTGATCGCCCGGCCAGACGGGCATCACTCGCGGGCGGAGCCAATAGGCGCGGCGCAGGGCCAATAGAATTGGTGAGCGCGGAGGGACTCGAACCCTCGACCCCATGATTAAAAGTCACGTGCTCTACCACCTGAGCTACGCGCTCACTCGTGGCGGTGTGTAGGGGTCTCACTCCCGAGGGTCAAGCCATGAGAACCGAAAACTGCCCTTTTCGCGAGTGTCCTCAACGGCTTTTTTGTCAGTGAGTTCAATCTTCTAGGCCCGAATGCCTGCATGCCCTGTTGCCGAAGCGTGTGATCAGGGCGGGCAGAACCAGCAAGGTCAGAAACGTCGCGGTGACTAGGCCGCCGATCACGACGGTCGCCAGCGGCCGCTGCACTTCGGCGCCCGTCCCGGTGGCAAGCGCCATGGGGACGAATCCAAGCGCTGCCACCAGCGCAGTCATTACCACTGGCCGCAGGCGGACAAGCGCACCCTCGATGGTCGCGGCGGTGCCTTCACGCGTCAGCGCAAGCTGGCGAATGGCGCTCAGCATGACGAGGCCGTTCAGGACTGCGATGCCGGAGAGGGCAATAAAGCCCACTGCCGCCGAGACGGAGAATGGCAACCCCCTCAGCCAAAGCGCGACGATGCCGCCGGTCAGGGCCAAAGGCACGGCGCTGAACACCAGCGCGGCGTCGCGTGCGGTGCCCAGCGCGCTGAACAGGAGAAGGAAGATCAGGATAAAGCATCCGGGCACCACGAGCATCAAGCGCGCGCGGGCGCTTGCAAGGTTTTCGTATTGCCCGCCCCATGTGACCCAGTAGCCCGGCGGCAGCTTGACGGATTGCCCGATCGCCGACCTTGCGTCATCGACAACGGACGCCATGTCACGGCCGCGAACATTGGCGGTGACCACGACGCGGCGCTTGCCCTGTTCGCGGCTGATTTGGTTCGGCCCTTCGATAAAGCGAAAATCGGCCACCCGGTTGAGCGGCACTGTTTGCACCGAGGCGCCGGGTGACAAAGGAGGCAGCGTCACCGGCAGATTGCGAAGAACCTCGATGTCCGCTCTGCGGTCCTCGGGCAGTTTCACGACAATCGCGAAATGACGGTCGCCTTCGAAGACCGTCCCGGCTTCCTGCCCGCCGACGGCTGCACCGATCACCGACTGGATAGCCGCGACCGAGACTCCCAGGCGCGCGATCTCACCGCGGTTGATGGCGATGTCCAAGGTCGGCAGACCATTGATCTGTTCGACCTTGACGTCCGTTGCGCCCTGCGTGCTCCGCAGGACCGTGGCGATCTGATTGGCCGCGCGCAACATCGGTTCGAACTCGTCGCCGAAAACCTTGACCGCGATATCGCCGCGAACGCCCGCAAGCAGTTCGTTGAAACGCATCTGGATCGGCTGGGTGAACTCGTAGATCTGTCCGGGGAGCTTTTCGAGCGTGCCTGAAATCCGCCGAAGAAGTTCATCCTTGGACAATGAAGGGTCGGGCCATTGGTCGGCCGGTTTTAAGATGACGAACGTGTCCGAAGCGTTCGGCGGCATCGGATCGGATGCAACCTCGGCCGTGCCGGTTTTTGAAAAGACGGTCTGCACTTCCGGCAGGTGCGTGATCGCTTTTTCAATGTCCAGCTGCATGCGCTGGGATTCGGCGAGCGCCGTGCTGGGGATGCGCAATGCATTGATCGCGATGTTTTTCTCATCCAGCGATGGGATGAATTCCTGACCCAGCCGCATGAACAACACAAGGCTCAGGCAGATCAGCAAACCTGCGCCGGCGATGACCGGGGTCGGACGGGCGACGGCCTTTCGCAGCAAGGGCTCGTAGCGCCGTTTCAGCCAGCCGACAGCGGCATTGTCCTTTTCGGTGACGCGGCCGGTGACGAAGATCGCAATCGCGGCCGGGACGAGTGTCAGCGACAGGATGAAGGCGCTCACCAGTGCGAGGATGACCGTCAGCGCCATCGGCTCGAACATCTTGCCCTCGACGCCGGTAAACGACAGCAGCGGCACATAGACGAGGATGATGATGACCTGGCCGTAAACGCTGGGCCGGATCATCTCTTGCGCGGCGTCCCGCACGGCCTCGAGCCGTTCGGGCTGTGTCAGCAGCCGCCCCAGCCTGTGCTGGCGCTCGGCGAGATGACGCAGGCAGTTCTCGCTGATGATGACGGCGCCATCGACGATCAGCCCGAAGTCAAGCGCGCCGAGACTCATGAGGTTGGCGCTGATGCGGCTTTCAACCATGCCGATGGAGGTCATCAGCATGGCAACCGGAATCACGGCGGCGGTGATGACGGCGGCGCGCAAATTGCCAAGCAGAACCAGCAGGACGATGATGACGAGGACGGCGCCCTCCAGCAGGTTCTTGGCGACGGTATGGATCGTGGCATCGACCAGTTGGGTCCGGTTCAACAGCGGCTTGATTTCGACGCCGGGCGGCAATGATGCGGCTAGCTGTTTCAACCGCGCATCAACTGCCGCCGCAACCGTGCGGCTGTTGCCGCCGACCAGCATCAGAGCCGTGCCGATCACGGATTCATGGCCATTGACACTCGCGCTGCCTGTCCGGGACTCGCCGCCGATATTCGTGGTCCCGATGTCGGCGATGCGAATGGGCTTTCCGCCGCGGGTCGTGATGACGACGTTAGCCAGATCGTCGAGCGTCTGGATGCGCCCGGTTGATCGGACCGCGATGCCTTCCCCGTTGCGTTCGATATAGCGCGCGCCGCGGCTGACATTGTTTTCCTCGAGCGCCCTGGCGACATCCGCGAACGAAAGCCCGTAGGATGCCAGACGTGCCGCGTCTGGTTGCACCTGATATTGTTTGGTGTAGCCGCCGATGGCATCGACACCGGCCACGCCGGAGACGGATTTGATCTGCGGCCGCACGATCCAATCCTGCACCGTGCGCAAATAAGCCTCGCGTTCCACCGGCGTGATCAGCCGCTGGCCCTCGGGCGTCATATAGCTGCCGTCGCTTTGGGGGCCGCTATGCCCGCGCGATACTTTTGCCGGGTCCGCGTACTGCACGCTCCACATGTAGATTTCGCCAAGGCCGGTGGAGATCGGCCCCATATGCGACTCGCTATTCGACGGCAGCGACGAGCGTGCCTCGCTGAGCCGTTCGCTGACTTGCTGCCGCGCGAAATAAATGTCGGCTTTGTCGTCGAAAATCGCGGTGATTTGCGAGAAGCCGTTGCGGGAGAGGGAGCGTGTGCTCTCCAGTTGCGGCATGCCAGCCAGGGCGGTTTCAAGCGGCGCGGTAATTTGCTTCTCGACCTCGACGGTCGAGAGCGCCGGAGCCAGCGTGTTGATCTGAACCTGATTGTTGGTGATGTCCGGCACAGCATCGATAGGCAAGCGGGCGAGGGCGAGAGCGCCGAACGCAATCACGACTGCGCTTATGACCATCACCACCCATCGCTGGGCGATCGAGAAGGAAAGCACTGCTTTGATCATGGCGGCCTCAGTGCTCAGCTTCGCTTTTGCCGAGTTCGGCCTTGAGCGTGAAGGTGTTGGAAACGGCGATGACCTCTCCGGCATTCACGCCCGCCACGATTTCCTGCTGGTTATCGTCTTCGTGGCCGAGCTGCACCTTGCGGGCGACGAATTCCTGCCCCTCTCGCACGAACAGCGTCGGCGCGCCTTCGATCGTCTGCACGGCAGCCTTCGGCACGGCTAGCACGGCGCCACGGCCCGGCACCGGGATCTCCGCCGTCACGAACATGCCCGGCCGCCATTTCGATTCAGCATTATCGAGCGAGGCGGTTACTTTTGCGGACCTTGTGTCCTTGTCGATCAGGGGGCTGACGAAAATGATTTTTGCCACGCCATTGGGGCCGTCGGGCCCGGCCGTCACGTTGATGCTGGCGTTCTCGGCGACCTTGCTCAGATCAGTCGGGGAGATCGCGAGGTCGATCCAGACGGTGTCGAGATTGACGATCACAAACAATTCGCTCTCCTGACCTTCCCGTCCGACGAGCGCACCGAGATCGACGCGGCGCTCCGCGATGCGGCCCTTGATGGGCGAACGCAGTGATTGCTTGCGCAACTCCTCGATGGGGAGATTTGGCAGTTCCTCGATTTCAGCCTCATTGAGGCCAAGCGCGAGCAGTTTTTGGCGCGCGGAATCGAGACGTATTCGTGCGTCCTGCGCCGTCAGGCGTGACTTGAGATATTCATTCTCGGGATAGGAGCGGGACTCCCACAGCATCTTGTAGCGCGCGGCCAGGGTCTGCTGGAGATCGTTGGTCAAACGGGCCGCAAGAAACTCGCTTTTCACCTCGGAAAGCTCGCGGCTTTCCAGCACGGCGACAACCGCATCCTTCTCAACCGGATCGCCGACGCGCTTGCGTAACTCGGTGACGGTGCCCAATACGCGGACAGCAACCCTGCCGATACGGTCGGCATCCGGCACGATGGTGCCGGTCGCAAGAAAATGTTCGGCCAGTTGCGTGGTCTCAACAGGAGCAAGTTTGATTTGCGCGGCCGCCACCTGTTCGTCGCTCAGCTTGATGCGTTCATCGGCGTGTTCCGATGAGGCGGTTTGAGACGCAGTTGCGGGTGCGAGAGGTGCCGATCGCCAATTCATCATTCCGGCAGCCGCAATCAGGCCAGCCGCGGCAAGCGCCGCCCAAAAATATGTTCGTTTCATGAGTCCGTTCCGCCCGCGGCAGGCCAAGCCTGTGCAGTTGATTGATGCGTTGAGGTTTGGAGAGGCGGTTCGCCGGGGCGCCGCCTGGACCTCAGGCGCGCGGGGGCTTGAACGGAGAATCGGCCGAGGCGAGGGGCCGATTGGTTTCATCGTGCCAGGTCAGCTTCACCTTCGCAACCTGCACGGTGAAGGTCGCCGCCGGATGGCTGAGGTCGCCGACGAGGTGTGACAGGCAGTGGTCTGCCAACTGATGCTGGGCGGGCGGGTGTGGCGCCGGTTGAGATTGCTCGGCAATCACGGTGCCGGGCAACGCGTTGCGAATATCGGCTTCGCATGCCGAGCCATGAAAGCAGGACAGCAGCATCGCAAGCGAAAGCAGGCCCGCAAACATGGTTCGCAGTACACTAAAAGCGCGGATGGATGTATTCGCCTGTCTCGCTCTCACGGCCGCACTTTTATCGTGCCGGCGTTTGTCTGTCACCCATCGAAAGTGTGATGTTCTAACATTGCCCAGGAGTGAGCAATTCAAAGGAACACGGCGCCGCTTTCAAAAAAACCGGATAGGCCGCGCCGGCAAATCCGCTGGGGTGATGCGGCCTTCCATCGCGATGGTCTGGAATTTAAGCCTGATCGATATCCTTGAAGAAGACAGCGTAGATCACGCCGATGCAGACAATCGTCGCGCAGGCTTCAATAGCCAGAACCCACGTAAACAAAACCGGGTGGGCGTGATACGAGATCCAGCCGGTGGGGGCGATCCGGCCGCCATACAGAACCTGCCTGCTGCGAAACGCGCTGATGAAATTGACCACTGCGCTGATGCTGACGATACATCCCAGGAACATGGCGGCGAGCCGGCCCTTCCTTGAATGGTGGAAAGTATCGTTATGGTGCCTGTCGATCCGTTGATGCATGAAGTCCCGCCCCGGCGTGAAGCTGGTGCTGGTTTGCGCAACGCGGACCGGCGCGCCGCCGGCACCCGGCATTTCATTGGGAAGCGGAGCGCGGAGGAACCATGCGACCACAAAGATAATCGCGCCTTGGACCAGGCCGAACCAGAAGAATGCGGACTGGTAGCCGTGCGATTCGATCACCATGCGCACGGGAATAACGGTCAGCGCCGCTCCCGCGCCGAAACCGGCGGCCGTCAGGCCCACGGCGAGACCGCGACGGTCGGGAAACCACTTCACGGCGTTTCCGACGCAGACCGAGTAGACGCCACCCGCGCCGATGCCTGAAAGCACCGCGCCGACATAAAGCATCGTCAGCGTATCGGCATAGGAATTGATGATCCAGCCAATGGCGACCAGCAGGCCCCCCGCCGCCACCACGATTTTCGGCCCAAGCTGCGGGCCCAGATAATCTGAAATCCACCCGGTCACCGGCGTGCCCCAGGTTTCAAGGGCGATGAAGACACTGAAGGCGAGTTGGATGCCGGCAATGGTCCAGCCGTGTGCCTGCGCCATCGGGCGCACGAACAGAGTCCAGCCATATTGATAGTTGGCGATCAGGATCATGCAAAGGACCCCGATAAAAAGCATTCCCCAGCGGTTCGTCGTGGGGGCGTGGGCTGCCGCCGAATTCGTCGTCATGTTTCCTCCTGCCGTGAACTGTTGTTGGGCTCGCAGCCCCGTTCGCAGGCGAAAACTCTGGTATATAATATTCCAATTCTCAATAGTGCGCCGCAACATTATGTCGGCGGATATCGCAACGTGATGGAATAATAATTATTATATTATTCAATTACTTACTGGAAATTTTTAAACAAAATCAGGTTTGGTGGAAATTGTGATTAAAAATTAAATTCATGAAATATACAAAAAGTCGTGATGACCGATTGTCGCATAGTATGTGATTTATCGTCGCATCTGGCGAGAGACCTAATCTGTCACCCTTTCGGGGTCAGGTCCGTGCGCACGGAAGATGGGGCACCGACCATCGGCATGGCCTCACGGCGCAGGCCGATCAGTTCAGCCGCCCGAATGGCCGATTGCTTCCAGAATCCGAACTGGTTGGCACGGGATGTCTCCAGAATCGCGATCCCGACCGCCGAGAGGAATGGCAGGCTTTCGAGGACCAGTACTGCGGCGAAGACGTAAATCTCGCGGACATGATCCTTGTTGAAGGCGACGAGGACCACCGCGCCCACCAGCAGAAGCGCACCGATCACCGCCTCCCAGAATGCCTGGAATTCCACCGACATCCGGGAGAGGCCACCCTTGGATGTGCGTGCGAACGGCAAATGCTCGGTGATCAGACCATTGGCGACGGCGCGAGAGACGGTCCATTGCACCGACATCGCCGCGATCATCGCACCGAGCAACTGGCCGAGCGTGACTTTGACGCGTAGCCGGTAGAGCGCGACGAAGTGCACGAGCGAGACCACGAACGCGGCGATGATCGGCAATGTCAGGATCTTGTCGGGGATGGCGATGTTGGCGAAGGACACCACCGGCACCCAGATCAGATTGAGGATCGCGACCACGACGCCGAGACTTTCTGCGCCGAGCCAGTTCAGCCAGCCAAGGGTGAATTCGCGCCGCTGTCCGGGGGAGAGGCGGCTCGCGCCAGGCAGGAAGCGCCGCCAATGCTTCTTGACGATCTGGAAGCCGCCATAGGCCCAGCGGTGGCGCTGCTTGCGGAACGCTTCATAGGTATCGGGCAAAAGGCCGAAGCCGTAGCGCGTATTGGTGTAATGCGTGCTCCAGCCATGCTCGATGATGGCGAGGCCGAGGTCTGTGTCCTCGCAAATGGTGTCGCCGGCCCAGCCGCCCGCCATTTCCATCGCGGCGCGGCGGATCAGGCACATCGTGCCGTGGACGATGATGGCGTCTTGTTCGTTGCGCTGGACCATGCCGATGTCGAAGAACCCGGCATATTCTCCGTTCATGGCGTAATGCATCAGCGACTGGTTGCCGTCGCGATGATCCTGAGGGGCCTGCACGAGTCCGACATGCGGGTCGGCGAAGGCGGGCACGAGATCCTTCAGCCAGTTCGGCGTCACCACATAGTCGGCGTCGATAATGCCGATGATCTCTGCGTCGGCTGCGGTGCGCTCCATCGCGATGCGCAGCGCGCCCGCCTTGAAGCCGATCACCTTCTCCGCGTTGATGAAAATGAATCGCTCGCCCAGCGTGCGGCAGTGATCCTGGATCGGCTGCCAGAACGCCGGGTCGGGTGTGTTGTTAATGATGACCACGCACTCGAAATTCGGGTAGTCGAGCCGGGCGACGGCATCGAGCGTCTGCTTGAGCATCTCCGGCGGCTCGAAATAGGCCGGGATGTGAATCGAGACTTTCGGGAATTTGCCGTCTGTGGGCGCGGGCAGGGGCCTGTCGATCAGCCGTTGCGGGCGGCGGCCGAAGGCGACGGTGGCAATCTCCTCGATGCGCGCCATCGCGATCAGAATGAGCGGCACCAGCAGGATCATGCCGAGCGTCAGTGCGAAAGCGGAACCGAATACGAAGTAATGCGTGTTCCAGTAGGAAAACACGGTGGCCATCCATGCACCGACGCCATTGGCGGCGACCGTCAGGACGAAGACCTGCGGGATCGTCGGATGCACCAGACGGAAGATCGGCAGCGACATCAGGATGCCGACCAGCACCGCGATTGCCGCGACCTTCCAGTAATCCGGATCGACGATCGGGCCGGTCCAGGGGAATTTGGGTTCACGCGAAGCGTTCAGAATGCCCCAATAAGGGCCGACGCCGCCTTCGAAAAACTTCCACGGCTGGTCGATGGCTTCGACAATGTTGTAGTCGAGCCCGATCGACTCGGCGCGGGTGACGAAATTGCGCAGGATCGATGCCTGCTCGAACGGGCCGGGGTCCGCGCTCTTCAGGTTGTAGCCCTGGCTCGGCCAGCCGAATTCCGCGATCACCACCCGCTTGCCGGGGAAACTGTCCCGCAGCAGCTTGGAGATCGTCATGGCATAATCGACGGCCGATCCGGCGGGGATATTGTTCCAGTAAGGCAGGACGTGCGCGGCAATGAAATCGACAGACGATGACAATCTCGGTTCGTCGCGCCACATGCTCCAGATTTCGCCGGTCGTCACCGGAACGCTGACCTGGCGCTTCACCCGCTGGACGTAATCGATCAGCTCATCGACCTTCAGATCGGCGCGGTAAAGTGTTTCGTTGCCGACGACGACGGCGACGACGTTGCTGTTGTGCTTGGCGAGATCGATGGCGGCCGCGATTTCGCGTTCGTTGCGGTCGAGATTCTTGTCGAGCCAGGCGCCGACCGTGACCTTCAACCCGAACTCGTTGGCGATCGGCGGAACCAGTTCGACGCCGCCGGTGGATGAGTAAAGGCGGATCGCCTTGGTGATTTTCGACAGCTTGCGGAGATCGTCCCGGATTTTCTCGACGCTCGGGATGTTATCGACGTCGGGGTGGCCGCTTCCTTCGAACGGGGCGTAGGAGACGCTCGGCAGCAGGCCGCGGAAATCCGGCGCGGTTTCCTTCTTTTCGAGCAGACCCCAGAGGGCGGCATGAGCCGCGGCCACACAAATCAGAACGGCGATTACCGCGCGCATCGCAAACCCTTGAGACCGACATGGCAAGACGCCGGATCGGTCCCAGGTCCGGCCGTGGCGAAGACAGACGCCTTATACAATCACGCTTTTACATGACGCGCTTTAACATCTGGTATGGCGTCGTGGCGTTTTTATGGGCGCGGACCGATATGGGGCGATTCCGCGCCGCGCCGCAGCAGCGGATTACTTGGCCGGTGCGGCGGGTTTCGCGGGGGCGGCCGCCGCAGGCGGGGCGGGCGGCGTCGGCGGGGGGAAGTTGCTGTTCTGCGGCTGCGCGGACGGGTTGATCCAGCACGCCTGGATACGGGTGTTCAGCGTATCGGGAATCTTGTTGTCGATGGTCGCACCGAAGCGGACGAGGCAGCGGAAGGTCGCCTGCACGTGCCCGCCGGGGCAGCCGAAGCGGTCGTAAAGGTCGAGGTGGCGGAAGGCGGTGTCGAGATCGTCGCGCCACATCAGGTTGACAACGCGGCGGCCGAGCCAGACGCATTCAGGGTTGCCCGCGGGGCCATTGATGGCCTTGGCCGCCTCGGCGAACTCATCGGTGCGCTTCTGGGCGTCCCGATTGTCCTGTGCCGTGGCGGCGGGAGCCGCTTTGCTCTGATCCTGAGGCTTCTCGCCGGTCTGGGCGCTGGCGGTTGCGAGACCAAGGCTTGTGAAACCAAGGCTTGTAGCAAGCAATAACGCCGACATGGTTGCGCCACGAAACGGCGTAGTCTTCAGGAAAGCGAAGTGATGACCCATGATTTCCCCGATCAGAACCCGTTCGCGCGGGCCTTATGTTGAAGGGAGTCTCCAACTTGAAGGCGAGCCCCCTGTTGACGCGCAAATGAGCCCCCAATGCGGCGATCATTTCCGGCCCGGATTCCCATGAAACACAATCGCGATTTTGTCCAGCGCGTCGCGGAAAACCTGCCCGGCAAGGCCGGAATACCATCAAAGTCGGTGGGCAAGGGGCGGCGGCTCTTGGCAGCGCAGGCCCAAGCGGCTAATCGACAGCTTCGGAGGGTGAACACATTTCGTTGCGAACGCCGCTAGCGCTTCTGGTCCTCTCGCTTTGCGTGATTGCCGGGACATGGATCTGGCTCGGCGAGCCGGTGCCGCGCGCGCGCGCGCCGCTCGATCCCGCGCAGAAACTGGAATGCGTATCCTACACGCCGTTCCGAGGCGCGCAGAGCCCGCTCGATCCCTCGCTGCATGTGCCGGTTCAGCAGATCGCGCAGGATCTCGCCCAGCTTGCCAAGATCACCAATTGCATCCGGACCTATTCGGTGGACAGCGGCCTCGATCAGGTGCCGGGCGAGGCGGCGAAGGTCGGGCTGAAGGTTATTCAGGGCATCTGGCTCGGCAGCAACCGCTTCAGGAACAGCCTTCAGATCGACACCGCCGTGGCGCTGGCGAAGCGCTACCCCGGCACGATCCAGTCGCTGGTGGTCGGCAACGAGGTATTGCTGCGCGGGGAGATGACGGCGACCGATCTGGTTGCGACGATTCGCTACGTTAAATCCCGCGTCGAAAACATGCCGGTGACCTACGCGGACGTGTGGGAGTTCTGGCTGCGCAACCGCGAGATTTATAATGCGGTAGATTTCGTCACCATCCACATCCTGCCGTACTGGGAAGACTTTCCGGTGCGCGCGAAATACGCGGCGGGCCATGTCGATCAGATTCGCAAGCGGGTGGCGGTGGCGTTCCCGAACAAGGAAATCCTGATCGGCGAAACCGGCTGGCCGAGCGCAGGGCGCATGCGCGACGGCGCGCTTCCCTCGTTTGCCAACCAGGCATTCGTGGTGTCGCAAATTCTCGCTCTGGCGAAGGCGGAGAAATTCCGCGTCAATCTGATCGAGGCCTATGACCAGCCCTGGAAGCGTCAGCTCGAGGGTACCGTCGGCGGTTATTGGGGGCTGTTCAGCAACGAAACCCGGCAGCCGAAATATGGGCCGGACCAGCCGATCACCAATCATCCGATGTGGAAGTATCAGATGGGCGGCGGGCTCGCCTTCTGCGTGCTGGTCTATCTGGTGGCGTTCGCGGCGCTGCGGCGCAGGCCCTGGCGGCCACGCTGGCCGTCATGGTTGTTCGTGGCGGTCAGCGCCACGGTCGGCGGCGTACTGGCGGGCTGGGGCGTAGAAAAGGTCCAGATCGAGAGCTTCGGCATCGGCGGCTGGGTCGCCAACAGCGCGTTGCTGGGCGCTGCTCTTGTGACGACGATCCTCGCGGCGATGGCGATGGTGACGGGCCGTTGCCTGCCGACTTTCATCGAACTGATCGGTCCGCGGGAGGGACGCACCGATTCCAAGACGCTGCGTGCGCTGGGCTTCGCGTTGGCTGTGGTGGTGGTGCTGGCGACGGAGACGGCGCTGGGCTTCGTGTTCGATCCGCGCTACCGCGATTTCCCCTTCGCGGCGCTGACGATCGCTGCCGTTCCGGCGCTGCTGCTGATGCTCCTGAACGGCCCCTCGCTCAACGGACGGCGGCCGATCGCGGAGACGACCTTCGCATCGCTGCTGGCGTTGAGTGTGGTTTACATCGGCTTCAACGAGGGGTCGGCGAACTGGCAGTCGCTGTGGACCTGCGGGGCCTACGCGGTTCTGGCGTTCACGCTGTCGCTGGCGCGGGTCGCGCGAACCCCAAAATCATCAACGCGATAGCGACGCCTGCTAAACCGATATTGTAGAGCACGATGCCGAAACCGGCGGCCACGAGGCCAGCGGTCAGCGTGACCATCGAGGGCCGGATGATGTGGAGGACCGCGACGACCAGCGCGGCGAGGCCGAACACGTCGTTCTTGAACAGATAGGTGACCGTCGCTCGCGTCTTGCAGAGCAGGGTCGGCAGGCCGCCATCGCAGGCCAGCGCCACCGGCGAATATTCGATGGCGAAATAGCGCAGGTACAGCGCATAGCCGACACTGAGAAAGCCGACGACCAGGAGCCACTGGACCTGCACCGCGCTCGGGCGGAACGGGCACTTCTTTTCCATCTCCCGAAGCTGGGTCGGGTCGCCGGGCGGAAGGGGGTCGGCCATGAGGTCTCTCAATAGGGGTTCAGGGATCGCGGGAAGGACCCCGCGGATCAACGGTTGAAGAACGAGAAACCGCGGCTCGCAGCCGCTTCCGGGGCTGGCTGGGGTTGCGGCTGCTGCGGCGGTTGCGGGTGTTCTTCTACTCGCTTTTCGACGTGACTGCGAGCTTGGCGGCGCGGTTTCTCGCGCGGAACCCGAGCTCCCAGAGGGGACTCCAGCGCAAGCCGCTGCCCATCGAACAGGGTTGTTTCGCAACGGTGCCGGTTCGCGATCAGGCTGGCGCAGAGCTTTGCCGCGGCGGCCGCGTCATTCAACGGACCGGCGACGAGATGGAGACGAAGGCCGAGTCCGTTCTGGCCCTCGCGGACGACGATCAGCGGCTGAAGCGATCCCACGAGGCCGGGGACTCTTTTGAGGGCGCCCCGCCAGACCGCCCGCAATCCTTCGACCGAGTTGGCCGATCCCAGATCGATGCCGAACTCGACCGGTCGCACGATCTTTTCCGCCGCCGCCTCCGCAGTCTCGGGATTGGGCGGCGCGAGCGAGGCGACCGTGAGCGGCCCGAACCCGCCTTCCTCGTGCGGCAGCGGAACAGGGACATCGGGAGTTTTCGGCTGGGCATCCGGTTCCGGCGCGGGTTCGATTTTTGTCGTGGGGAGAGACGGCAAATGGGCTGCTGCCGTCACCGGCAGATTGACTTCGGGCAGCGCGGGCGGAACGGTTGCGACAGGCGCGGCGGGGATTGGCGCGGCGCTTGCCACGACTGCCGGTGTGCCGATGATCGGCGCTGCTGCGCCTGCCTTCGGCCATGAGGACGCGGAAGAGGGCTTTGCAAGCGCGCCGGTGACGGAATCGAGGCTTTGCTCGACCACGGTCACGCGCGCGAACAGGCGGTCGCGGTCGTTGTTGAGCGTGTCGATGGCGGCTGCGAGACGGCGGCTTTCGGTTTTTGTCTCCCGTTCGACCGCCTGCAATTGCTGGCTCTGGCGGGAGACCTCGGCCATGCGCTCGTGCTCGCGGCCGCTGGAATAATGCACCACCATCATCGCAGCGGCGACGGCGCAAACGGAGGCCGCACCCCATGACCCGAGGCGCCACACCGCGCGACGGTCGAATTCTTCCTCGTTGGCGAAAAGACGAGACAGCCAGCCGCCGGACTCGGCGTCATCGTCGATCTGATCGAGCTTGGCGCGATCATTCCGCATGGTCAGGTAACGGCCCCCCGCGATTCCCCCACGAATCAGCCTTACAATTTTAACAGGAACATCTTCTGGATGCGCGCCACTCCTTGATTCAGCCCGATTTGTACCCTGCCGGTGAATTCCATCCCGCCCGGAAAGGCTCTATGACAACCGCACCGTGCCGTTCCGAATCCGGGAGCGGCTCCTTATCGTGATCCCGGGACGCCCATGACCGACCGCTCCAGCCTCACTCTTGTCCTTGCAGCCGGCGAAGGAACGCGGATGCGCTCCACGCTGCCCAAGGTGCTGCACGAGGTCGCGGGACGCTCATTGCTCGCCAATGTGCTGCTCGCGGCCCCCGCAGGCAAGCAGGATCGTCTCGCCGTCGTCGTCGGTCCCGACCATCAGGCGGTGGCGAATGAAGTGCGCAAGCTGCGGCCGCAGGCGCAAATGTTCGTCCAGAGCGACCGCAAGGGCACGGCCCATGCGGTGCTGGCGGCGCGCGCGGCCATCGCGGAGGGCGCGGATGATTTGCTGATCGTGTTTGGCGATACGCCTTTGGTGACCGCAGGGACGTTTGCCCGCCTGCGTGCGGCGCTGGCGGGGAATGTTGCGATGGCGGTACTCGGCTTCCGCGCCAAGGACCCGACCGGCTACGGCCGCCTGCTGGTCGAGGGCGATCAACTCGTCGCCATTCGCGAGCAGGCCGATGCGTCCGAGACCGAACGCAGTGTTGATCTTTGCAACGCCGGGATGATGGCGTTCGCGGGCAAGACCGCGCTGCAAATTCTCGACCGGATCGGCAATGCAAACAGCAAGGGCGAATACTATCTGACAGACGCGGTCGGCATCGCGCGCGAAATGGGATTGCGCGCGACCGTGATCGAAACCCATGAGGACGAAGTGCGCGGCATCAACACAAAAACCCAACTGGCCGAGGCCGAAAGCGTGATGCAGCAGCGGCTGCGGCGCGAGGCGATGGAGGCGGGCGTCACGCTGGTCGCGCCGGAGACGGTGTTTCTCTCAAGCGATACTACGTTCGGCCGCGACGTCGTGATCGAGCCGTTCGTGGTGATCGGCCCCGGCGTCAGCATCGCCGATGGCGCGGTGATCCATTCGTTCTCGCATGTGACGCAATCCTCGATCGGCAAGAAGGTCTCGGTCGGGCCTTACGCGCGTATTCGTCCCGGCACGACGCTCGGTGAAGGCGTGCGGATCGGCAATTTCGTCGAGACGAAGGCTGCGGTGCTGGAGAGCGGCGTGAAGGTCAATCACCTCTCCTACGTAGGTGACGCGCATGTCGGCACCAACGCCAACATCGGCGCGGGGACGATCATGTGCAATTACGACGGCTTCGACAAGCACCGCACCGAAGTGGGCGCGGGCGCATTCGTCGGCTCGAATTCCTCGCTGGTCGCGCCTGTGAAGATCGGCGCGGGCTCCTATATCGGCTCTGGCTCCGTCATCACCCGCGAGGTGCCCCCTGATGCGCTGGTGGTCGAGCGCAACGAGCAGGTGACGCGGCCGGGCTGGGCCAAGCGTTATCGCGAGCGCAAGGCGGATGCGAAAAAGAAGGGCTGATGCGAAAAAGACCGGGACGTGACGGGGATTCATCGAGCGTCCTGTGGCCAGGCGTTAATCATGAATCGGATGTGGGAATTCGCAACAATTCTTGAGCCACGGTTCGTGCGATACTTGGCTAAGAGATTTTGGTTATGAGATTTCCTCTTTTCGATCGTCGAAGGGCATAAAACCGCATGTGCGGCATTGTCGGAATTCTGGGCCGCCAGCCCGTGGCGGACCTTTTGGTGGATTCGCTGAAACGGCTGGAATATCGCGGTTACGATTCCGCGGGCGTCGCCACGCTGGAAGGCGCGCATATCGAGCGCCGCCGCGCCGAGGGCAAGCTGAAGAATCTGGAAGCGCGGCTGAAATCCTCGCCGCTGCTCGGGCGCGTCGGCATCGGCCACACCCGCTGGGCGACCCACGGCAAGCCGACCGAGAACAACGCGCATCCGCACGCGAGCGGCAAGGTCGCGGTGGTTCACAACGGCATCATCGAGAATTTCCGCGAGTTGCGCACCGAACTGGAAAAGCAGGGCGCCAGGTTCGACAGCGAGACCGACACCGAGGTCGTTGCGCATCTCGTCAATTCATATCTCGCCAAGGGTTTTAAACCGCAGGACGCGGTGAAGGAAGCGCTGCCGAAACTGCGCGGCGCGTTCGCGCTCGCTTTCGTGTTCGAGGGCGAGGACGATCTGATGATCGGCGCGCGCAAGGGCTCGCCGCTCGCGATCGGCTACGGCGATGGCGAAATGTATCTCGGTTCCGACGCGATTGCGCTGGCACCTTTCACCGACGACATCAGCTATCTCGAGGACGGCGACTGGGTGGTGCTGACGCGCGAGGGCGCGAGCGTCTTCAACGAGAAGAACGAGCCCGTGAAGCGCGACGTGCTGAAGTCCGGCGCCTCGACCTTCATGGTGGACAAGGCCAACTATCGTCACTTCATGGCGAAGGAAATCCACGAGCAGCCGGAAGTCGTCGGCCATACATTGGCGCGCTACGTCGATATGGCGACGGAGCAGGTTTCGCTGCCCGCCAAGCTGCCGTTCGACTTCGCCAACATCGGCCGCGTCTCGATCACGGCCTGCGGCACCGCGAGCTATGCGGGCTTCGTCGCCAAATACTGGTTCGAGCGGTTCGCGCGTCTGCCGGTCGAACTCGATGTGGCCTCCGAATTCCGTTATCGCGAAGCGCCGCTGCGCAAGGGCGACCTTGCGATCTTTATTTCGCAATCGGGCGAGACCGCCGATACGCTTGCGGCGTTGCGCTACGCCAAGGCGCAGGGCCTGCACACTATCTCGGTGGTCAATGTCACCACCTCGACGATTGCACGCGAAAGCGAAACGGTGTTGCCGACATTGGCGGGCCCCGAGATCGGCGTCGCCTCGACCAAGGCGTTTACCTGCCAGTTGATGGTGTTGGCGGCGGTCGCGGTCGCGGCGGGGAGGGCAAGGGGCGAATTGAATGCCGAGGACGAAACAAAGCTCGTTCACGCATTGATCGAGGTGCCGCGCCTGATGAGCGCGGCTCTGGCGCTGGAGCCTCAGATCGAGAAACTGGCGCGTGACATCGCCAAGGCGCAGGACGTGCTCTATCTCGGACGCGGGACGAGCTATCCGCTGGCGCTGGAAGGCGCGCTGAAACTCAAGGAAATCTCCTACATTCATGCCGAAGGTTATGCGGCGGGCGAACTCAAGCATGGTCCCATCGCGCTGATCGACGAGAAAATGCCGGTGGTGGTGATCGCGCCTTACGACCGCGTTTTCGAGAAGACCGTCTCGAATATGCAAGAGGTCGCCGCGCGCGGAGGCCGCATCGTGCTGATGACGGATGCGCAGGGCGCGCGCGAGGCGACGGTGCAATCGCTCGAAACCATCGTTCTGCCGGATATGCCCGCGACCGTGACGCCGCTCGTTTATGCGGTGCCGGTGCAGCTATTGGCCTATCATACGGCCGTCATCATGGGCACCGATGTCGATCAGCCACGGAACCTTGCAAAATCCGTCACCGTCGAATGACAAACTGACGCAGATGACACATGGATTTAAAGACTTTCCGGGCAATGAGGCGGCGGCTTGCCCCCGCAAGCCCTTGCATGCCGCGCGGTCGGGGCGATACGGATAGGTCATGACAGAGAATACGCCGAAACTTCCGGGCGACCTCACGGGCGGGCCAGATGCTCCGCGCGGCCTGATGGCGCGCCTGCGCAATTATTTCCTCACCGGCCTGATCGTCGCCGGCCCGATCGCGATCACCTTTTACCTGACATGGTGGTTCGTCACCTGGGTGGACAACATGGTCCGCCCGTTCGTGCCGGTCGATTACCGCCCGGAAACCTATCTGCCGTGGGGGATTCCCGGCTCGGGCCTGATCGTGGCGGTGATCGCACTGACGCTGCTCGGCTTCTTCGCCGCGAACCTGATCGGACGTCAGCTTGTCGCTCTCGGCGAAACCATCCTCGGCCACATGCCGGTGGTGCGCGCGATCTATCGCGGCCTCAAGCAGGTGTTCGAGACGATCTTTTCCAGCAACGGCTCGGGCCTGCGCAAGGTCGGTCTCGTGGAATTTCCATCGCCGGGGATGTGGTCGGTGGTGCTGATCTCTCATGCGCCGAACGAGCAGATGTCGAACGCGCTGCCCGGCGAGGAGGAGCATGTCGCGGTGTTCCTTCCGTGCGCGCCGAACCCGACCACGGGCTTCTTCTTCTATGTGCCGAAGAGCAAGCTGATCGAAATCGACATCAGCGCCGAGGATGCGGCGACCCTCATCATGTCGGCGGGCGTCGTTCAGCCCGGCGGCAACGATGCGCAGAAGAAAATCGCGGCACTCGCCGAAACGGCGCAGGCGGCGAATGTCGCGAATGCTGCCAAAATCTCCAGCCCGGCGAAGGTCGAGTAATTGACCCGCAAGGATAATCGGACGGTTTCTCGCAGCGAGCAAATCGAACGCGGCAAGATCGTCACCACGTCGAATCTGATCTGGGCCATCGTCCTTATCAGCATCGCAGTAACGGCCGTGACCGAACTGCGGATCGCGGGGTATGGCAGCTTCTGGATATCGGCTGTTGCGGCTTACGCGGCGTTCTTCCTGAACATTGCATGTTCCGGGTTCGGATTCCGGACGCCGGAGCGGATGTGGTGGCTCGGCAATGTCGGCGTGAGCGTCGCGACCATGTCGCTCATCGGCGCGCCGACGATCCCGAGCGCGCTCTGGACCGCCGGGCGGGTTTTGCTCGCGCGTTAACCCGCGCCGATCAGCGGGATCGCCTCGTCACGCTCGAACAGATAGAGCAGGCAGCGCAGGGCTTCGCCACGCTCGCCCTCGAGCTTTGCATTGTCCTGCATGATGCGCAGCGCCTCGTCGCGGGCCTGCGCGACAAGGCCGCCATGGATTTCGGGCCGCGCGATGCGGAAGCCGGGCAGGCCGCTTTGGCGAGTGCCGAGCACGTCGCCTTCGCCGCGCAGACGTAAATCCTCCTCCGCGATACGGAAGCCGTCCGTGGTTTCGCGGATAACACGTAGCCGTGCCGTGGCAATTTCGCCAGCGGGTTCATGATACAGCAGGATGCAGGTCGAGGATTCATGGCCGCGCCCGATGCGCCCGCGCAACTGGTGCAGTTGCGACAGGCCGAAGCGTTCGGCGTTCTCGATCACCATGATGGTGGCTTCCGGCACATCGACGCCGACCTCCACCACCGTGGTTGCGACGAGCAGTTGCGTTTCGCCGGACGCGAAGCGCGCCATCGCGGCGTCCTTCTCCCTGGGCTTCATCTGACCGTGGACCAGCCCGACCGTGTCGCCGAATTTCTTGTGCAGGCTCTCGAACCGCTGGGTGGCATCGACAAGGGGAAGGGCAGTCTCCGCTTCGGATTCCGCGACCAGCGGACAGATCCAGTAGATGCGCTTGCCGGCATGGAGCGCGCGGCCCATGGCATCGACGATCTCGCCGAGGCGGCTGTTCGGCACCACGCGGGTATCGATCGGCTGGCGTCCGGCGGGTTTCTCGCGCAGTTCGGAAATGTCCATGTCGCCGAAATAGGTCATCACCAGCGTGCGCGGGATCGGCGTGGCGCTCAGCACGAGCATGTCGACCGCTTCGCCCTTGCCGGTCAGCAGCAGCCGTTCGCGCACGCCGAAGCGATGCTGTTCGTCCACGATGGCGAGCGCGAGCGACTTGAAGATCACCTCGTCCTGAATGAGCGCATGGGTGCCGACCAGAAGATCGATCTCACCGTTCGCGAGCCTTTCAAGAATGTCTCGGCGGTCCTTGCCCTTGTCGCGTCCGGTGAGAATGGCGACGCGTAAACCGGCACGCTCGGTCAGCGGCGTGATGGTGGCGATATGCTGGCGCGCGAGAATCTCCGTTGGCGCCATCAGGGCCGATTGCCGGCCTTCCTCGGCGACGGCTGCGGCGGCGAGCAGCGCCACCACGGTCTTGCCCGAGCCGACATCGCCTTGCAGGAGGCGTAACATTCGCAGCGGCTTGCCGAGATCCTCGGCGATGGCGCGCGCGGCGTCCTGCTGCGAAGGGGTCAGCGCGAAGGGCAGCGCGTCGATAATTTTTGCGCGCAGGTGGCCGTCACCGGCATGGCGCGTGCCTGCGGGCCGCCGCAACTGCGCGCGCACCAGAGCCAGCGCGAGCTGGTTGGCGAGCAGTTCGTCGAACGTAAGCCGCGACCAGAACGGGCCATCAGGCAGAATATCGGTGATTTCGTCCGGCTGGTGCAAACGGTGCAGCGATGTTGAAAAATCCGGGAAAGAGCAGCGTCGCACCACTTCGGGGCTGATCCATTCCGGCAGTTGCGGCAGCTTTGTCAGCGCCTGCGCCACCGCGCGCCGCACCGCGCCGATCGCGAGCCCTTCGGTCAGCGGATAGACCGGATCGATGCCGGAAAGTTTTGCGAAACCTTCCTCATCGACCACGCGATCGGGATGCACTATCTGCAAGGTGCCGTCGAACAACTGCACAGTGCCGGAGACGTAACGCACCTCACCGACCGGCAAGAGCTTGTCGAGATAGCCGCCCTGCGGACGGAAGTAGGTCAGCATCACGGTGCCGGTATCGTCGCTGGCGAACACCGTATATGGCGCACGGGAGCGGCCGGGCGGCGGCGCGCGATGCCGGTCCACCGTCACCTTCAGTGTCACCACCGTGCCGGGCACGGCATCGCGGATGTCCGGCTGCGCGCGGCGGTCGATGACGCTGGACGGCAGATGCAGCAACAGATCGACGATGCGCGGCGTCTCGCTGCGGTCGAGCAGATAGCGGAACAATTTGTCCTGCTTCGGCCCGACACCTGAGAGGCTGGTCACCGGCGCGAACAGCGGATTGAGAATGGGAGGGCGCATGAATGCCTAAAGCTCTCCGGCGTCATTGCGAGCGAAGCGAAGCAATCCAGACCTTACAATAGTGGAACGTAAAAAGAACTGGATTGCTTCGTCGCTTTTGCTCCTCGCAATGACGGCCTTCTTTCGCGGAAGGTGCTGACATTGGGCCGCAGCATCGCTATATCAACCTCGCCCGGCACGTCCGGGCTTTTGGCGTTGACGAAAGGCATGAAATGTCCGCTTCCACCCGTTCCAGCGATGGCCTCGACGACCGGCGCAAGCGTCTCCTATTCCGCTGCTGGCACCGGGGCACCAAGGAGATGGATTACATCCTCGGAAGGTTTGCCGATGCCCATATCGCGGATCTGAGCGAGGACGAGATCTCCGATTTCGAGCGCCTGATCGAATTGCCGGATCCCGATCTCTACGATGCTTTCAACGACAAGGCGTCGCTCGACGCGGAGTACGCCGACGGTATTTTCCGGCGCATCAAGGCGTTCACCGGCGGACGCGCGGCATGAAGTCTCCGGTTCGCTCGCCCGCCGCGCTGCTCGCGCCCGGACGTGCCGTCACGTTGGCCAATACTGCCGAAGGCGCGGAGGGACTGATCGTCTCCGATCTCGCGCGGGCCGTGGCCGCGCGCAAGGACGCTCCCGCCGTGAGCCTCGCGGTGCTGTGCCGCGATGGCGCGCGCATGGCGCAGCTTGCCCGCGCGCTGGAATTTTTCGCGCCCGATGTCGAGGTGATGCAGTTTCCGGGCTGGGATTGCCAGCCTTATGATCGCGTGTCGCCGCATGGCGGGATACTCGCACAACGCCTGACCACGCTGGCGCGGCTGTCGCGTCTCGCAGGCGGCGGCGAGAAGCCTCTGATCGTGCTTACCAGCGTTAACGCCATCGTGCAGCGCGTGCCCGCGCGCGATGCGATGGCGGCGCAGGCGCTGTCGGTCGCGCCTGGCCATCGCGTGCCGATGGATTCCATCACCGCATGGCTCGAACATAACGGCTACAGCCGCACCTCGACGGTGCGCGAGCCTGGTGAATACGCCGTGCGCGGCGGCATCCTCGATCTGTTTCCAGCGGGCCTCGACCAGCCGGTGCGGTTCGATTTCTTCGGTGACACGCTGGAATCGATCCGTACATTCGATGCCGAGACGCAACGCACATTGCTCGACATGCGCGCGCTCGATCTCGTGCCGGTGTCGGAATTCCAACTCACGACCGAAACCATCCGACGCTTCCGCATGGGCTATGTCGCGCAGTTCGGCGCGCCGGACCGCGATGACCAGCTTTACGAGGCGGTAAGCGAAGGCCGCCGCCATCCCGGCATGGAGCATTGGCAGCCGCTGTTCGTGGAGACAATGGACACGCTGTTCGATTATCTTCACGGCACGCCGCTTGCGATCGAGGCGCAGGCCGAGGATGCGGTGCGCGAGCGTTACAAGCAGATCGGCGATTATTACGAGGCGCGGCGCGAGGCGATGGAGCAGCCCGGCGGCGGTGCCGTCTACAAGCCGCTGCCGCCTGACAAATTGTATCTGACAGAAAACGAGTGGAACGAGAGGCTCGCCGCGCAGGCACTGGCGCGGATGACGCCGTTCGCGATGCCGGAAGCCGAGACCGTGATCGACATCGGCGCGCGTCAGGGCCGCGATTTCGCGCCCGAGCGTGCGGACGCCGCCGTCAACGTATTCGAATCCGTGGTCGCCCACGTCAATCATTTGCATGTCGAGCGCAAGAAAGTGGTGGTCGCGCTGTGGAGCGAAGGCTCGCGCGAACGCATGGCGAGCATGCTCAAGGACCACAAGCTCGTGCCGCTGACCAACGTCAATACATGGCGAATGGTGCAGGCGACGCCGCGCAACGAAACCATGCTGGCGGTGGTCGGTCTTGAATCCGGTTTTGAGACCGAGAGCATCGCGGTCATCACCGAGCAGGACATCCTCGGCGATCGGCTGGTGCGCGCGCGCAAATCGAGCCGCAAGGTCGAGAATTTTATTTCCGAGGTGACGTCGCTGGCGACGGGGGACCTCGTCGTCCATGTCGAGCACGGCATCGGGCGCTACATCGGTTTGCAGACGCTTGATGTGTCCGGCGCGCCGCATGATTGCCTCGAACTGCATTACGCCAACAACGCCAAGCTCTATCTGCCGGTCGAGAATATCGAACTGTTATCGCGTTATGGTTCGGAGCAGGGCGGCGTCGAACTCGACAGGCTCGGCGGCGGCGGATGGCAGGCGCGCAAGGCCAAACTTAAGAACCGCATCCGCGAGATCGCGGGTGATCTCATCAAGATCGCGGCCGAGCGGCAGGTTCACGAAGCGCCAAAATTCCCGGTGCATCAGGGGCTGTACGACGAATTCTGCGCGCGCTTTTCGCACGACGAAACCGAGGACCAGCTTGGCGCCATCACGGCATCGCTGGACGATCTCAATGCCGGCAAGCCGATGGATCGGCTGATTTGCGGTGATGTCGGTTTCGGCAAAACGGAAGTCGCGTTGCGCGCGGCGTTCGCCGTCGCGCTGGAGGGCAAGCAGGTCGCCGTGGTGGTGCCGACCACGCTGCTCGCGCGCCAGCATGCGAAGAATTTCACCGAGCGGTTTCGCGGCTTTCCGGTCAAGGTCGCGCAGGCTTCGCGTCTTGTCACCGCCAAGGAGTTGCGCGAGACGAAGAAGGAAATGGCGGAAGGTGGCGTCGATATCGTCGTCGGCACCCATGCGCTGCTTGGCAAGAGCGTCAAGTTCAAGAACCTCGGGCTCATCATCGTGGACGAGGAGCAGCATTTCGGGGTTTCGCACAAGGAGCGGCTGAAGCAGTTGCGCGCCGAGGTGCATGTGCTGACGCTGTCGGCGACGCCGATCCCGCGTACGCTGCAACTGGCGCTGACTGGCGTGCGCGATCTGTCGATCATCGCATCGCCGCCGGTGGATCGTCTCGCGGTGCGCACTTTTGTGGCGCCGTTCGATCCGCTGATGATCCGCGAGGCTTTGCTGCGCGAGCGTTATCGTGGCGGGCAGGCGTTCTATGTCTGCCCGCGCATCGACGATCTGGCGGAAGCCAAGGAATTTCTCGACAAGAACGTGCCGGAGATGAAGGTCGCCGTCGCGCACGGCCAGATGCCGCCGAGCGTGATCGAGGACATTATGTCGGCGTTCTACGATGGCAAGTTCGACATCCTGCTCTCGACCACCATCGTGGAGTCGGGGCTCGATATCCCCAACGCAAACACGCTTATCGTTCATCGCGCCGATATGTTCGGCCTCGCGCAGCTCTATCAGTTGCGCGGCCGCGTGGGTCGCTCGAAGCTGCGTGCGTATGCGCTGTTCACGCTGCCCGCAAAACGCGCGATCACGGCGCAGGCGGAGCGCCGCCTGAAGGTTTTGCAGTCGCTGGAAAATCTCGGCGCGGGATTCCAGTTGGCCTCGCACGATCTCGATATTCGCGGCGCGGGCAATCTGCTCGGCGAGGAGCAGTCCGGTCACATCAAGGAAGTCGGCTTCGAGCTTTACCAGCAGATGCTGGAGGAGGAGATCCTCAATCTCAAGGCCGGCATCTCCGCGCCCGCGGAGGACCGCTGGTCGCCGCAAATCACGCTTGGCATGCCGGTGCTGATTCCGGAAGACTACGTTGCCGACCTCGCGGTGCGGTTGTCGCTCTACCGGCGGCTCGCCGATCTGGAGACTGACGACGAGATCGCCGATTTCGGCGCGGAGATGCGCGATCGCTTTGGGCCATTGCCGGACGAGGTTCGTTTCCTGTTCAGGCTCGCGTCGATCAAGAACTATTGCCGCCGTGCCAACATCGAGAAGCTCGATGCGGGCCCGAAGGGCGCATCCATCAGCTTCCGCAACAACAGCTTCGCGGAGCCGGAGCGCCTCGTCTATTTCATCCGGCAATACGGACAGGCCGCGAAAGTGCGGCCGGATATGAAGGTGGTATTCCTGCAAGAGTGGGCGACGCCGGAGGATCGCATGGAAGGCGTCACCGACATCCTTCGCCAGTTGGCTACTCTGGCGGAAGGCCGCAAGGCAGCGTGAGTTTTTTCGTCATTGCGAGGAGCGCATGCGACGAAGCAATCCAGATAACTGGATTGCTTCGCTTCGCTCGCAATGACGGCAAGCTGGATTTAGCCAGTGGTCGGATATTTGAACTCCGGCGCGGCCTTGAGCGCCTCCTTGGTGGTGTTCATCGTGGCCTTCCACTTCTTGCTGGCCTGATCGTAGGCCACATGCACCGAGGACGGAGCGACCGCGACGTAGTGCTCGCCCATGCCGAGGAAGCCGCCGACCGACAGGATCAGCGCCTGCACCTGATTGTCCTTGGTAATGGCGATGTCGGAGATTTCGCCGATCGATTCATTGTTCTGGTTATAGACGTTCAGGCCCTTCAGCCTGGATGTGAACATCTCGTCGCTGGAGACGCGCGCAAACGCCGGCGTTGAAGACGGCGCGCTGCCGGTCGTCGCCGCGGGCGAAGTGGCCGAAGGACTCATCGTCGACTGGGCGAAAGCCGGTGCGGCGATCAATGCGGCGGTGAGACCGAGCAATACAGTTTTCTTCATGGACAACCTCCTCAATTGGATTAACGAGGGCCCAATGCGGAGGGGTTGTGTTCGTTCCGCGCCGTTACGATGCGGCCTGTGCATCGGCCAGGCGCAGGCGCGCAAGCAGCGATGCCTCGGAATCATTGGGCAGGAGCGATGTTACTGCGACATCGGGCGTGAGCTTGCCGTTCGGTTTCGGTCCGACGACAGTTTGTTTCAGAACGCTGGCAAGGCGCCGTGCGATGGAACGTGCATCGACGATGCTCGTTCCGGCGAATGCGACAACGATGGTTCCATCGCCCTGCAATGTTCCGAAGTCCATCCTTCGCATCAGTTGGCCGACGATGCGCGCCGCGTCGAAGCGCGAGCGGTCGTTGTGGGTGGATAGGGTAAAACTTGCGACCGACAGGCCCGCGCCTTGTGCATGAGCGTCTTCGATCGAGCGTGTAAGATCGCGGGTGAAAGCGCCTTCGGTCAGAAGTCCGGTGCGCGGATCGAGCAGGCCGCCGGCCTCGATCGAGCGCGAGGCTCGCTCCAGCCGTGCCTCGAAAGCCTTTTGCCGGATCAGCGGAACCGCGATAGCGACCGTGCTTGCGGCATCCGCGCCGCCGGCTTCAAGGTTGGGAAGGTCATAAGGATGGAGCGGCAACGGCACGCCCGAGACGATGACCGGCAGGTTGCGGTGGCGCGAATCCTCCGAGAGCACTTGCAGGAATGCTTCGACAACGCGCTGCGTGAAACCGCCGCCGATCACGATGCCGTCGAGCGTGCGGGCATTGAGATGCTTAGCCGCCTGTTCGATGCTGAGAGCCCCGACGATGCCCATCCGTTCACCCAGCGCAACGGACAACGCGGGAAACGAGCCCCCGCGTCCGGCCAGGAGCACGGTTGCGTCCTGCAAGGGATCGTCGGCGGGCATCTGCAAGTCGGTGAGACGGATATCGCGCGCCCGCCGCAAAACGGTCGCGTGCATGGCGCGCAGCCGCAGCGCGGCGTTCAGGCGCGAGGCCAGACGGCGCGCGCCGCGGCCGCCGATCTCTGTCAGCGGCAGTGCGTTGTGAGGTAGAGTTGCGCTTCCTGGATCAATCGCGATCAGCGGCACGTAGGGACTTAAGGTTTCGACGCGGCGGGCGATGTCCTTGATCGCGGCGGGCTCATGCGCTCCCGCGACGATCACTGCGCATGGTTTCACGCGCGCGATTGCGGCTTCCGCTTCCTGCCACGTGCTGTCCACGGCGGGGAAGATCTTCGCGGCCGACAGAGCCTTGTAGAGCGGGGCGTATGTTCCGTTGGAGACGACGACGATGGGGCCGGACTGGGACATTTTTTACTCAGGTCGCAAAATCAGCCTCCATCCTACCGGACGCGGCCTTAATGCGCCGTCAACGCCGATTGCCACGAATCCCGAAAATGTAATGAATACTTACGCTTGACGCTCGCGCTGGCGGAAAGCTTCCGTCATCAGCGGATTGAGGCCGAGTTCTGCGAGGGCGCCGCGCGCCCGGGCATTCTCGTTCGAGCGCCCGGCGAGGCGGAAGCCGTTAATGGGATCGGGCAGGGCCATCATCACCGTGCCGGGCGATAGCCGACGCGCCCATTGTTCGAGATCGTCCTCGCGGAAGCGATAGCCGCCGACATTGGCTATGCCGGCGGGCGTGCCGGTCAGCGTGATGTGCCCGTCCGGGTTCGCGCGCTTGGCGGGATAGCCGGTATCGACATAGTCGGCGCTGGGCTCTGCCCGCATCAGGGAGGTGTCGGCCTTTGGCGGAGGGCGATAGGCCGCGAGCGTCACCATCGGCCCCCGCAGGCCGAGCGTGCCTTTCGGCGTCAGCAGCAATTCACCCGCGCGGGCTGCGTCGTGGTGGGTCAGCGTCACCGGCGCGGCCGTGCCGTCGTCGAGGCGGTTGAGCGCGAACAGGCCCATTTCTCCGAACAGATAGACATCGGTGAGTGCCGCCGACTTCGCCTTCCAGTCCGGGCTGGCCGAAACACGTTCCGGCGTCCGCCACAGCCCGATGACATGATGCAGCGATGGCTGTGCGTCGATGGCTGCGGATTCCGACATCCGCAATGCGAGTTCGGCGGGCCCGATCAGCGTGTCGCAATTGCCTGCGCGGATCTGCTCGGCCAGCACCTGCGGATCGAAGGGATGATGCAGGCGCAGCGAGCCGCCGCTCAACAACCACAGCACGACGGATGACGTGAGCCCCGCAAACGAGGACAGCAGCGCCGTCGAGATGATCCGCGCGGCGGAGGGAAGGGCGCTTTCCATGTAGATGGCCAATCCGCCCGCGATCAGGTTCACATGGCTGCGCGGCACCGCGACCATCCCGTTCCGGGTGATGTCGAACGAGGCAACGGCGGCCTTGCGGGCGTTGATCGAGAGATTGGGCGCGAAGGATTCCCGCTGCCGCCAATCGAGCGGCGTCATGCCGTCGGGCAGCGCCTCGCCGAAGCCCATCACATGCCGGATCGAGAACGCCTCGGCGGCGGCGTTCATCGCAAGGTCGGCATGGTCGATCAGTTCGATCCGCCCGGCGGTGACGATGGCGCGCGCGCCGACGCGGTTCAAGGCTTCTGCCAGTTCGGCCTGCCGCCAGAGCTGCGGCAGCAGCGCCACCACCAGCCCCGCGCGCCATGCCGCGAGCAGCGTCAGCGGGAATTCGACGGTGTTGGGCAGTTGCACCGCGACGATGGACCCGGCCGGAAGCCCCGCGCGGATGAATTGCGAGGACAGCGAGGCGACTGCGGCTTCAGACTGCGCGTAGGTGAGTTCGACAGGCTCTTCGCCGGTGATGCGGCGCTTGTTCGGCGGATCGCACAGAGCAAGCGCATCGGGCGTGCGCTCGGCCGTGCGCGAGAACAGGTCGTACAGCGTCGGGGACCTGTCCGGCATCGATACGCTGGTGTCGGGAGTGTCCGTCGCGTCGGTCACGGAGTCTGTTTCTGTAAGTTGAACCACCACGTCTCCGGAAGATAGCCGGAAAGCGCAGTACGGGAAGGAGATTTTATACGATTCCAGCGCGCGATCCATTGCGCCGGCGGGTTGTACAAGGGAATTGCGTAGGCCCCGGACATCAGGACACGGTCAAGGGCACGGACCGCATCGACGAAGTCCGGCCGTTCCCTTGCCTCCAGCATGGCGTTGATCGCGGCATCGATCGCGGGGTCGCGGGCGCCCATGTAGTTGCGGGTGCCCGGCGTGTCGGCGGCCTGCGAGCCCCAGTAGAACGCCTGCTCGTTGCCGGGTGACAGCGATTGGTCCCAGCGGTTCTGGATCATGTCGAAGTCGTAGGCGAGACGGCGCTGGTCGAACTGCACCGCATCGACCACCCGCACCGACACCTCGATGCCCGCGCGCTTGAGGTCACGCGAATAGGCCAGCGCGATCCGCTCCTGATCGCGGGTGCTGACGAGAATTTCAAAGCTCAGCGGTTCGCCGGTCTCGCGGTTGCGCAGATGCGTGCCCTTGAACTCGTAGCCGGCTTGCTCCAGCAGCGTCAGGGCTGCGCGCAGCGCCTTGCGGTCGCGCCCGGAGCCGTCCGTGACCGGCAGGCGATAGCGTCCGTCCATGATGTCGGGCCGAACGCTCGCGGCATAGGGCGCGAGGATCTCGCGTTCATGCGCGGAGGCGGGGCGGCCTTCGGCGGACAGCTCCGACCCCGCGAAATAGCTCGGCGAGCGGCTGTAGAGGCCGAAGAAGTAATTGCGGTTGATCCATTCGAAGTCGAACAGCAGCGTCAACGCCTGCCGGACCCGGATATCGGCAAACACCGGGCGGCGAGTGTTGAACACCAGAAATTCCGAGGGGCGCGGAGTGCCGGTCTTGACCGTGTCGCGGATCACCTCGCCGTTGCGGGCGGCGGGGAAGTCGTAACCCTCGTGCCAGCGCAACGGCTCGTTCTCGTTGCGGAAATCGTACAGTCCGCGCTTGAACGCCTCGAAGGCGCCATTGGCCTCGCGGTAGAAGTCGAGCCGGACCTCGTCAAAATTCCACAGGCCCCGGGCCACCGGCAGGTCGCGCCCCCAGTAATCCGGGTTGCGCGTCAGGGTGACGCTGGCGCCGGGCCGGACCTCCGTGACGCGGTAGGGGCCGGAGCCGAGCGGGGCGGTCATCGAGGTGTCCTCGAAGGTATCGACGTTGACGGCCTTTTGGGAAAACACCGGCATCAGTCCGAGGATCAGCGGCAGTTCGCGGTCCGCCTCGCCGCCGAAATCGAAACGGACGGTCTGCGCGTCGAGCGCGCGCGCATCCTTCACCTTGGAATAGTACAGCCGGTGATTGGGGCGGCCATGGTCGCGCATCAACTGCCAGGAGAACAGCACGTCCTGCGCTGTCACCGGGGTGCCGTTCGAGAACCGCGCCGCCGGATTGATATGGAAGGCGACATAGCTGCGGGCCTCATTGGTCTCGATGCTGTCGGCGAGCAGGCCGTAAAGCGAGAACGGCTCGTCATTGTTGCGCGCCATCAGGCTCTCGACCACGTAGCCCCGAATTTGTTGCACCGCGATGCCCCTCACGATGAACGGGTTCAGGCTGTCGAATGTGCCGAGCAGGCCGAAGGTCAGGCGGCCACCTTTCGGAGCGTTTGGATTGACATAGGGAAGGTTCTTAAAGTCGTTTGGCAGCGCCGGTTTGCCGTGCATGGCAATGGAGGGGGCCGGCTCGGCCTGCGCCCACGCGCCGGCAAGTGCTGCGCCAAGGACGGCGACAAACATCAGCAGGAGGCGTCGGAGCGCGAGGGCTTTCATCCGGTCCCGTGTTCCTTGCGATTCGCCGGGCGATGGCGAACGCTATCACGAGGCGTCCGGACGATTTCCGGCAACAGGACAAAAACCCAAAAAATCATTGTTGGCATTGATCTTTCCGCCTGCCGTTGTATGAAGGCGGGCGATTCCGATCAGTCGCGTGTGTTGTCACGCATCCGCCTCATTTGGCTCCGAGACAGCGCCTCATCGGCGACGCTCTCCATAAGGGTGGCAGCGCTTAGTCAGAAAGGGTTTTCACTATGAATTTCCGGAACTTGGCCGCGCAGGCCGCGCCGCGCGGACGGAGGTTCGCCGCAGTATTTCTGGCCGCCGCGGCCATGATCGCCCTGCCGGTGGCCGATGCGAGCGCCCAGGCACAGCCGGCCCCCAAGGGGAAGGCCGCGCCGAAAGCGGCTCCGAAGGCGGCACCCGCCCAGCCCCAGCAGCCCGCGCAGGGCCAGCAGCAGCCGGAGCAGCAGGTTCAGCTCATTTACGGTCAGTGGACCAAGTTCTGTCTCAAGGGTCAGGATGCCAACGCCAAGCAGGTCTGCTTCACCGGCAAGGACGGCCGCATCGAGTCCGGCCAGCCCGTCATCGCGGCCGTCATCATCGAGCCGGAAGGCGAGCCCAAGAAGATCCTGCGCGTGACGCTGCCGCTCGGCATGCAGCTCGCCTACGGCACCCGCATTGTCGTCGACAGCAACCCGCCGCTGCAAAGCCCCTATGTGATCTGCTTCGCCAACGGCTGTATGTCCGATTACGAAGTCACCGCCGATCTTCTGAACCACATGAAGAAGGGCCAGAACCTCGTCGTGCAGGCGATCAACTCCAATGGCGCGCCGCTGACGCTGCCGCTGCCGCTGGCCGAGTTCGCCAAGGCTTATGATGGCCCTCCGACCGACCCGAAGGTGTTCGAGGAGAACCAGAAGAAATTGCAGGACGAGTTGCAGAAGCGTGCGGCGGAAGCCCGCCAGCGGCTCGAGAGCCAGACCAACACAACCCCGCCCGCCGGCAAGTAACGGCGGCGAAAGCGGTCAAGAAAAGGCGCGCAGTAATGCGCGCTTTTTTATTGGCTCAGTGAGAAGAGAGCGTCGGCTCTAGTTCAGGGACAGATTGCGCTGGCGATATCCGCCCGCCTTGTCCTTGATGAAGATTTCCGACACCTGCGAGTGACGAACCGGATCGCCGGTCTCGTCCGGCAGCAGGTTCTGCTCGGAGACATAGGCGATGTATTCGGAATCCGAGTTCTCGGCCAGCAGATGATAGAATGGCTGGTCCTTGTGCGGACGCATCTCCTCGGGGATCGAGAGCCACCACTCTTCGGTGTTGTTGAATTCGGGATCGATGTCGAAGATCACGCCCCGGAATGAAAAGGAGCGGTGACGGACAACCTGGCCGATCTGGAATTTCGCGGTTCGTGCTTTCATCGTGAGTCTGCGGTAGATCGAAATTGTGGCTGTTGCTGGGTGAAATATCGCAAATCGCGGCCCCCGATACCAGTCAGGCCGAGCGTCGCCACCAGGGGGCAAGCCCCTCGCGCATGGCGAAACGGCGCAGCGGATCGGCGATATTGAGAAGATGAAGGCCCACCGCCCGCATCATCTGCACGGGCAGGAAGCCGGAGAGCAGCGAGCGGTTGGCGATATCGATCACCGCCGTGCGGCTTGCGATATCGGCGCTGCGGCTTCGCGAGTATTGCGACATCACGTCATCCGAGCCGGGGTCTGTGCCGGCCTGATGGGCCGCCGTGATAACCCGCACGAAATCGGCGGCATCGCGCAGCCCGAGATTGAGGCCCTGCGCGCCGATCGGCGGAAAAACATGAGCGGCCTCGCCAAGCAGGGCGATGCGGTGCGCGGCGAGTGCGGCCGGGCTTTGCATCGTCAGCGGGAAAACGTGACGCTCTCCCTCCGCGCGCATCTTGCCGAAAATCGAGTGCGCCTGACGCTCCGCGCGCAGGCCGAGTTCATCGTCGGACAGCGATTGCAGTTGCGCGGCCTCGTCCGGCGTCGTCACCCAGACGATGCTCGAGCGAAGGCCAGGCAATGGCACGAACACGCGCGGGCCGTGAGGCGTGTGGAATTCAGTCGAGATGTTGTCGTGAGGGCGTGTATGCGTGGTGTTGAAGGTGACGGCGGCCTGTTCAAGGGTGCGCGTGCGCAGGTCGATGCCCGCGCTGCGGCGCGCAAGCGAATTACGTCCGTCCGCGCCGCCGACGATCGCGGCATTGATATGTGCACCGTTCTTTGTCGCGATCCCGGCAGATGAATCGCCGCCATCGATGGTGCTGGCGTCGTCATCGTAACGCACGAGGTTGGTCAATTCACAAGCGCGTTCCTCAAGGGCCGCAACAAGTATCCGGTTCTCGATGTTGTAGCCGAACGTCTCCTCTCCGATCTCGTGAGCCGACAGTCGAACCTCGGGCGCGCGCACCAGCCGTCCGGTGTCGTCGATCAGCCGCATCACCCGCAAAGCGGCCGCCTGCTGTTCGCAGCGGGGCCAGACCTCCAGCGACCTCAGAAAATCGATTGAGCCGCCGAGCAGGGCGGTGGTGCGGTTGTCGCTATAGGCGACCTTGCGGGCGATCAATGTGGTGGGAACGCCGTTCTGCGCAAGCCCGATGGCCGCGGCGAGGCCGACAGGGCCGCCACCGACGATGGCAACGTCAAAATGAGGGAAACCGGGCGTGTTCATGAGGGTGCGATAACAGCTTTTTTAGCGCGGGTCGATGTCGGGAACGGCGGCTTCCGGGCGCAAGAGTTGCAGTGCAAGCCCAGCACAATCCTGTTAATTGTGGGGTGGATGACCGACTCGCATGACCCGTCCCGGAGCCCTGACGCGTCCATGCGGGCGCGCGCGTTCGCGGTTCATCTATTGACAGCCTCGGGAGCGGCGCTGGCCCTGCTGGCTTTGCTGGAGGCGGTCCGCGAGCATTGGACGATGATGTTCGTCTGGCTGGGCGTGGCGCTTGTCATCGATGGCATCGACGGGCCGCTTGCACGCCGCTTCGGCGTCCCCGATGTGTTGCCGGACTGGTCGGGCGACACACTCGATCTCGTCGTGGATTTCCTGACCTATGTGTTTGTCCCGGCCTATGCGATCATGGCGAGCAAATTGCTGTTGCCGATTGCGGGGCCGCTGGTTGGAATAGCTATCGTCATGTCGGGCGCTCTGTATTTCGCCGACCGGCGCATGAAGACCGACGACAACCATTTTCGCGGTTTCCCCGCGCTGTGGAATGCGGCGGCGTTCTATCTGCTGCTGCTCAAGCCATCGCCGGGTGTTGCGACCCTTGTGTTGGCTGTCTTTGTCATCCTGACATTCGTGCCGTTTCACACTCTGCATCCGCTGCGCACGTTGCGCTGGCGGCCGCTGACGCTGGTCCTGATCGGCGTCTGGGCGGTGCTGGCGATCTTCACGATCGTGGCGGATTTCAACGTGCCGGCCGCAGTGAAGATCGCGCTGTGCGCAATCGGCGGATATGTGCTGTTTTCCGATCTTGTTGTGCGAACCTATAGCCGGATCACATCATGATGGATTTACTGACCAGCGCCGAAGCATGGGCTGCATTGTTGACATTGACAGCTCTCGAAATCGTTCTCGGCATCGATAACGTGATCTTTCTGTCGGTGATTGTGTCACGAATCCCTCCGGAGCAGGCGAAAAGCGCCCGCCGGATCGGCCTCGCCCTGGCTCTGATTTTCCGCATCCTGCTTTTGTCGATGCTGGTGTGGCTGATCGGGTTGACCGCGCCGGTTCTCACAGTGAAGGGCATCGATCTGTCGTGGCGCGACCTGATTCTGATTGGCGGCGGCCTGTTCCTGATCGCGAAGGCCACGCATGAAATTCACGCCGAGGTGGAAGGCCCGACCGACGGCGAGGTGGTTGCGTCGCGGTCGTCGAATGCGTTCGCCTGGGTGATCGTGCAGATCGTGGTGATCGACATCATCTTCTCGCTGGATTCCGTCATCACGGCGATCGGCATGGCGCAGGATCTGCGGATCATGATCGCGGCCGTCATCATCGCCTGCGCGGTGATGTATATCTCGTCGGGGCCGGTGGCGGCGTTTGTCGCGGAATATCCCACCACCAAGATGCTGGCGCTGGCGTTCCTGGTGCTGATCGGCGTGGCGCTCGTCGCCGACGGTCTCAGTTTTCACATCCCGCGCGCTTACATCTATAGCGCCATCGTGTTTTCCGCCGCGGTGGAGACGTTCAATGTTCTGGCGAAGCGCAACCGGCGCAAGCACAGGATGTTCCGGCAGGCCGCCGATCCTCCACGTTGACATTTGCCGCCCGATGCATTTCCGTCTGCGCAAGTAGTGCAGGGAGAAAACGATGATCAAGGCTGTGCGGGTGCACAAACTCGGGGGACCGGACGTCCTGACCTATGAGGACGTCGAACTGCCTCCGCCCGGCCAGGGTGAGGTCCGTATCCGCCATCACGCGATCGGCATCAATTTCATCGACTGCTATTTCCGCACCGGGCTGTACAAGGCGCCGAGCCTGCCGTTCACGGTCGGCCATGAGGGCGCGGGCGAAATCACGGCGGTCGGGCCGGGCGTGACGAATTTCCATCCCGGTGATCGGGTGGCTTATTACCTCAACCTCGGCGCATACGCGACCGAGCGCAACGCGCCCGCAGACAGGCTCGTCAAGTTGCCCGATCACATCACCTACGAGCAGGGTGCTGTCTTGATGCTGAAGGGCCTGACGGTCTGGTATCTTCTGCACAAGACGTTTCATGTTCAGCCGGGCAACCGCGTGCTGATTCACGCAGCGGCGGGCGGCATCGGGCTGCTTGCGTGCCAGTGGGCCAAGGCGCTCGGTGCAACCGTGATCGGAACCGCCGGTTCAAAGGAGAAGGCCGATCTCGCGCTGGCGAACGGCTGTGACCACGTCATCCTCTACAAGGAGGAAGATTTCGCCGAGCGCGTGAAGCAGATCAGCCGGGGCGAACTGTGCGACGTGGTCTATGACGGCGTCGGCAAGGACACGTTCCAGGGTTCGCTGCGGTCGTTGAAGAAGCGCGGCCTGATGGTCAGCTTCGGCAATGCGTCCGGCGCAGTGCCGCCGTTCTCGGTCAATGAACTCAACACGCATGGGTCGCTGTTCATCACGCGCCCCAAGCTCGCCGATCATATCGGCACGCGCAAGGAATTGATCGAGGGAGCGGATGCGCTGTTCGCCGCCGTGATCGACGGCACGCTGCATGTGCCGATCAACCGCGCCTATGCGCTCAAGGATGCTGCCAAGGCGCATATCGATCTTGAGAGCCGGGTCACGACCGGCGCGTCGGTGCTCAAACCGTAAATTTGTCATTGCGAGGAGCGTCAGCGACGAAGCAATCCAGCTTTTGTCTTGTGGCGCTGGATTGCTTCGCTTCGCTCGCAATGACGATTTAAAACCCCACAACGCTGCCGTGCAGGTCGTATTCGTCCGCGCGTTCGATCTTCGCGGTAACGATGTCGCCGACCTTCAGCGGACGGCGGCTCGCGACATAGACCGAACCGTCGATCTGCGGCGCGTCGGCCTTAGAGCGGCCCTTTGCGACGCTTGGCCCGATCTCGTCGATGATGATTTGCTGGCGGGTGCCGACCTTGCGCTTCAAGCGACGCGCGGAAATCTTCTGCTGGCGCGCCATCAGCGCGTTCCAGCGCACGGTCTTGATCTCGTCAGGCACGGGCTTGTCGAGTGTGTTCGAGGTGGCGCCCGCGACGGGCTCGTATTTGAAGCAGCCGAGGCGGTCGATCTGCGCCTCGTCGAGCCAGTCGAGCAGATCCTGGAATTCGGATTCGGTCTCGCCCGGAAAGCCGACGATGAAGGTCGAGCGCAGCGTGAGGTCGGGGCATTGCTCGCGCCATTTGTGGATGCGCGCAAGCGTCTTGTCCTGCGCGGCCGGACGGCGCATGCGCTTGAGCACTTCGGTGTTGGCGTGCTGGAACGGAATGTCGAGATAGGGAAGGATGTTGCCGCCCATCAGCGGAATGACATCGTCGACATGCGGGTAGGGGTAGACATATTGCAGCCGCACCCATGCGCCGAGTTCGCCAAGCTCACGCGCAAGATCGAGGAATTTGGCGCGGACCTCGCGGTCTTTCCATGGACTCGACTCATATTTGATGTCGATGCCGTAAGCCGAGGTGTCCTGCGAGACGACCAGCAATTCCTTGACACCGGCCGCGACGAGCTTCTCTGCCTCACGTAGCACGTCGCTCGCCGGACGCGAGACAAGATCGCCGCGCAGCTTCGGGATGATGCAGAAGGTGCAGCGGTTGTTGCAGCCCTCTGAAATCTTCAGATAGGCATAGTGCCGTGGCGTCAGCTTGATGCCCTGCGGCGGCACGAGATCGAGATGCGGATTGTGCATCGGCGGCAAGGCACGATGCACGGCATCCAGCACGCTTTCATATTGCTGCGGGCCGGTGATCGACAGGACGTTCGGATATTCCTTTTCGATCTGCTCGGGCTCGGCGCCCATGCAGCCGGTGACGATGACCTTGCCGTTTTCCGCCATGGCCTCGCCGATCGCGCCGAGCGATTCCTGCTTGGCGCTGTCGAGAAACCCGCAGGTGTTGACGATGACGATGTCCGCGCCGTCGTGCTTGCGGGCAAGCTCATATCCCTCCGCGCGCAGGCGGGTGATGATGCGCTCGGAATCCACCAGTGCCTTGGGGCATCCCAGGGAGACGAAGCTGATTTTGGGCGCGCTGGCCGTGGTCATGATCAGGGGGTCCGTTGAAAGCGGATGGCTATCCCTGATCGTGGGTCATTTCAAGGCACTATCTCCCTACGAAATAGGCATTTTCCGTGTTTTCGGCCCTCTGCTCCGGAAGTGCCGTGCCCAAAGCATGGGCGAATGCTTCGACATCGTGCATCTCCAAACGTCAGACGGGCATCAGCATGCGCCCTTGACCAATTCGACGCCCACAATTTCGCGATCTGCGCCGCTTTGAAGCATTTGGCACGGTGATTGCTCTGCAAGGGGTGGGTCAATCGAGACCTGTCAGCGAGCCGATGCCGTTCGGTTGAGGCTTGCTGCTGGGCCGCGCCGGTTCCAGCGATGAACCACAGAGGAGCTTCGATGTCTTATCTCGCACCTTCGGAATTCGTCACCAAGATGGTGGACGCAGGGGAATCCAAAATCTTCATGTCGACACGGGATACCTTGATCCGTGCCTACATGGCGGGGGCCATTCTCGCACTTGCTGCGTGGTTCGCGGTGACGATCAACGTCAATACCGGACAGCCGCTGGCCGGCGCCATCCTGTTTCCGGTCGGTTTCTGTATGCTTTATCTGCTCGGCTTCGACCTGCTGACAGGCGTGTTCGTGCTGGCGCCGCTGGCGTGGCTCAACAAGCGGCCGGGCTGTACGCTCGGCGGAGTGCTGCGAAACTGGGGTCTGGTGTTCGCCGGAAACTTCGCGGGCGCTGTGACGGTCGCCTTCATGATGGCGTTCGTGACGACGTACGGTTTCACGCAGGCGCCCGATAAGGTGGGAGCCGTGATCGGGAATGTCGGCGAGGCGCGCACACTCGGCTATGCATCGCATGGTGCGATGGGCATGATCACGCTGTTCATGCGTGGCATGCTCTGCAACTGGATGGTGTCGACCGGCGTGGTGGGCGCGATGGTCTCGACGACCGTCAGCGGCAAGGTGATCGCGATGTGGATGCCGATCATGCTGTTCTTCTACATGGTGTTCGAGCACTCGGTCGTGAACATGTTCCTGTTTCCGGCGGGCCTGATGCTGCATGCGCCGTTCTCGGTGATGGATTATCTGATCTGGAACGAGATCCCGACAGCACTCGGCAATCTCGTGGGTGGCTTGTCCTTCACTGGCCTGACGCTGTATGCGACCCACGTGAAGACTGCGCCGAAGCGTGAGCTTCGCGCCGTCGCCTGATCGCGATGAAGGAAAGAGCCTCCCTTTTTCAGGGGAGGCTCTTTCGGTTATGATAACGCCCATGTCGATCCTCAGCCTGTCCATCGGTCAGTATTCCGACAAGGGGCGCAAGGATTCCAATCAGGATTTTCACGGCGTCCTGATTCCGGACGAGCCGCTGCTGTCGATGAAGGGCATCTCCGCCGTTATAGCGGACGGGATCAGCAGCAGCGATGTCAGCCGGATCGCCAGTGAATCCGCCGTCAAAAGTTTCCTGACCGACTATTACTGCACGTCCGAGACATGGTCGGTGAAGACATCGGCGCGGCGGGTGATCGCCGCAACGAATTCATGGCTTCATGCGCAGACGCGGCGAGGGCTGCACCCCTACGACAGCGACAAGGGATATGTCTGCACGTTCAGTGCGATTGTTTTCAAATCGACCACCGCGCATCTTTTTCATATCGGCGATTGCCGGATCTATCGGATTGCGGGAGCCGCGCTCGAACAACTGACCGAGGATCATCGCGTCGTTCTGTCGTCGGTCGAGAGTTATCTTGGGCGCGCCCTCGGCGTGAATCCGCAGATCGAGATCGACTACCGTGCCGTCCCGCTTACGCCCGGCGATGTCTTTGTTCTGGCGACGGACGGCATTTATGAATGCGTACCTCCGCGCATGATCGTTGAAATGATAGCGGCCAATAAGGGCGATCTCGATGCGGCAGCTCGCATCATAGGCCAGACGGCGCTCGATCGCGGCAGCGACGATAATCTGACGATCCAGATTATTCGGGTCGATCGGTTGCCTGAACCGCAGGCCGATGAATTGCTTCACGTCTCGGATCTGCCGTTGCCGCCGTTATTGCAGGCAAGAGCGGAGTTCGACGGCTATCGCATTATTCGCGAAATCCATGCCAGCGCCCGCAGTCACATCTATCTCGCGACAGATATGACGACGGATCGCCTCGTCGCTCTCAAAACGCCATCCATCGATCTTGGCGAGAATCCGGCCTATCGCAGGCGTTTCGCGATGGAGGGGTGGATCGCGCGGCGGATCGACAGCCCATATGTGCTGAAACCGGAGGCGCAAACGCGGCCCCGAAACTATCTTTATGTCGTGATGGAATTTGTCGAGGGGAAGAGTCTTTCGCAATGGATGATCGACAACCCGCGGCCCGATCTTGAAACCGTCCGCAAGATCGTCGAGCAGATCGCCAAGGGCCTCGGCGCTTTCCATCAGAAGGAAATGCTGCATCAGGATCTGCGGCCTGACAACATCATGATCGATGCCACCGGCACGGTCAGGATCATCGATTTCGGTTCAACCCGCGTCGCTGGCGTTGCCGAAACGATGCCCGAACTGGATGGTGAAATCCTTGGAACGGTCCAATACACCGCACCCGAATATTTTCTCGGCGCGGCAGGCTCGCCGCAGTCCGATCTCTATTCTCTGGGTGTGATCGCCTATCAGATGCTGACGGGACATTTGCCGTTCGGCCCGGCGGCGGGACGGGCGCGGACCCGCGCCTTGCAGCGTAAACTCAGATACCGATCTGCGGTCAATCAGGAGCGTGGCATTCCGCTGTGGGTCGATGGCGCGCTGCGAAAGGCCGTCCAGTCCGATCCGGCGGCCCGATATGACGCTCTGTCGGCTTTTGTGTTCGACCTTCGCCACCCCAACCCCGCTTTCCGCGAAGCATCTGCCACGCCGTTGCTGGAGCGAAATCCGGTCCTGCTCTGGCAGAGCGTGTCGGTGCTTCTGGCGATCGCCGTCGTGACGCTTCTGGCCATGCTGCATGCGACTCGCTGAACGTTTGTGCAGTGCGCAAATTGTGAGCAGTTCCGTTGAAATGATGAGCAGCGGTGCGTTTTCCAGGAAATCGCACGGTGCATCTAAAATCGAATTAAAATGTTGAAATATAAAGATAATTTATCATGCCAGTGATTGGCATGGAAGTTGATTATTGGAGGTGGTCAGGAACGGCCGGGCCTCCCATCCAGTGTCGATGCCTGACGCAGAGCGATTTCAGAAGGCAGCGACATGAGCAAATCCAGCACTTACGTCACCGGAAAATCCACCAGCCGCCGTGCGGTCCTGAAAGCAGGTGCAGGGGTGGCGGCGCTCATGGCGGCGGTCCGCCTGAATTTTCCAGGCGGCGCATTCGCCCAGACGGCCGGTCCGGAGACGGCCAAGGCCAGACTCGGCTTCATCGCGCTGACGGATGCCGCACCGCTGTTCGTCGCCAAGGAAAAAGGTTTCTTCGCCAAGCATGGAATGCCGGACGTCACGGTTGAGAAGCAGGCCTCATGGGGCACCACCCGCGACAATCTCGTGCTCGGCTCCGAAGGCAACGGCATCGACGGCGCGCATATCCTGACGCCGATGCCGTACCAGATATCGGCCGGAACGGTGACGCAGAACAACGTGCCGACGCCGATGCACATTCTCGCGCGGCTCGATCTGAACTGTCAGGGTATTTCGGTCGCCAATGAATATGCCGATCTGAAAGTCGGGCTCGATGCGAAGCCGCTGGCGGCGGCGTTCGAGAAGAAGAGGGCTGCCGGCAAGTCGATCAAGGCGGCGATGACCTTCCCCGGCGGCACGCACGATCTGTGGATCCGCTACTGGATGGCTGCGGGCGGTATCGATCCCGACAAGGACGTCGAGACCATCGTGGTGCCGCCGCCCCAGATGGTGGCGAACATGAAGGTCGGCACCATGGATTGCCTGTGTGTCGGCGAACCGTGGAACGAGCAGTTGATCCACCAGAAGGCCGGATACTCGGCGCTGACGACGGGCGAGATCTGGAAGGATCATCCGGAGAAGGTTCTCGGCATGCGCGCGGCGTGGGTTGAGAAGAACCCGCGTGCCGCCAAGGCGCTTCTGATGGCGGTGATGGAAGCACTGCAGTGGTGCGACAAGGATTCCAACAAGGATGAATTGGCTACGATCAGCGCCAAGCGCCAGTGGATGAATGTGCCTGTCGGCGACATCGATGAGCGGATCAAGGGCAATTTCGATTACGGCACCGGCCGCGTGGAGAAGAACAGCCCACTCTTGATGAAGTTCTGGCGCGATCACGCCTCGTATCCGTTCCAGAGCCACGATCTCTGGTTTCTGACCGAGAATATCCGCTGGGGCAAAATTCCGGCGAACACGGACACCAAGGCGCTGATCGCGAAGGTGAACCGTGAGGATATCTGGCGGGACGCGGCGAAGACTCTCGGCGTAGCGGCAGCCGACATTCCGGCATCGACCTCGCGCGGCAAGGAAACGTTCTTCGACGGCAAGGTTTTCGATCCTGAAAATCCGGCTGCGTATTTGAAGTCGCTGACCATCAAGCGCGTGGATGCGTGATGTCAACGGGCCGCCCGTGCGCGGACGGCCCATCGAATGATCCGGGAGACGACACGTAATGAACATGCCTGCGGTTAAATCTGAAGTTGCGGTGAAGGTCTCCGAACCTTCTGAGTCAGCGCCCGTATTCAAAATGGAGATCAAGCGTCGGCCAAGGAGCGACAAGGCATGGAAGCTGGCGCAGTCCGCAGCGGCGCGCATTGTGCCGCCTCTCATCGTTGTTGCGCTATTTCTCGTGGTCTGGGAATTGCTGTGCAGCAACGCAGGTGCGACGCTGCCGCCGCCGCTGAAGGTGTTCAGGGATACCAAGGATCTGATCTTCGATCCGTTCTTCGACAATGGCGGCATCGATAAAGGTTTGTTCTGGCATCTGTCGGCCAGCCTGCAGCGGGTCGCGCTGGGTTATTCATTGGCGGCAATTGTCGGCATCGCGCTCGGAACGCTCATCGGCCAGTCGGTCTGGGCGATGCGCGGTCTCGATCCGATCTTCCAGGTGTTGCGGACGATTCCACCGCTGGCCTGGTTGCCTCTGGCGCTCGCCGCGTTTCGCGACGGTCAGCCGTCGGCGATCTTCGTGATCTTCATCACCTCGATCTGGCCGATCATCATCAACACCGCTGTCGGTATCCGCAACATCCCGCAGGATTACCGCAACGTCGCAGCCGTGGTGCGGCTCAATCCGTTCGAGTTTTTCTGGAAGATCATGATCCCGTCGGCCGCGCCCTACATCTTCACCGGCCTACGCATCGGCATCGGCCTGTCGTGGCTCGCGATTATTGCCGCTGAAATGCTGATCGGGGGTGTCGGGATCGGCTTTTTTATCTGGGATGCGTGGAATTCCTCGCACATCAGCGAAATTATTCTCGCGCTGATTTACGTCGGAATCGTCGGCTTCATCCTCGATCGCGCGATTGCGATGATCGGTGCCTTTTTCACGCGCGGCACATCAGTGTCTTAAGGAGATCGCGATGCAGGATTATCTGAAGCTCGATCACATGGACAAGGTCTTCACCCGTGGCTCTGCCTCGACGGAGGTGCTCAAGGACATCAATCTCACGATCGCTCGCGGCGAATATGTCTCTATCATCGGCCATTCCGGCTGCGGCAAGTCCACGCTGCTTAACATCGTGGCCGGGCTGACCGGCGCGACGCAGGGCGGCGTGTTGCTCGAGGGGCGTGAAGTGAATGCGCCAGGGCCGGATCGCGCCGTGGTGTTTCAGAACCACAGCCTGCTTCCGTGGCTGACGGTTTACGACAATGTGCGGCTTGGCGTGGACAAGGTGTTCGGCCGGACCAAGACCCGTGTCGAACGCGACGAATGGGTGATGCATAATCTCAACCTTGTGCAGATGGCCCATGCCAAGGACAAACGCCCGTCTGAAATATCGGGTGGCATGAAGCAGCGCGTCGGCATTGCCCGTGCGCTGGCGATGGAGCCGAAGGTTCTGCTTCTGGATGAGCCGTTCGGTGCGCTCGACGCGCTGACGCGCGCTCATCTGCAGGATACCGTGATGGCCCTGCACCAGAAGCTCGACAACACGGTGATGATGATCACCCACGATGTCGATGAGGCCGTTCTGCTGTCCGATCGCATTGTGATGATGACGAATGGTCCGAGCGCGCGCATCGGTGAGGTTCTGGACGTGCCGCTGCCGCATCCGCGCAAGCGGCTCGAGCTGGCGGCCAGCCCGGTCTACCTCAAGTGCCGGCAGCGCGTGCTTGAATTCCTGTACGAGCGTCATCGCTTCGTCGAGGCGGCGTGAGGAGGGGCGCAGCATGAGCGAACCTCTGGTCATTATCGGCAACGGCATGGCCGCCGCTCGGCTCGTCGAGGAATTGGCGAAGCGGGCATTGGGGCGCTACGCGATTGCCGTGATCGGCGACGAGCCGCGCTTGGCCTATAACCGTGTGCTGCTGTCCTCGGTGCTTGCAGGTGAGGCGACCTCGCAGGAGATCGAACTGAGGTCAGCCGCGTGGTGGCGCGATCGCGGTGTCACCGTGACCTATGGCTGCGCGGCGAGTTCGGTCGATCTTGCCGCGCGCAAGGTGCATCTTGCCAACGGTACGGAAGTCCCATTCTCGAAACTGGTGTTCGCGACAGGCTCGGCGCCGCTGCGTCTGGCAGTGCCGGGCGCGAACCTGCCCGGTGTGCACACCTTCCGCGACAGCCGGGATGTGGATCAGCTCCTTGCCCTCGCCGGTGAGAAGCGTCGCGTCGCGGTGGTCGGCGGCGGGTTGCTTGGTCTTGAGGCGGCCTACGGTCTGGCGAAGGCCGGATCGAAGGTAACGCTGCTGCATCTGATGGATCGTCTGATGGAGCGTCAGCTCGATACGCCGGCGGCGGCGCTCCTGAAGCGGCTGGTGGAGAGCAAGGGTATCGAGATTGTGCTGGATGCCGACACAAAGCAGATTATAGGCGCGGATCGGGTCGAGGGCATCGAACTGGCGAATGGCCGCAGCATCGCGGCGGATGCTGTCGTGTTCGCGGCGGGCATCCGGCCCAACGTGGCGCTTGCAAGAGAGGCGGGCGTGCCGGTCAATCGCGGCATCGTCGTGGACGATCGGATTTGTACCGGCGTGGAGAATGTCTACGCGCTCGGCGAATGCGCGGAGCATCGCGGCACCTGCTACGGGCTCGTAGAGCCCGCCTATGAGCAGGCGAAGGTGCTGGCTGCTCATCTGGCCGGTAATCCGACGGATTACTCCGGCAGTGTTGTTGCCACCAATCTGAAAGTTTCGGGCGTGAGCGTCTTTTCCGCCGGTGATTTTCTCGCGGCCGAAGGCGGCGAAACGCTGGTGTTCAACGATGAGCGGCGCGGCACCTACAAGAAACTGGTTGTCGCCGACGGTCATCTCACCGGCGCGGTGCTGGTGGGCGATACCCAGGACGCGCTCTGGTATCTCGACCTCATCCGGACAACGGCTCCGATCGACACAATTCGCGGCGACATGATGTTCGGTCGCGCGCTTGCTCAACTAAAGGCTGCTTAAGTCATGTCCAGCGATTTCTCTCCAGACCAGAAGCGCTATCTCGAAGGCTTCGTTTCGGGGCTCAGCGCATCGCGGGTTGCGCGCAGCAATGCGCCCGCAAAAAGCGAGCCGGTCGGCCCCGATGCCATTCACATCAAGGCGCAGGATCGTGTCGTTGCGGCGGGCGGCAAGCTCAGCGATCAAGAAAAAATCAAGCGTGAGGAACATCCGTTCGATGCCTATCCTCGGCTTGTGAAACAGGCCGAGTTGAACGAAGCCCCGAAGCCGCCGGACAATTTCCGTTGGCGCTATTACGGCATCTTCTATGTCGCGCCCACACAGTCGTCCTACATGTGCCGCCTGCGGATTCCGAATGGCATCCTCAAGCACTGGCAGTTTGCGGGCGTGGCCGATCTCGCGGAGAATTTCGGTGGTCCGTATGCCCACGTGACCACGCGGGCTAATCTGCAACTCCGCGAGATCGAGCCGAAGAATGCGATCAAGGTGATCGAGGGGCTACAGGATATCGGCCTGTGCTCGCGCGGCTCCGGTGCGGATAATATTCGTAACGTCACCGGGACCTCGACCGCCGGCATTGATCCGCAGGAATTGCTCGATACGCGCCCTTACGCAAAGGCGTGGCACTTCCACATTCTCAACGACCGATCGCTGTATGGTCTGCCGCGCAAGTTCAACGTCGCGTTCGATGGCGCAGGGCGCATCGCCACGCTTGAGGAAACCAACGACATCGCGTTTCAGGCAGTCGAGGTACGTGAAGGTTTCGGTGTCGAACCCGGTATCTATTTCCGGCTCGGCCTTGGCGGTATCACCGGCCACAAGGATTTTGCCCGCGACACCGGCGTGATCCTGAAGCCGCAGGAGGCCATCGGTGTTGCCGACGCCATTCTGCGTGTCTTCATTGAGAACGGCGACCGCACCAACCGCAACAAGGCGCGTCTGAAGTACGTGTTGGATGCGTGGGGATTCGACAAGTTTCTCGCCGCCGTGGAGGAGAAGCTCGCCTGCAAGCTGGCGCGCGTACCTGCGGAAGCCATTGCTCCGCGCCCGGCCTATGACCGGCTCGCGCATATCGGGGTTCATGCGCAGAAGCAGAGCGGCCTGAACTGGATCGGTGTCGCGCTGAAGCTCGGGCGATTGTCGCCCGAACAGATGCGGGGGCTTGCGAAGATCGCAGCGGAATACGGCGGCGGCGATATTCGCCTCACCGTTTGGCAGAACCTGCTGATCCCGGGCGTTGCCGATGCGAATGTCGCAACCGCGATCGCCGCCATCGAGGCGCTCGGCCTCGCGGTGACAGTCTCCGCGCTGCGGGCAGGGCTGATCGCCTGCACCGGCGCGACGGGATGCCGTTTCGCCGCCGCGCACACCAAGGAAAATGCTGAGGAGATCGCGGCATGGTGCGACGAGCGCGTGCCGCTCAACACGCCGGTCAACATCCACCTCACCGGGTGCCATCATTCCTGCGCGCAGCACTACATCGGCGACATCGGTCTGATCGGCGCGCGCGTCCCAGTCAACGACGATGGCGATACGGTTGATGGCTATCATCTTCTGGTCGGCGGCGGATTTGGGGCAGATGCGACCATCGCCCGCGAACTGTTCCAGAACGTGAAGGCGGAGGATGCGCCGCGCACTGTCGAGCGCGTTCTCAAAGCCTATGTCGCCAACCGTGCGTCGGGAGACGAGACCTTCCTCGATTTCGCCAAGCGGACCGAGATCGAAGCCTTCAAGCGCATGACTGAAATGGAAGCGGCCTGATGAATCAGAGAACTCCTCCGAGCCAGCTTGAGATCATTCCGGAGACGGCGCCGTTTTCGCATGAACAGCGGTCGTGGCTGAACGGCTTCTTCGCAGGGCTGGTATCGCTCGATAACGCGGTCACGCCACTGTCGCCCGAGCAGGGCGCCGCGGTGATGAAAGGGGCTGGAGACGCCGATGATGGTGAGGCTCCGTGGCACGACCAGACGATGCCGATCGCGGAGCGGATGAAGCTGGCGGAGGGCCGCCCGCTGCGCCGCCGAATGATGGCGGCGATGGCGCAGCAGGATTGCGGCCAGTGCGGCTACAACTGCCATGATTATTCCGAGGCGATCGCTGGCAAGAAAGAAGCCCGCCTGAACCTGTGCGTGCCGGGGGGTAAGGAAACCGCCCGCATGCTGAAGACGCTGTATGAGGAGTTGGAGAGCGCACCGTCAGCTGCGCCATCGCCTGCGGCGGACGTGGCTGCGGCGGAGCCTGTTGCCAAAGCTACCGGCGAGCCGGGCCGTTCACGCGATAACCCGGTCGAGGCGGTCTTCCTGTCGCGGCGCCTTTTGAACAAGCCGGGATCGGAAAAGGAGACCTGGCACATCGAGTTCGATTTGTCGGGGCCTGGCCTTGATTATGTCGTCGGCGACTCCTTCGGCGTGTTCGCCAACAACGATCTCGGTATGGTGGACCAGATCATCGCGCTGCTTGGCGTCTCGCACGAGACAATGATCAACGGCAAGAAACTGCGCGATGTGTTGCACGAGGATGTGTCGCTGTCGCCCGCGCCGGATTCGCTGTTCGAATTGATTTCCTTCATTACCGGCGGGGCTGCCCGCGAGAAAGCGCGGGCGCTCGCTTCAGGCGACGACCCGGATGGCGACGCCGCCCATCTCGACGTGATGGCGACGTTGCAGAAGTTCGCTGGCGTCAGGCCGCATCCCGAAGCCTTCATCGAGGCGCTGGAGCCGTTGCAGCCGCGGCTCTATTCCATTTCGTCGTCGCACAATGCGACGCCGGGCCGCCTGTCGCTGACGGTCGATACCGTTCGCTACATGATCGGCAAGCGCAAGCGCATCGGCGTCGCCTCCACGTTCCTCGCTGAACGGATCAATCCAGGCGACACGCTCAAGGTCTACGTCCAGAAGGCCCATGGCTTCGGGTTGCCGGAGAATCCGCAGACACCGGTCATCATGATCGGCCCCGGCACCGGCGTGGCACCATTCCGCGCCTTCCTGCACGACCGGCAGGCGACCGGGGCGCCGGGGCGCAACTGGCTGTTCTTCGGCCACCAGCGCAGCGAGTGCGATTTCTTCTATGCAGACGAATTCAACGCGATGAAGTCGTCCGGCCATCTCACACGGTTGTCGCTGGCGTGGTCGCGGGATCGCGAGGAGAAATTCTACGTGCAGGATCGCATGCGCGAGGTTGGCCGAGAGCTGTGGTCGTGGCTCGCGGAAGGCGCACACGTTTATGTCTGCGGCGATGCCAAGCGGATGGCCAAGGATGTTGAACGCGCACTGGTGGATATCGCGTCCCAGTTCGGCGCGCGTTCGACCGACGAGGCCGTCGCCTTCGTGGCAGACCTGAAGAAGAAGGGCCGCTACCAGCAGGACGTCTACTGACCGAAGGCTATTGATGAGTGCGATGGAAATTCCGCCGGCGGCCGTAAGGACCACATGCCCTTATTGCGGTGTCGGCTGCGGTGTGCTGGCGACGCCCGACGGCAAGGGCGGAGCGACCATCAAGGGCGATCCGGATCATCCCGCCAATTATGGCCGCCTCTGCTCCAAGGGTTCGGCACTTGGTGAGACGCTGGGTACTCACGAGCGGCTGTTGCATCCGATGGTGCGCTGCTCGAACGGCCAGATGGAGGCCGTCGCGTGGGACGATGCGCTCGATCATGTGGCGCAGCGGCTCCGTCACATCATTGCCAAGCATGGGCGCCACTCGGTCGCGTTCTATCTCTCGGGTCAGTTGCTGACGGAGGATTACTACGTCGCCAACAAGCTGATGAAGGGATTCATCGGCAGCGCCAATGTCGATACCAATTCGCGGCTGTGCATGTCGTCGGCCGTTGCCGGGCACAAGCGCGCCTTCGGTTCGGATACGGTGCCGGGCAATTATCGGGATCTCGACGAGGCCGACCTTCTCGTTCTCGTTGGCTCGAATGCAGCATGGTGTCATCCGATCTTGTATCAGCGCATGTTGGCGAACAAGCAGAAGCGAGGCGCGAAGATCATCGTCATCGATCCGCGCCGGACGGATACCGCCAGCGATGCCGATCTTTTTCTGGGATTAAAGCCGGGGACCGATACTGCGCTTTTCAGTGGTGCGTTGGTTTACCTCGCAGCGCAGGGTGCGATCGATTCCCGTTTTATCGAAGATCATACTTCAGGATTCGAGGAGGCGTTGGCGCAGGCCCGCCGGATTGCCGCCAATATCGCGGCGACCGCACTTGCGACCGGACTGAGCGAAGCCGATGTCGAGGCGTTCTTTCGCCTGTTTGCCTCAACCGAAAAGGTGGTGACGCTGTACTCCCAGGGCGTCAATCAGTCGGCGCAGGGCACCGACAAGGTCAACGCCATCATCAACTGTCATCTTGCGACGGGGCGGATCGGCAGGCCCGGCATGGGGCCGTTCTCGCTGACGGGCCAGCCGAATGCGATGGGCGGCCGTGAGGTTGGAGGACTCGCAAATCAGTTGGCCGCACACATGAACTTCACGCCGCCGGACATCGACCGGGTGCGGCGGTTCTGGCAGGCGCCGCACATTGCGACCCATGAAGGGCTGAAGGCTGTTCAGATGTTCGAGGCCATCGGGCGCGGGGAGATCAAGGCGCTGTGGGTGATGGGCACGAACCCGGCGGTGTCGCTGCCGAATGCCGATGCCGTGCGGTTCGCGATGCAGAAGCTCGATCTGCTCGTGATTTCGGATAACGTGCGCTCGAACGACAGCGTCAATGTGGGCGCGCATGTGTTGCTGCCGGCACAGGCATGGGGCGAGCGATCCGGCACGGTGACCAATTCGGAACGCCGGGTGTCGCGTCAGCGTTCGTTCATGGCTCCCGCAGGCGATGCCAGGCCGGATTGGTGGATCGTCAGCGAAGTCGCCAAGCGGCTCGGCTATGAGCGAGCGTTTTCCTATCAATCGTCTGCGGAAATCTTTCGCGAGCATTGCCGCCTCTCTGCATTCGAGAATAAAGGCACCCGCGATTTCGATCTCGGCGCATTTTCCGAGATCACCGAAAGCGATTTCGATCAAATCACGCCAGCCCTGTGGCCGGCTCGCGCGGATGCGAGCATGTCGGAGCGGTTTTTCGCCGAAGGCGGGTTTTACACCAACGACAAGCGCGCGCGTTTCGTCGTGACCGAAATTCCGGTGCTGCGCGGTGAAAAATCCGTAGCGCGCCCGATGTTGTTGAACACCGGCCGCATCCGTGACCAGTGGCACACCATGACGAGGACGGGTCTCAGCCCGCGCCTTGGGCAGCACCTGCGCTTTCCCTTTGTCGAAATCCATCCGCGTGATGCACGTGCTGCCGGTGTCACCGATGCTGGATTTGCCAAAATCGAAACCGATTTCGGCCATTGCGTGCTCAAAGTGGTCGTGACGGATTGCCAGCAGCCCGGCATGTTGTTTGCGCCGATCCACTGGAGCGATGAAACATCATCCTCCGCGCGGGTCGGCGCGTTGGTTGCGCCTCACACCGACCCATATTCAGGTCAGCCTGAAAACAAGGCCACGCCGGCCAATCTGTTTCCTTGCGACTATCCGCAACAGGGTTTTGTCCTGTCGCGCGAAAGGCTGTCGTTCCCTGCGGGCACATGGTGGACGCGCGTCGCGGTGACCGGAGGCTATGGGTATCTGTTCGCCGCGAAGCACGGCGTGCCGTGGCAGGCCTGGTTTGGCGAACGCTCGATGGGACACGACGTCGCGAATTACGTCGATGCGGTTGGGGGTGTTTACCGGGCGGCGTCATTCGATGGCGACAAGCTGATGAGCTGTCTGTTTGTCGAACCGGCAGATCATGTGACCGAATGGGATGCGACAAAGGACCTATTTGCGGAAGAAACGCTTTCAGCCGACCAGCGCAGGTTGCTGCTGTCTGGAAAGACGGCGGATACGGCTGCGAACACCGGGCCGATTGTCTGTGCCTGTTTCGGTGTCGGCCGCAACACGATCTGCGATGCGTTGAAGTCCGGCACTGCGCGCTCGCATCTCGATCTTGGTGTGCAGCTCAAGGCAGGCACCAATTGCGGCTCCTGCATTCCGGAATTGCGCCGGCTGGTTGCGGAAACGATGCCCGACACGGAACAGGCCGCCCACCGTGAGATGGCTATGGCCGAGAATTGAACGGCGAGATTGTCACACCGCCTTGCTCCAGCGCAAAGCGCACGGCTTTGGCGATGTCGACAGCGCCGAGTGTGTCGCCATGAACGCAGACGCTATCGACGGGCGTCGGAATCGTTTTTCCCGAAGCCGCAATGATGGATTGCTCCGTCACCATGCGCAGAACGCGCCGCGCGATCTCGCCGGCATCGTGCAGTACCGCGCCGTTCTGGCTGCGCGGCAGAAGCTGCGCGTCGTCCTGATAGGCGCGGTCGGCATAGATTTCATGGATTGGTCTCAAGCCTGCGCGATCCGCCGCGCGGGCCAGTTCGGTGTGGGGCAGCACCATGAATGCGAGATCCTGATCGACAGCCTTGATGGCCGCCGCGATGGCTTTGGCGATCATGGCGTCGGCGCAAGCGGCGTTCGAGAGCGCGCCGTGTGCCTTCACATGCGTGACCTTGTGGCCCGCGAGCGAAGCTACGGCGCACAGTGCGCCGGTCTGGTAGGCGACAAGGTTCTCGATCTCGCTGGCGCTGAGGCCGGGCATCGGCGTGCGACCGAATCCTGCAAGATCGCGATAGCTGGGATGCGCGCCGATATGTACGCCACGCGTGCGGGCCTGTGCCGCAATGTTGCGCATGGTATCAGGATCGCCCGCATGAAACCCGCAGGCGATGTTGACGCTGGTGGCGACAGCCAGCATCGCCTCGTCGTCGCCCATGCCTTCGCCGATGTCGGAATTGATGTCGATCTGCATCGTCATGTGCTGTTCCGGATTCTGTCGGGCAGGGATTGCAGTAGCGCGTGAAATGCGCGTGCCTCCTGCTGCGCGGCGGCCACGTCGATCTCTGCGAAACGGAATGTATGCCGGGGACGGGTTTGCGCAAAGCGGCCAAGATCGGCGGATATGATGGTCGCGATCTTGGGATAACCGCCGGTGGTGCCGCGATCCCTCATCAGCACGATGGGCTGGCCATTGCCCGTCACCTGAATGCTGCCATCTACCGTGCCGTCGGAGACGATGTTGAAGTTTCCGGCGTGAGTGAGCGGTGATCCTTCCAGACGATAGCCCATGCGGTCGCTGGTGGGCGAGATTTGCCATGGCGAATTGAAGAAGACTTTAGAGGAAGCACCGAACTCATCATATTGCGGTCCCGGCACCACGCGGATCGCGCCTTCGCCGAAGACGGGGGGAGACATGGTGCGGTCGGGCAGTGATATCGCGTTGTCGAACGTCAGCCGGTCGCCGCCTTGCAGCGGGCGCGGATAGGGACTGCCCAATCCCGCGCGCGCGTTGACCGAGAAGCTGCCGAACATCGCCTCGCCTTTTAGATCGCCCGCGACGGCGAGATAGCTGAACATGCCCTTGCGGGCTGCATCGAGGGTCAACGTGTCGCCGTCGCGAAGCAGGAACGAGCGATAGAGCGGGCAGGGTTTGTCATCGGTCCGGGCGAAACGCAGCGCGCCGGTCAGCGCCACGCACAGCGGGCCGCCTCGCGCGGCGAAGACAGCCTTGAGCGGCCCGATCTCGATGGTAGGCGCGGAGAGCGGATGCCCGACCAGCGCATTGGCTGCGGCCAGCGACAGGCGGTCCATCGCGCCGCTCGGCGTCAGGCCGTAACGCTGCGCGCCGAAGCGGCCGATATCCTGCACCGATGTCAGCGGTCCCGCGGCGATGACTTCGAGCACGCTCACGTCATCAACTCCGCGACCGCCCCGCCATGTTCGGCGAGCCGCTCAAGCCGCTCGAACTCGGCCGGGCCGATCGACGCGAAGGTCACGGTGTCTCCCGGTTCGATGAGGAAAACCGGATCGCGGCGCGGATCGAAGGTGCGCACCGGCGTGCGGCCGAGAAGATGCCAGCCGCTCGGCCCGGCGAGACATTGCAGAGCGGCCTGAACGCCGCCGATCGAGATCGTGCCAGCGGGCGTCGAGAGGCGGGGCTGTGGGCGGCGCGGCGTGGCGATGGCGGGATCGAGGCCGCGAAGATAGGAGAAGCCCGGTGTGAAGCCGATCATCGCCACCTCATAGCGCGGGGCGCTGTGTCGCCGGATCAGTTCGTCAGGCGACAGGCCATGTGACTTTGCCACGTCATCGAGATCGATGCCGAATGCGCCGCCATAGGCGACCGGCACGCGCCAGTGGCGGGATGGGCTCTCCAGCGAGTCCGGTTGGTCGAGCAGCGCCGAGAGGCGGTCGCTCAATTCGGAAAAGCCGAGCGTGAGCGGATCGTAGTGCACGAGAAGCGAGCGATAGGTCGGCACCGTCTCGGTGATGCCCGCGATGGCTGCGTTGTTCAGCGCGCGATCCAGCGCGAAAACCCGGCGGTTGCTGTCCGCATCCATGGTGGCGCCAAACTCGACGGCGAGCGCGGTGTCGCCGCAAGCAAGAACACGCGGTTTTGATGGTTTGGACGGCTGGCTGTTCATGGACAAACGATGCCGGGGCAGGCTGATGGCGTCCAGAGAATTTATTCGCCGAAAACAATGTCGAAGAGGTGCGCTTGACGTAGGCCACTTCCTTCGCAAGATGCTGTCTTCTTTCAAACCAGGATTTCCCGATGTCGCTGCCCGCCGAAACCGTTCAACTGCTGCAACGCATTTCCACCGCCACCATCACCACTGTGCTTTTGAAGAAAGGTTTGCGGAATGTCTGGATGCGCGGCACGCGCCCGCTGCGCCCGGGGCAGAAACGATTGGTCGGCCCGGCTTTCACGCTGCGCTTCGTGCCTGCGCGCGAGGATCTTGCGACCCCGGAATCGTGGTCGAAGCCGATTTCCACCCGCACCGCCATCGAGGCGATGCCGGAGGGCTGCATTGCGGTTGTCGATGCCATGGGCGTCACCGATGCCGGCATTTTCGGCGACATCCTGTGCATGCGCATGGCGAAGCGCGGCGTCACCGCGCTGGTCACCGATGGCGTGATGCGCGATGTCGAGGGCGTTTTGGGCACCGGGCTTCCGGTGTGGTGCGATGGCGCGGCCGCGCCGCCTTCGGTCGCGGGGCTCACCTTTGTGAACTGGGGCGAGCCGATCGGCTGCGGCGGGGTCGCGGTGTTTCCGGACGACATCATCGTGGCCGATGAGGATGGCGCGGTGGTCATTCCGCAGGCATTCCTGCCGCTCATTCTGGAGCAGGGCGAGGAACAGGAGCGGGTCGAGGCGTGGATCGTCAACGAGGTCCAGCAGGGCGCATCGCTTCCGGGGCTTTACCCGATGAACGCCGATACCAAGGCGCGCTATGAGGCGTGGAAGGCGACGCAAAAGTAAGGCCGGAATATCTGCCTTCAATGCTGGCGGTTGCCGGCGTCCGCGGGCCAGCGCCATCCAACGACATGGGCCTCGACGGGATCGCCTGACTCGCAGTTTTCCCAGCCGCTCCCGATCCAGCGGCAGGGAAACGGAAGCTGATAGGTCCCGCTTTTATCCTCGCACAGGACTTGCACCGGCACACCTGAGGGCGGAGTGCCGTGTTCGCCGAACTCCGCCAAGCGTTGTGCACGGGTTGCCATGGGTCATCTCCCCGGAAAGGAACGGAGCCGGGCGGGTTCGGTTCCGGAACCGGGCCGTTAAAATAGAAGATGCCCCTTTGTTTCGGAGATCGCCGCAAGCCTTGATTTACATCCCCGCACCGAGACTACCAGCAACAACCCGGAGAAATCCCGATGTTTGTGCTGATCCTTGGTTTGTTAGGTGCAAGCGGCCTGTTTTACTTCGCGGGTGCCACGCAGAATTCGGGCTGGACCTGGTCATATGAGGTCTGCCGGCAGGGCACGATACTTTGCGATAATCCCCATTGGGTGCTGATCGCCGCCGGTATCGCCATCGCGATCGAAATGGTCCGCAATATGTCGAAGGCGTGAGGTCGCGTCTGGATCTTGGGTGACCGGCCGGCTTCCGGGTCTCGGAAGCGAGGTATTGCCGCGCCGTGCGGCACGGGGATGGTGGATTTCGTCGCGGGAACCGGACAATATCGGGCCGCGCGCCAGCCGGCGGGCTTTCAGCAACCGGGAACCTGACGTTCGCCGCCATGTCCCTCTCAAGAAGCCTCCCCCGGCGCCCCCTTCGGTTCGCCCGCCGGTTTGGCTACGCCCGAATTCTGTGCCTTGGCCTGCTGGCGGTTGCCGTCGGCCTGCGGGCGCTTGATCCCGTACCGCTGGAAGAATTGCGCCTAAGGGTTTTCGATTTCTATCAAATTCTTAAGCCGCGAAAGGCCGTCGAGCGGCCTGTCGTGATTGTCGATCTCGATGAGGCGAGCCTTGCGCGGTTTGGCCAGTGGCCATGGCCGCGCACCCGTGTGGCCGATCTCGTGTCGCGCCTGACAGAGGCGGGCGCGGCCGTGATCGCCTTCGATGTCGTGTTCGCCGAGCCCGACCGGCTGTCGCCCTCGCGTGCGGTAGACAATTTCCGCGATCTCGACGAGGCGATGCGTACGCAACTCAAGGGCTTGCCGGATAACGATCAGGTTCTTGCTGAAGTTCTGCGCCGCTCACCCGTGGTACTTGGCGAATCCGGGCTGCCATATGTGACGCCGGCCCCCGCCGCCGCTCCGCCGCCGCTCGGTCTTGCCACGCTCGGCGGCGATCCGTCGCCCTATCTGCTGAACTTCCCGGGACGGCTACGCAATGTCCCGGTTCTGGAGCAGGCGGCCCCGGGGCGCGGGCTTTTCACGATCCGCACGGAGCGCGACGGCATCGTCCGGCGCATTCCTCTCATCATGATGGCGCAGGGCGACCTGATGCCGTCGCTGACCTTCGACATGCTGCGGGTGGCGGTGAAGGCAGACACGCTCCTCGTGAAGTCGGACGAGGCCGGCGTGAAAAGCGTGGGCGTGCCGGGATTTGAGATTCCGACCGACCGCAACGGCCAGCTCTGGGTCTATTTCGGCAGGCACGATCCGGCGCGCTATGTCTCCGCGGCGGATGTTCTCGACGGCAAGGCCGGCAGCGATGTGTTTTCACGCAAGCTGGTGATTATCGGCACGTCGGCGATTGGGCTGCTCGATACCAAGACGACGCCGCTGGATCGCGTCATGCCCGGAGTCGAAATTCATGCGCAGGTGCTGGAGAACGTATTGACGGATTCCGTCCTGTCGCAGCCGAATTACGCATTCGGCGCGGAAATTCTTGCCGCCATCCTGTTCGGGATTCTGATCGTCTGGCTCGCGCCGATTCTCACCCCCGTCTCTCTGCTGCTGCTGGGCGGGGCGGTCGCGGCGTTGCTCGCGGGGACGTCCTGGTATCTGTTCGTGCGCGAGAAGCTACTGGTCGATTTCACCTTCCCCTTGCTTGCGAGCACGGCCGTCTATCTGACGCTGGTGTTCAACGGTTACGTGCGCGAACAGGCGCAGCGCCGCCGCATCCGCTCGGCCTTCGGGCAATATCTGTCGCCGGCTCTGGTGGAGCAACTGGCGCAAGCGCCGGAGCGGCTGGTGCTCGGCGGCGAGGAGCGCGAGATGACGGTGATGTTCAGCGATGTGCGCGGCTTCACGGCGATCTCGGAATCCTTCCGTCGCGATCCGCAGGGGCTGACATCGCTGATGAACCGCCTGCTGACGCCGCTGACCGATGCGATCATCGAACGCAAGGGCACCATCGACAAGTATATGGGCGATGCCATCATGGCATTCTGGAACGCGCCGCTCGACGATGCTGAGCATGCCATCAATGCCTGCGAGGCCGCGCTCGACATGCTGGACGAGGTGGGCGATCTGAATGCCGCACGGGCGAAGGAGGCTTCGGAGCAGGGCAAGCCGTTCATGCCGCTGAATGTCGGTATCGGCCTCAATACCGGCCTGTGCGTGGTCGGCAACATGGGGTCCAGCCTGCGGTTCGATTATTCGGTGCTGGGCGACAGCGTGAACCTTGCCTCGCGGCTGGAGAGCCAGTCGGCGACCTATGGCGTGCCGATTATTGCCGGCTCGAAGACCGCGCTGGCCGCGCAAGACAGGCTGGCTATCCTTGAGATGGACCTTGTCACCGTGAAGGGCAAGCAGGAGCCGGAGGTGATCTACGCCATCCTCGGCCGGGCCGATCTCGCCAACTCGGAACGCTTTCAGAGGCTGCGCAACCACACCATCGATATGATCTGGCGCTATCGCAGCCGGGACTGGGAGGGCGCGCTGAATGCGATGGAAAAGGCGCGGGCGCTTGACGACGACAATCGTCTGAAGACGTTGTTCGCCCTCTATGCGGGGCGGATCGACGCCTTCCGGACGGCACCACCGCCGCCCGAATGGAATGGCGTTTACGCGATGACAATGAAATAGACAGAAACGGCGAGCCGATGCAGCACCGTTCCGATATGATCCGTTCTTTCGTTCGAGCCTGTTGATGATGTCAGATTCAATCACGATCAAATTCTGGGGCGTTCGCGGCAGCATCGCCTGTCCGGGGTCGGGCACCGTGCGTTATGGCGGCAATACCTCATGCGTCGAGGTGCTTTGCGGAGAGAACCGGCTGATCTTCGATGCGGGCTCCGGCCTTCGCGGGCTTGGTGAGGCGCTCGCGGGGCAGCCCGGCGAGAGCGACCTGTTCTTCAGCCATCTGCATATCGATCATCTGATCGGGCTGCCGTTTTTTCTGCCGGCGTTTGAGAAAGGCAATCGTCTGCGGTTATGGGCAGCGGGCCTGAAGGAGGCGGACGGACTTCGCGCTGCGCTCGACAGGTATATGAGCTTTCCGTTGTTTCCGATCGGCCTCGATCAATTCCAGGCCGAGGTCACGTTTCATGACTTCGCGCGTGGCGATGTGCTGACGCCCCGTCCGGGCATCGTTCTTCGCACGGCCGCGCTCGATCATCCGGGCGGCGCGACCGGCTATCGGCTGGAGTTCGCCGGACGCTCGTTTTGCTACATGACGGATACGGCCATGGATGCCGGGGCCTCGCCTGCGATGCTTGCGCTGGCGAAAGGCGCCGATTGTCTTGTCATGGACGCTACCTATACCGACAGCGAACTCGTAAAATATGAGGGTTGGGGTCATGCAAGCTGGCAGCAGAACGCCACCTTTGCCGATGCCGCCGGGGTGAAGACGCTGTGCCTGTTTCACCACGCCCCCGAGCATGATGACGATACCCTCGACCGGATCGCGTCGGAGGCCGTGCGTGCGCGGCCGGGCACGGTGGTGGTGCGGGAAGGCCAGTCGATCGGACTGTGAGGTCTGATCGGCCCTGGATTGCAGTTGATCTTAATTTAGATGGATCGGTTTTGAACCGGTCGCGCATTGTCGAAGACAAAGGGCTGGGTGGCTCATGGATATATCAGGCGTCGCTTCGGACATGTCAGGACTGGCCTCCGGCGCCGGTGGCCTGATCGCATCGGCATTCGTCGTTGCCGGTTACACCATGCGCACGATGATTCCGCTGCGCATCGTCGGGATCATCACCAACGTGGTGTTCATTATCTACGCCTTGTCGCACCGGAATTATCCGATCGTGGCGCTGCACATGATCCTGCTGCCGCTGAATGTCTATCGCTTGCGCGAAATGCTGGTGCTTGTTCGCAACGTGAAGCGTTCGGTGAGCGGCAACCTGTCGATGAATTGGCTGAAGCCGTTCATGACCGAGCGGCACTGCCAGCCGGGCGAGGTGCTGTTCTACAAGCACGAGCGGGCGACGGAGATGTTCTACATCGTCAGCGGCCGTTTCAGGCTCGTGGAATCCGGCATCGAATTGCCGGTCGGCTCCATCGTCGGCGAATTCGGGATGCTGTCGCCGGACAATGCGCGCACCCAGACGCTGGAATGCGTGGAGAAAGGACTCGTTCTCGGCGTCACCTATCAAAAGGTGGAAGAACTCTACGTGCAAAATCCTGAATTCGGATTTTATTTTCTGCGGCTGGTGAGCGCGCGGCTATTCCAGAATGTCGGCAGGCTCGAGGCGCAGGTCGCGGCATTGAGCGGAAAACCGGCATCATGAAACTGCCTGTCGATTTCAGGCTGCTGAAAGAACGCTATCTCGGCGAAGCGTCCCGCAAGCCATGGGTTGCGGAAAAGCGACTGGCCGAGCTTGCTCCATTTTTGCCGCCGGACGCGGAGGAGATCGTCCGGCGCGCAGTCATCTCGCTGATGGCCTATCAGGATCCCGACTACGCGCTTGTGTATCTCAACCGCATTGGCCGATATGCGGGCCCAAACAAGGCGCCGTGCGCATTTCTCGCATCGATTGCTTCCCGCATGGAGGCACGGATGCGCTATGCCGATCCACCCGCTATCGCGCAGGCAGCCTTGACGGATGAAGGGGTATCCCCGACTCGCCGCATGTCATTCTGCCTTTGCGATCTTGCCGGAATGCTGCCGCCGTCTGCCGCCGACACGGCGCTCCAGGTGATGGGCTATCTGCGTCTTTCGCAGCGGGCAATCGTATTGAAGTTCTCATCGAGGGCCGGATGGAAACGGCGCTGGACCGAGGCGTGGGCGTTGCTTCGATATGCGCGAACCTATTCGCGGCGCGCAAAGACCGAAAACGCATGGGTCGAACGATGGCTGCACATGATTGACCGCGTCCGTGCCTCCCAGCCGGAAGCCGTGATGGGGGTGGTGGAGACCGCGGATATCGTCGGCGGATCGGGAGCGGGCTATCATCATGGTATCGCAAACTGGAATCTGATCGTGGATCGTCTCGTCAAGCCGGTCTGCGACGGGGCCATTGCGCCGATCGATCTTGCGGCGGCGTTGCGAGTCGTTTTACACGCTGCGGCTGGCCGTCCTGAACCTGTGGTGCTGGAACGCCAGATCGATCGCTTGATCGCTCCCCAGTCCTTGCAACCCCAAACGGTATAATGCCATGTCATATTATTCCGGAGCACCGACGATGCCGTATGGAGGAAGGATATTCGCAGCAGCCGTCATGGCATGCGCGCTGGCATTGCCAGCACCGGCACATGCGGACGCCACATTCAGGCTAAGCCACAATCAACGCATTTCATGCAGCAAGATTTTGATGCCGGGAAAACGGCAGGTGATTGCATGCAAGTCCTACGCGTATCTGTTCAACACAACGACCTCGGAATTCTACCGTTGCGAGGCCCAAGTATCGGTGACGCGCGATATCTCGAAGATTCTCGGAACCGAAGGAAGCGGGACTTGCCGGCTCAGGACGAAGGTGTTTTCCGAAAATTCCAATTATGATTTCGATGCGGTCGAAACCGAGCCGCCAAACACCAACGCGTTCTTCGGCAGCGGCGGCACGGCTATCTGGGCGGCAGATGTTTCGACGCGCAAGGTCAGGGGCTGTATCGAGCTTGCGACCGGCATTTCCTCGCCGGTTCTCAAATGCATGGACATGAATTTCGAATAACGGGCGCGTGCCTATCCGACGACCGGCACGCCGCCCGGGTGCTTGGCTTTCTCCTCGGGCTCGACGTGAATCGAAATCATGATGTCGGAAATCTCTTTCCGCAGCGCGGCTTCGATCCGGTCGCACAGTTCATGCGACTCCGACACCGTCATGTTGCCGGGCACGACGAGATGGAAATCGATGAAGATCGCCCGGCCGGCCTGACGCGTGCGGAGATCGTGCGCTTCCAGTGCGCCTTCGGCATGCGAGGAAATGATCTCGCGGATTTTGGCGAGCGTTTCCTCCGGCACGACCTCATCCATCAATCCTCCGATCGAGGAGCGCATCAGCTTCCAGCCGGTCCATAGGATGTTGACCGCGACCAATGCGGCGATAACCGGATCGAGAATCGGCTGATCGGTCAGCCACACCAGCGCGACGCCGATCAGGACGCCGATCGAGGTGACGACGTCGGTCCACAGATGCTCGGCGTCGGCGATCAGGGCCGGAGAGCGATGCCGCTGTCCGAATTTGAGCAGGACGAAATACCATGCGGCGTTGATGGCGCTCGCAGCCGCATTGATAAGCAGGCCCTTGGCGGGCGCTTCGAGCGGGCGTGGCTTCAGAATTCCATGATAGGCGGCGTAGAAAATCGCCAGAGCCGCGATGAGAATCAGCACGCCCTCAACAATTGCGGAAAGATACTCGGCCTTCTGGTGGCCGTAGGGATGATTTGCGTCGGGCGGGGTCGCGCTGACTCGCACTGCGATGAAAGCGGCGACCGCGGTCGCCACATTGATGACGCTCTCCAACGCATCGGAATAAAGCGCCACGCTGCCGGTGAGGAGATAGGCAACGTATTTCAACGCCAGCACGAGGCAGCCGACTGCGATGCTGCCGGCTGCTAATTTGAGGGGTGTGCCCATGGAACCACGCGGATTTGTTCTTGCGTGCTTACGGGAACAACTGCGACCGATCAACGCGGATGTTTGCTGACGCCAATCATTCGCAGGCTTGGACACAATATTCGGCAAGCAGAACCGGTTTATGCGCAATCATCTGATTTTTCCGCATCCAGACCGGCTTTGCTTTTTTAGATTGCTTCCAGGATCGGCAAAGCCGCTGCGAGGAATGCTGGAACCTGACTCATATTTAATCGGTGATCGCGTCCGCATTTTATCGTCGCTTAACCTGCGGCTGATTCCATATGTCGCAGCGGAAAAAGCGGCGTTTTATCGCATTGCCACAAAGATGCTGCATTGCGATTTCACCCCTGACCGCATCATCTGTGAGTCTGAAACCGGGGACATTTGCCGAAGCCATGACGAATAGAATCGTCGCAATCGCGTGCCTGATCATTGGAAGCGTCTTCTTGAGCGGTTGCGATGATCCAGTGCCCGCCGTGGCCAAGGTGGCCCCTCCGGAAGTTTCTGTTCTGCGCGTGAAATCGGAGCCGTTTACGCTCGTTCGCGAGTTGCCGGGGCGTGTCGCCTCGGTGCGTGTCGCCGAGGTGCGTTCGCGCGTGTCCGGAATCATCATGGAGCGATGGTTCCAGCAGGGCAGCGATGTCGAAGCGGGAGACGTGCTCTACAAGATTGATCCCCGTCCGTTCGAGGTAGAGGTCATGGCGCAGGAGGCCGCCCAGGCCAAGGCCGAGGCGGTGCTGGATCAGGCCACCAAGCAGGCGCATCGCATCGCGACGCTGGCGTCGCAGCATGTGGCGTCCGAAGCCGAGAACGAAAAGACAATCGCTGCCAAGCGTCAGGCGGAAGCAGATCTTGCTGCACGCAAGGCCGAGGTTGCGCGCGCCAGACTCAATCTCGATTACGCAACGATCCGCGCGCCGATCAAGGGCAGGATCGGTGCCGCGCTGGTGAGTGAAGGTTCGCTCGTCACCGCGAACGACACCACCAATCTCGCGACCATCCGTCAGCTCGACCCGATCTACGCGGACTTCACCCAGTCGGCCGCCGATCTGATCAAGTTGCGTGAGGCGTTCGATCGCGGCGATCTTGAAGACGTGGGCAAGGGGCCTGCCAAGGTCAGGCTGATCGTCGAAGGGCGGAAGTATCCGCTCGATGGCCGGCTGCTGTTCTCCGAAGCCAAGGTTGACGCCAGCACCGGGCAGGTCACGCTGCGCGGCGAATTTCCGAACCCGAACGGCGAACTGCTGCCGGGCATGTATGTGCGCGTCATGATCGAACAGGGCATCGATACGGACGCCATCGCTATTCCCGAGCAGGCCGTTCAGCGCGGCCCGAACGGCAGCAGCGAAGTCTATATCGTGAAACCCGACGGCCATGTTGCGAAGCAGTCCATTCGCACCAGCGATTTTCAGGATGGCAAGTGGCTGGTGAGCGAAGGTCTGAAACCGGGCGACCATGTGGTGGTCGAGGGCTTCCAGAAGTTCGTCGCGGGCGATCTCGTCTCGCCGGTTTCGGTCGACGGCACGAAGCTCAGCGCGGATGCGGCTGCACAGCCCGCCTTCAATTAACGCTCGATGCCAGCTTTTTTCATAGAACGCCCGATCTTCGCATGGGTGGTGGCGCTGTTCATCTGCCTGGTGGGCGCGATCTCCATTCCCTTCCTTGCGGTCGCGCAATATCCGATCATCGCGCCGCCATCCATTTCGATCAGCACGAGCTATCCGGGCGCTTCGCCGGAGGAACTTTACAACAGCGTCACGCGGCCGATTGAGGAAGAACTCAACGGCGCATCCGGCATTCTGAATTTCGAATCCACCAGCGACTCGCTGGGGCAGGTGGAGATCATCGCGAATTTCCAGCCGGGCACGGATACCACGACGGCCTCGGTAGACGTTCAGAACCGCATCAAGCGCGTCGAGGCGCGCTTGCCGCCGGCCGTGATCCAGCAAGGCATCCTCGTTGAGGAAGCCTCGAGTGCGGTGCTTCAGATCATTACTCTGCGTTCGACCGACGGCAGCCTCGACGAGGTCGGGCTCGGCGACTTCATGGTGCGCAATATCGTCGGTGAAATCCGCCGCATTTCCGGCGTCGGCCGCGCGACCTTGTATTCGACCGAGCAGTCGCTGCGCATCTGGGTCGATCCGGAAAAGCTGATCGGCTTCAATCTCACGACGGAAGACGTCACCAGAGCCATCACCGCGCAAAATGCACAGGTGGCTTCCGGCAGTCTTGGCGCCGAGCCGAGCCTGCCGGGCCAGAAAGTATCGGCGCTCGTTCTGGTCAAGGGACAGCTCAGCACGCCGGACGAGTTCGGATCCATCGTTCTTCACGCCAATGCCGATGGCTCGGTGGTGCGGCTGCGCGACGTCGCCCGCATCGAGATCGGCGGCATGGGCTATCAGTTCACCACCCGGCTGAACGGCAAGCCGACGGCGGGTCTGTCCGTGATGCTGGCGCCGAGCGGCAATGCTCTGGCGACCGCGGCGGCGGTGAAGTCCAAGATGGAAGAACTCTCGAAATTCTTCCCGGTCAATATCGCCTACGACATTCCCTACGACATCACGCCCGTGGTCAAGGCGGCTATCGAGAAGGTGCTGCATACGCTGATTGAAGCGGTGGTGCTGGTGTTCCTCGTGATGTTCCTGTTCCTGCAAAACATCCGCTACACGCTCATTCCGACCATCGTCGTACCCGTCGCGCTGCTGGGGGCCAGCGCCACGCTTCTGCTGGCGGGCTATTCGATCAACATGCTGACGCTGTTCGCCATGGTGATGGCGATCGGCATTCTCGTGGACGACGCCATCGTCGTCGTCGAGAACGTCGAGCGCATCATGACCGAGGAGGGGCTGCCGCCGAAGGAGGCGACCCGCAAGGCGATGACCCAGATCACCGGCGCCATCGTCGGCATCACGCTGGTGCTGATGGCGGTGTTCGTGCCGATGGCGTTCTTCCCCGGATCGGTCGGTATCATCTACCGGCAGTTCTCGATCACGATGGTGGCGGCGATCGGGTTCTCGGCCCTGATGGCGCTGACGTTGACGCCCGCACTGTGCGCGACGCTGCTGAAACCCGCGAAGGGCGGTCATGGCGCGGCCAAGAAAGGCATCTTCCGCTGGTTCAACAACACGCTCGATGCTTCGCGCGACCGTTACGTCAAGACCGTGAGCTGGTCGCTCGCGCGCAAGGGTCGCGTCATGCTCGTCTATCTCGCTCTTGTGGGTGGCGTGGCGTTCGCGTTCTCGCGAATGCCGGGCGGTTTTCTGCCCATCGACGATCAGGGCTTCATCACCGTCGATGTGCAGACACCCTCCGACTCGTCATTCGCTCGCACGAGGGCTGCCGTTGAGCGCGTCGAGAAATATCTCGAGACCCGTTCGGGCATTCAGGACGTCACATTCCTGACGGGGTTCAGCTTCCTGGGGCAGGGCATCAACACCGCGCAGGCCTTCATTACGCTGAAGGATTGGTCGGAGCGCGGATCGAAGGACTCCGCGGCGGCGATCGTCAACGACATTAACGCCGCCATGGCGAGTGTCCGTGACGCCAAGATCACGGCACAGCAACCTCCGCCGATCGACAATCTCGGTAATTCCAGCGGTTTTAGTTTCCGCCTTCAGGATCGCGGACAAAAGGGATATGGCGAATTGCTGGCGTCGGCGCGTAAGCTCGTCGCTGACGCCAATGCAAGTCCGATTTTGCAGAAGGTTTATATCGAAGGTTTACCCGAGGGGCCTGTCGTCAATCTGATGGTCGATCGTCAGAAGGCGAGCGCCTTCGGGATTTCCTTCGCGGAGGTGAACAGCACGATCTCCACCAATCTCGGTTCCGCCTACATCAATAACTTCCCGAACAAGGGAAGGATGCAGCGCGTGATCGTGCAGGCGGATGCGATGGATCGCATGAATCCCGACGATATCCTCAAATACAATGTGAAGAACAACCGGGGCGATCTGGTGCCGCTGTCGTCATTCGCGAGCATCGAATGGGGCAAGGGGCCTTCGCAGATTGTCGGCTTTAATTACTACCCGTCAGTCCGCATCAGCGGCGAGGCGCGCGCGGGCTACACGAGCGGCGACGCCATTGCCGAGATGGAGCGGTTGGCCGGACTTCTTCCACGCGGCTTCGGTTACGAGTGGAGCGGCCAGTCGCTACAGGAAAAGCTCTCCGGCTCGCAGGCGCCGCTGCTGCTGGCGTTATCGATTTTGGTGGTCTTCCTGTGCCTTGCGGCGCTTTATGAGAGCTGGACCATTCCGGTTGCGGTTCTTCTCACCATTCCGCTCGGCGTGCTCGGATCGGTGCTGGCCTCGTCGATGCGGGGGCTGCCGAACGGCGTGTACTTTACTGTCGGGCTCATCACCATCATCGGCCTCGCGGCGAAGGACGCAATCCTGATCATCGAGTTTGCCAAGGATCTTCGCGAGCAGGGCAAATCGCTGCTCGCCGCGACAATGGAAGCGTGCACTCTGCGGTTCCGCCCGATCCTGATGACCGGATTCGCCTTTGTGTGCGGTGTGCTGCCGATGGTGGTGGCGCAGGGAGCGGGCAGTCTCAGCCAGCAGGCGTTGGGAACCGGCGTGATGGGTGGCATGATTGCCGTGGCCATTCTTGCGCTGTTGATGGTGCCGGTCTTCTTCGTCTTCATTCAGGGATTGTTTTCAAAGTCCGCGGATGAGGTGAAGGATGAAGCGAAGGCGTCGGAGCCTGCTGCGATGTCACCACCGCAGCCCCATCAGTAGGCGTTAAAATCCTTCTCAGTGAGACGATATAAAACTGTCGATCCAGGACGGGAGCGACAGGCTGTTCATTGCAGTGCAATAATAGGAAGCTCTACTGTTCATTCGCTCCACCTAATATTACTGTTTTATGACAAGGCGCTGGAAGGCCAACGTTTTCAGGGGGAATGAGAATGAATCGAATCCGGCTAGCTAAGGCTTTTGCGATCGCTCTGGTGTTTGGATGGCCTGCGGCCTCCAGCGCACAGGCGATTTCGGGAAAAGTGAGCGTCGTCACATCCTATGCAAAGGATCTGACCGACCCGATCAAAAAGGCGTTCGAGGCAGCCAACCCCGGCGTCACGCTCGATGTGCAGAATCGCAACACGCATGCCGGCGTCAAATTCCTGGAAGAAACCAAGTCCAACAACCAGGTCGATCTGTTCTGGGCGTCAGCGCCGGACGCCTTCGAGGCACTGAAGGTCAAATCGCTGTTGCAGGCCTACAAGCCGAAAGCCACCGGCATTCCGGAAAAGATAGGGCAGTTTCCGATCAACGATCCGGATGGCTATTACTTCGGTTTCGCGGCCTCCGGCTACGGCATCATGTGGAACGAGCGCTACGTGAAGGCCAACAAGCTGCCCGAGCCGAAGGAGTGGCAGGATCTCGCAGCGCCAGCCTATTACGATCACGTATCCATGGCGGCGCCCTCGCGCTCCGGCACCACGCATCTGACCATCGAAACCATTCTGCAAGGTGAAGGCTGGGCCAAGGGCTGGGCGACCCTGCGTGACGTTTCGGGTAATTTCCGCGAGGTCACCGAGCGCTCGTTCGGGGTGCCGGATGCGGTCAACTCCGGTCAGGTCGGCTACGGCATCGTCATCGATTTCTTTGCCTTCTCCTCGCAGGCGACCGGCTTTCCCGTGAAGTTCGTCTATCCGAGCGTGACCGCGATCGTGCCGGCGAACATCGCCATCGTGGCAAATGCACCGAACAAGGCAGGTGCCCAGGCTTTCATCGAATTCCTTCTGTCACCGGCCGGACAGAACCTCCTGTTCGATCCGGGCATTCGCCGACTGCCGGTCAATCCTGCGGTGTACGACAAGGCGCCAAAGGGTTACCCAAACCCGTTCACCGATCCGCGTCTGAACTCGATGGTGAAGTTCGACGTCAAGAAGTCGGAAGGACGCAACGATGTGGTCGATGCGTTGTACGACCAGACCGTGACCTTCCAACTGGCGGATTTGAAGCAGACCAAGAAGGCGATCGATATGGCGGCCGAGGCTGTCGCGAAAAAGCCGAACCCCAAGGCCGAGGCGCTCCTGAAGGAGGCACGTGACCTGATGGGTGCGGTGCCTCTCACGGAGGAGCAGGCGTCGTCACCCGAGATCACCGGTGCGTTCTCCGGCGGCAAGAAAAAGGAGAAGGGAGCGCGTCAGGCCGAACTCGAGCAGCAGTGGGCGTCTTTCGCGAAGGACCACAATGCACAGGCTCGCGCCAAGGCCGACGAAGCGCTGAAACTCGCCAAGTAATCGTCGCACACGCATGACGGCGATTGGCCTTCATAACAACCGGCGCGGGACATTCGTGTCCCGCGTCCTCAATGGTGCGACATGGGGCCAGGTCAGTGTTGCCTTGCTGATTCTGGCCTTTCTGCTTGTTTTCCTGGTCTGGCCGGTCGCGACCGTTGTCTGGGTGGCTTTCACCGAAAAAGGCAGCGGCCTTTTCACCTTCGCGAACTTCATCGATTTCTTCAAAACCGATCTGTTCATTCGGTCGTTCTGGAACTCGCTCTACGTCTCGGCAATGGCCGTGGCCGGCGCCTCGATTCTGGCGATGCCGCTGGCTTATTTCACATCGCGGTTTGCGTTTCGCGGCACGGGGCTGATTCAGATATTGGGATTTCTTCCGCTCATCATGCCGCCGTTCGTCGGCGCGGTGGCGCTGCAACTGTTTTTCGGCCGTAACGGCACGGTTAATCTGCTGCTCGACGACTGGTTCGGATTCAAGCTTGGGTTCATGGAAGGGCTGAACGGGATCATCTTCGTTCAGTCGATCCATTATTTTCCTTTTATCCTCATCAATCTGTCGGCGGCGTTGCGCAACGTCGATCGCTCGATGGAAGAGGCGGCGCAGAATCTGGGATCGCACGGATTCCGGCTCTTCCGGCGTATCGTGTTTCCGCTCGCGCTGCCGGGCTATGTCGCGGGCGCTTCTCTCGTCTTCGTCAAGGTGTTCGACGATCTGGCGACGCCGCTCCTCCTGAACGTCAAGGACATGCTCGCGCCGCAGGCTTACCTGCGCGTGACCTCGATCGGCATTGCTGATCCGATGGGGTATGTGATTTCCGTGGTCCTGATCGTGGCCTCGGTCGCCTCGATGTGGGTCTCCTCTCTCGCCACGCGCAACATCGACTATGCCACGACCCAGCGCGGCGGCGGCGGCATCGCCAAGCGGAAATTGCGGCCGTGGGAAATGGCGCTGGTTTATGTCGTGCTCACGCTCATCATCCTGCTGGTGCTCGCGCCGCATTTCGGGCTGTTGTTGCTGTCGTTTGCGACGATCTGGTCGTTCTCGCCGCTGCCGGACGGCTACACCGTGGCGCACTATGTGCGCGTGTTCGGCGAAAGCTCGATCTACATCAAGAACACGCTGCTCTATGCCTCGCTGGCAGGCATCATCGACATCGTGATCGGAACGGCGATCTCGTACCTCGTGTTGCGTACGAAACTGTTCGGAGCGCGTGGTCTCGACCTTCTGGCGACTGCGGCGCTGGCGATTCCCGGCGTCGTGCTCGGTATCGGTTATCTGCGGGCGTTCTATGGCATCCCGCTATGGGACGGAACACCGCTGGCGTCGCTCTGGGTTGTCATCGTCCTGGCCTTGGCGATCCGGCGTCTGCCTTATGCGCTGCGTGCTTGCTACGCAGCGCTCCAGCAGATTTCGGCCTCGCTCGAGGAGGCTGCGGAAAATCTCGGAGCCACCAAGGCGAGCACCGTGCGGCGGATCGTCGTGCCGCTGATGACGGGTGGCCTTGTCGCGGGCTTCATCACGAGCTTTGCGACCGCGGCGGTCGAATTGTCCGCCACGCTGATGCTGGTTCAGGCCAATCAGGATGCGCCTCTCGCCTATGGGCTTTACGTTTTCATGCAATCGGCCGCCGGTCGCGGGCCCGGTGCGGCGCTTGGCGTCATCGCCGTGGTGATTGTCGCGCTGAGCACCGTCGCGTCCCAGTATGTGATTGAGCGCGAGCGACGCACCAAGGCCGGCAGCACGCCGAATGAATAGGGGGCACCTTTGACGGATACGAACACCCAGCACCCCGGACTTGAGGTGAAAGCTCTCGATCTCAAGATCGACGACATCAGCGCGGCCTATGGCGATAATGTCGTTCTCGACGGCATCAATCTCGATATTCAACCGGGAGAACTGTTCGCGCTTCTCGGCCCCTCCGGTTGCGGCAAGACCACGCTGTTGCGGCTGATCGCAGGCTTTGCCGACGCACGGCATGGCCGGATCGTGGTCGGCGGCAAGGAGATTTCGGCGCTGCCGCCATGGAAGCGCGATGTCGGCATGGTATTCCAGTCCTATGCGCTGTGGCCGCATATGACTGTTGGCGACAACGTCGCGTTCGGCCTTCGCGAGCGCCGTCTGCCGCGCGCCGAGATCAAGCGGCGCGTGGAAGCGGCGCTGAGTTTCGTGGGCTTGACGAGCCAGATCGATCGTCGGCCGTCGCAACTCTCCGGCGGCCAGCAACAGCGCGTGGCGCTGGCGCGCACCATCGCCATCGAGCCGAAAATTCTTCTGCTCGACGAACCGCTATCGAATCTCGATGCCAAGCTGCGCGTGCAGGTGCGCCGCGAATTGCGCGCGTTGCAGAAGTCGCTGGGCCTGACCACCGTGATCGTGACCCACGATCAGGAGGAGGCCAACACGATCTGCGATCGTGTTGCGGTCATGAATGCAGGCAAGGTCCAGCAGGTCGGCACGCCGACCGAATTGTACGAGCATCCGGTCAATCTGTTCGTCGCGCAGTTTCTCGGCACGGCGAATGTCGTCGAAGGCAAAGTGACCAATACGGGATTCCAGTCGGACCTCGGCATCGAGTTGCCATTGCCGAAAGACGTCGAGGTGGAGCCGAACGCCAAGCCGGTTTTCCGTCCGCAGGACACTCAACTGGTGCACAAGGGGCAATCCGGTGAGAGCCAGCCATCAATGCCGGGCGAGATCGTCGAGCGGGAATTTCTCGGCAGCACGATCCGCTATGGCGTGAAGGCGGGATCGAGTCATATCTGGATCGATGCGCCGTTCCGCTCCGGCTCTTCGCTCATGGAGATCGGCGATGCCGTCGAGGTGACGGTGCCGGTTGATCGGCTGTTGTGGCTTGCGTGATTGCTGTCAATCAAACCGCAGAGTGACTCGCAGGTTCTAAAGCGTTGCGTAGTATAGAAGGTGAAGTGCGTTATATACGGCATGGATAGCAAAAGGAGGCCACAGGGAGCCGGTTTTTCGAAACAGCAGACCTGTCAGGATGCCGACCATGAATGCATCCAGCAGGATCACGCTCGGGCCATGAACCACGGCGAATATTGAGGCACTCCCAACCACCCCGGCCCATGGTCCATATCGGTTGAGTGCACTGGCGATAACGCCCCTGAAAACGACTTCCTCGCCGAAAGGTGTGAAGACAGCGCCGGCGAGAAGAAGGGCGAGCAGCGATAACGTGCCTCCTGATGCGGCGGCCTGAAAATCAGCCTGTGTGTTCGGTTCGGTGATGAAGCGGAAGTAGGCCGCCTCGATAAGGAAGCTGAGACCGAAGGCGAAAATGCCGAGTGCTGCTCCCGCAGCCAACCACTTCGGTTTTGTCATCCGAAATCCGAAGGCGTGAAAGTCACGGAGACGCAAGGCGAATGCCGCAAGCAATGCGGCGACGCCAGCGATGCCATTTACCCCCATTCCAACGATGCCGCGTAAGGCAGCCTGTTCGGAAGGTGTCTGCACCATCCACAGGCCGAGCGCTGCGATCAGGACCAGATAGGTCATCAATGCGGCCGCGGCTTCGGGCCAGCCCGGCTGACGACGCGCTTCGTTATTGGACATCAAATTCGAGGCAATGATTGAGCGGCTTTCCGAAAAGGCTGTGCCATCATCATCCTCTTCCTCGCCTTGCTATCGAGCCGACATCATAAGTGGGCCGGATCGTGCGATCCACGGCATAGACCTGATTTCATGTCATGGATGCAATTGGCGTTCTGGCGGAAGGGGTGGGATTCGAACCCACGGTACCCTTGCGGGCACGCCGGTTTTCAAGACCGGTTCCTTAAACCACTCGGACACCCTTCCACAGGACCCCTATCAGGGTGACGCCTGTTTAGGGCACCTTCCAAGGCGGCGTCAACGCGGGCAACTCACACCGTGATGGATTGACCAGCCTTCAGGCCCGCCCACCATTTGCGGATGGCCGCAAGGTTGTCGGGGATCATGGTCGTGCCGCCGGTGAATTCCGCCCATGCGTCGCGATGCTTCTCCGACACCGTGGTCAGAATCGGCTTGCCCGCGGCGGCCGCGGCTTCAAAAGCAGGGCGCAATCCACCGCCCATTCCTTCGAGCTTTCCGAATTTGCTCAACACCACGACATCGCTCGTCTCGATCTGGCCGAGCAGCGCCATGCAGGCGGCATCGACGCCGCTGCCGTCGAGATGGCACGAGGTGTTGATGGGCGGGCTCTCCAGATACATCGCAAACCGCGCCTCGCTTGCGAGGTCGCGCAGAAAACCCGCCGCGCAGCTCCGGTCGGGCAGGGAATGTGTCTCGGCGACAAGACCGACGACCTTCACGCCCGAGCTGCGCCACTCCTGAACCTGCGCCTCAAACAACGACTGGATCGCCTGGCTGTCGGGCCCGATCACGGTGGCGATGGATGCGGAGAGAGGGGACATGGTCATGGCTCGAAAGGCTAGTATCCCACCATGCGCCCGGGTTTGAGATAGCTCAAGTACCGGCGGAAAGGGCGCGGATTCGGCGCTCGCGAAGTCAAGGGCGGCAACGATCAATTTACCACACGCAATAGCCCCCGTTTCGCTTGCGCCCGCTATGGTTTATGCTGCGTTGCAGCCGATGGTGCCGGGCGGGGGCGCCACAAAGTTACGGACGTCTATGGGGATGATCAATCAACACGCGGCACGCCGTGCCTGCCAGCTTTTGCTGGGTGCCGGTGCATGCCTGCTGCTCGCCAATTGCGCGCCCGGCAAATTCGTCAACCGATTCGATCCCAAATACGGCGTCTCATCCAGCCCGCGCGTGGTCGATTTCGACAAGCCGGTGCCGAAGGGCGGCGGAACCTACCGCATCGGCAAGCCCTATCAGGTCGCGGGCCGCACCTACGTGCCCGAAGAAAACACCCATTATCGCGCCGAGGGGCTGGCCTCCTGGTATGGCGATGACTTCCACGGGCGTCTCACCGCCAATGGCGAAGTGTTCGACATGACCTCGATCACCGCCGCCCATCCGACCCTGCCGATGCCATGCTACGTCCGCGTCACCAATACCGCCAACGGCAAGTCCCTGATCGTCCGCGTCAACGACCGCGGCCCCTATCACGGCAATCGCATTATCGACGTTTCGCACCGGGCCGCGACCCTGCTCGATTTCAAGAGCAATGGCGTGGCGCGGGTGAGGGTGGAATATGTCGGCCGGGCCCCGCTGGAGGGGTCCGATGACGCGATGCTGGTCGCGACGCTGCGGACCAACGAACCGGCCCCTGCGCCATCCAGCATTCGGCTGGCCTCGGCGGCGGCGTTCGTGCCTCAGATGTCCGCCCCGCAAGGCGTCGTCCGGGCGGACGTGCCGCTACCGGCCGAGCGGCCATATACCCTCGGGGCTACGGAAGTGGCCGACAGCGCCGAGTTGCGGTCAAGCTACCAGGCGGCGGGCTACGCAACTCCGAACAGCGATCCCGGGGCAGGCCGCGGCCTTTATTGATCGTCTTTTGAGGTCGCTGGCTGGGGGCGGTTCCCGAACCTCCGTTGTTTGGCCGGGTCTCTCCTGATACAAGCCGGGCCATGGCTTCTCGATCCGAAATTGCGGGAATCACAGGACAAATGAGCCGTTTTGCGGCCTCGGGCGTGCGCGTTTTTGGTGCGCTTCTGCTGGTTGCCGGACTCGTGCTGGCCCCGGTTCACGCAGCCAATCACAGCGTTCAGGGCGCGGTGAAAAAGGAGGAGGGCGGCATCGACACCGATGCGCCGACCGCGATCCTGATCGATGCCAAGACCGGCAGCGTGCTGTTCGAGAAGAATGCCGACGAACTGCGGGCGCCGTCGAGCATGATGAAGCTGATGACCGCCGAGGTCATCTTCCATGCGCTGGCCAAGGGCGAGATCAAGCTGACCGATGAATATCGCATCAGTGAGAATGCGTGGCGCAAGGGCGGCGCGCCGTCGGGCTCATCGACCATGTTCGCCGCGATTCACAGTCAGGTCAGCATCGACGACCTTCTGCACGGCCTTGTGATCCAGAGCGGCAATGATTCATGCATCGCGCTCGCGGAAGGTTATGCCGGCAGCGAGGATGCTTTCATCAACAGGATGCAGGCGCGCGCGAAAGAGCTCGGCCTCACGCGCTCAACTTTCGGCAACACCAACGGGCTGCCGAACCCTGACAACAAGATGTCCGTGCGAGAACTGTCCCACCTCGCGCGCCATATCATTTTGACCTATCCGGATTTCTACAAGCTGTTTGGCGAGCGCGAATTCACCTGGAACAAGATTCGTCAGATGAACCGCAATCCGCTCCTGGGCGCGCTCGACGGTGCGGATGGATTGAAGACTGGCTACACCAAGGAGGGTGGCTACGGCATGGTCGGCTCCGCCGTTCAGAACGGCACCCGGCTGATTGTCGTCGTCAATGGTCTTGAAGATTCCGGCGATCGTGCCTCTGCGGCCAAGCGGCTGCTGGAATGGGGCTTCAAGAATTTTGAATCCCGTACGCTGTTCGATGCCGGACAGACGATTGCTTATGGCAAGGTGTTCGGCGGCGATCGCGGTTCGGTCGAGCTTCACGCCGACGAGCCCGTGAGCGTGATGGTGCAGAAGAACGGTAACGACAAGCTGCTCGCGCGTATCATCTATACTGGTCCAATTCATGCGCCGGTGCAAAGCGGCCAGCGGGTCGGCATGCTCAGGCTTTGGCGCAACGGAAATCTCGCATTGGAGGTGCCGGTGCATGCCGGTCAATCGATCGGCATCGGCTCGATGACAAGTCGCGCGCTTGATGGTGCGAGCGAGCTGGTCATCGGTGCGTTCCGTACCGGCATCCAGAAGCTGTGATGCATGGCGAAACGCGCCGCAAAATCCATGCCTCGCCAAGGTCACGCCATCGGCCGCTTCATCACTTTTGAAGGCGGTGAGGGGTCGGGCAAGTCCACGCAGATCCAGATGCTGGCGGATTCCCTGAAGTCCCGGGGCATCGAGACTTTGGTGACGCGCGAGCCGGGCGGATCGCCCGGCGCGGAAATCGTCCGGCACTTGTTGTTGTCGGGCGTCGGCAAGCTGCTGGGAGCGGATGCCGAAACCTTGCTGTTCGCGGCCGCGCGCGACGATCATGTGCATCAGGTCATCAGGCCCGCGCTGGACAAGGGCACATGGGTGCTGTGCGATCGCTTCACCGACTCCACCGCCGCCTATCAGGGCGCTGCGGGGAAGGTCGATCCGGCGTTCATCCGGGCGCTGACGCATGCGACCATCGGCAGACTGGAGCCGGACCTGACATTTATCCTCGACGTGCCCGTTGCTGTCGGCCTGATGCGGGCGATCAAGCGGCGCGGGCTGGCGACAGCGGACAGGTTTGAAGGAGAAAGTCTCTCCTTCCATGAGAGCCTTCGCGAAGCCTACCGCAAGATCGCGGCGGATAATCCCGCGCGCTGCGTCGTGATCGATGCCAATGCTGAACCGGTCAAGGTGGCGGAGCGTATTCGTGAAGCATTGCAAAGCCGCCTGCCTGCCCCATCATCAGTGGGAGCAGGCGCATGAGCGCACGAAGTACGCAGACGGATATGCCTTCCGTCCCGCATCCGCGCGAGACGACTTCCCTCTATGGCCACACGGCGGCGGAAGCCGCGCTGCTGACCGCCTACAAGAGCGGGCAGATTCCGCATGCCTGGCTGATTGGCGGCGGGCAGGGCATCGGCAAGGCGACGCTGGCCTATCGGATGGCGCGCTTTGTGCTGGCGCATCCCGATCCTTCTTCGGTGGATGTGCAGCAAGCATCATCCTTGCAGGTCGATGCGCCGCATCCGGTGGCGCGGCAGGTCGCAGCCGGAAGCCATGGTGGATTGCTGACGCTGGAGCGCACCGCCAACGACAAAGGCGTGATGCGCAGCGTCATCACGGTCGATGAATCGCGCGAGACGATTTCCTTCTTCGGCTCCACGGCGGCGGTGGCGGGGTGGCGGGTCTGCATCGTCGATACGGTCGACGAACTGAACGCCAACGCCTCCAATGCGCTTCTCAAGATTCTGGAGGAGCCGCCATCGCGCTCGCTGTTTCTGCTCGTCAGCAACATGCCCTCGCGGGTGCTGGCGACGATTCAGTCGCGCTGCCGCAAGCTGTCGCTGCGGCCATTGCCGGCGGAGGAGGTTGTTGCTGCCGCTGCCGAGGCCATGCAGTCCGATGCGGCCGATCCGCAATTGCGCGAGGCGGCGGCAGCGGCCGATGGCAGCGTGGCTCATGCGTTGACACTGATGGGCGGCGAGGCGCTCGGCCTGCAACAGCGTACGGCGGCCCTGCTCGACATTCTGCCACGGCTCGACCAACGCGCGCTGCACACTCTGGGAGATGCGCTGTCGCTCAATGATCGCGTGGCCTTGCGAACTTTCGTGGAAACGGTGGAGCGCTGGCTGTCCGCGCGGCTCCGCGCCGACGAATTGCAGTCGAATTTGCCGCGTCTTGCACGGTTTGCCGAGGTATGGGAAAAGATCGGCAAGGCCGCCCGCGAAACGGAATCATTCAATCTGGAACGAAAACCGCTGGTGTTTTCGGTATTTGGATGGCTCGCCGAAGCGTCCGCCTGAGCCCGACGGATCACCCGACCGATATCAATGAAAGGCCTTCGCACGCATGGCGAATGCAGAGACTTCATCCCGCTCTCGCTTCTACATCACGACCGCGATTGCCTATCCGAACGGCGCTCCGCACATCGGTCATGCTTATGAGGCGATTGCGACCGACGCGCTTGCGCGCTTCCAGCGGCTCGATGGCAAGGATGTGTTCTTCCTGACCGGAACCGACGAGCACGGGCTGAAGATGATCCAGACCGCGCAGAAGGAGGGTATGACGCCGCACGAACTGGCGACCCGCAATGCGGGGCGGTTCAGGGAGATGGATCAGCGGCTCAACATTTCCTTCGATCGATTCATTCGCACGTCTGAGCCCGCGCATCATGCTTCGACGCAGGAAATCTGGCGTCGGATGGCGGCGAGCGGCGACATTTATCTCGACAGCTATGCGGGCTGGTACTCGGTGCGCGACGAAGCTTATTACGCCGAGGATGAAACCACCGTCGGCGAGGACAAGGTGCGCCGTGGCCCGCAAGGGACACCGGTGGAGTGGGTGGAGGAGAAAAGCTATTTCTTCAAGCTCTCCGCCTATCAGGACAAGTTGCTGAAGCTCTACGAAAGCCAGCCCGATTTCATCGGGCCGGATTCGCGGCGCAACGAGATCGTCAGTTTCGTGAAAGGCGGCCTCAAGGATCTGTCGGTTTCGCGCACCACATTCGACTGGGGCGTGAAGGTGCCGAACGATCCAGAGCACGTGATGTATGTGTGGGTCGATGCGCTGACCAATTACATCACCGGCATCGGCTTTCCCGACGAGAAGGATGCCAACTGGAAGTATTGGCCCGCCGATGTGCACATCATCGGCAAGGACATCATCCGTTTCCATGCGGTGTACTGGCCTGCGTTCCTGATGGCGGCAGGCATTCCGGTGCCGAAGCGCGTCTATGCCCACGGCTTTCTGTTCAACCGCGGCGAGAAGATGTCGAAGTCGGTCGGCAACGTGGTCGATCCGTTCGCGCTCGCGGATCAATACGGCGTCGATCAGTTGCGCTATTTCCTGCTTCGCGAGGTGCCGTTCGGACAGGACGGCAACTACAATCACGAGGCCATCGTCGCGCGCACCAACGCCGATCTTGCCAACGACCTCGGCAATCTCGCGCAACGCTCATTGTCGATGATCGGCAAGCAGCATGGCGGCATCGTGCCGGAGCCGGGCGCTTTCAGCGACAACGACAAGGCGATTTTGGCGCAGGCCGACGCCATGCTGGCGCAGGCCCGCGAGGCGATGGCGACGCAACAGATTCATATGGCGCTGAACGCGATCTGGGCCGTGGTGGCCGAGGCCAACCGTTACTTCGCGGGCGAGGCGCCATGGGCTCTGGCCAAGACCGATCCCGCACGCCAGAAGACCGTGCTTTACGTCACCGCCGAAGTGGTTCGTCAGATCGCTATCCTCGCGCAATCGGTCATGCCGGATGCGATGGCGAAGATGCTCGATATCCTGGCCGTTCCGGCGGATGCGCGCGATTTCGCGGCGCTCGCGAACCGCATCAAACCCGGAACGCAACTTCCGCCGCCCGCGCCGGTTTTCCCGCGTTACATCGAACCAACCGATCCTGCGGCCAAAAGCTGATGCTCGTCGACAGCCATTGCCATCTCGATTTTCCGGATTTCGCCGACGATCTCGACGGCATCGTCGCGCGTGCCGAAGCGGCGGGGGTTGGGCGCATCGTCACGATATCGACGCGGGTGAAGCGCGTCGATGGACTGCGTGCGATCGCCGAGCGTTTCCCGAGCGTCTATTTCTCGGTCGGCACCCATCCGCATCAGGCCGACGAGGAAGACGGGATTCCGGCAAGCGAACTGATTGCGCTGTCGCGCCATCCCAAGGCCGTGGCGTTCGGCGAAGCTGGGCTCGATTATTTCTACAAGAATTCGTCGCCCGAGGCACAGGCACGCGGTTTCCGCACCCACATTGCGGCGGCGCGTGAAACCGGCCTGCCGCTGGTGATCCACACCCGCGAGGCGGACGAGGATTGCGGCCGCATTCTCGACGAGGAAATGGAGAAGGGGCCTTTTCGCGCGGTTCTGCATTGCTACACGGGCGGACTTGAGCTTGCGAAGAAGGCCGTCGCGCACGGTCTCTATGTGTCGTTCACCGGCATTCTGACCTTCAGGAATTCTCAGAACGTACGCGATGTCGCGGCCGAGATTCCACTCGACCGCATGATGGTGGAGACCGACGCGCCCTTCCTTGCTCCCGGCAAATATCGCGGCAAGCGCAACGAGCCGTCTTTTGTGACCGAGACTGCAAAGGCGCTGGCCGAACTGCGCGGCGTCTCGTTCGAGGAAATCTCCCGCCAGACCACGGAGAATTTCTTCCGGTTCTTCGACAAGGTTCCGCGCCCGGACAGCGACGCCACATGAGTCTCGTCTTTACCATTCTCGGCAGCGGATCGTCGGCTGGTGTGCCGCGCCCGGCGTTGGGTTGGGGTGCATGCGATCCGGCAAATCCGAAGAACCGCCGCCGCCGCTGTTCGGCCATGGTCGAGCGCACAAGCGACGCCGGTATCACGCGCGTGCTGATCGACACGTCGCCTGATCTGCGCGAACAGCTTATCGACGCCGATGTCGATCACATCGACGCGGTGTTCCTGACCCATGAGCACGCCGACCAGACCCACGGCATTGATGATCTTCGCTCCGTGGTGCTGCACCAGAAACGGCGGATTCCGACCTATCTGAATCAGTCCACTGCCCGCGATATCGACCAGCGGTTCTCCTATTGCTTCCGCTCGCCACCCGGCAGCGACTATCCGCCGATTCTGGATCGCTGCTCGATCGAGGCCGGTGAAAGTCATACGATCGACGGGAAGGGCGGTCCAATCACCCTGACCGCTTTCTGGGTCCAGCACGGCAGCATTCCGGCGCTCGGCTATCGTATCGGCGATGCCGCCTACACCCCCGACTTGAACGACATTCCGCCGGAAAGTTTTCCGGCACTCGAGAACCTCGGCCTGTGGGTGGTCGACGGGCTGCGCTACACGCCGCATCCGAGCCATTTCTCCGTGGCCCATGCGTTGCATTGGATCGACCGTTTCAAGCCGCGCCGCGCCGTCATCACCAACATGCACGCCGACCTCGATTACGAGGAACTGCGCGGAAAACTGCCTGCCGGCGTGGTCCCGGGCTATGACGGGATGCGGCTCGAACTGGAGCCGTAGGCTTTCAACCTATGGCAGCTATCTCGCCCAATCCTTTGAATTATCTGCAAATCTAACCATATAAATATATTCCATAATATACCTTATGCGAATTATGAGTTGATCCAGACGAAGCTGGCCGTTTGGCCTTGAGCCGGTGTTTGGCGGTCATTTGACGATGACGGTCCCGACCATTCCCGCTTCGCGGTGACCCGGGATCAGACAGGAATATTCAAACGTCCCGCGCCTGGTGAATTTCCAGACGATCTCGGCGGCCTTTCGCGGCGGCAAACGTTTGCCGTTCGGATCGTCGTGCGTCATGTCCGGATTCTTTGCCATGGCATCGGCATGTTTGAGATTGTCGGACGTGCTCGCCAGCAGAAACTCGTGATCGAGATCACCATTGTTGCGCAGGACAAACTTGATCTGCTCGCCCTTGCGGACCTCGATCCTGTCCGGCGCGTAAATCATCTTGCCGTTGGCCTCGGTCATTGTGACGTGAACAACCCGCGCGGCTTTCCTGGCGTCGCCCGGTTCGCCTGCCGAATATTCGGCGTGGTGGTGGTGGCCGCCCGCGCCTGCTGCCCATGCGGACGGCGAGATCATTGCAACAAAACATGCGGCGCCGGCGCGATGAAATGTATTCATGTCCTTTCTCCCCAGGATGGCTCGGGTGACTTCTGGTCTCATCCTTCTGCCGTCGCGGCGTAGCGCTTCCAGCCGGACGCTCGAAGTTCGCAGGCCGGGCATCGTCCGCAGCCATAGCCCCAATCATGCAGCGCGCCGCGTTCGCCGAGATAGCATGTGTGCGAATGCTGCACGATCAGATCGACCAAGGGCTTGCCGCCGAGTTCATGCGCCAGCTCCCATGTCTGCGCCTTGTCGCGCCACATCAGCGGCGTGTGCAACTCAAACGCGTGGCCCATGCCCTGATTGAGCGCGACGTTGAGCGATTTGATCGTCTCGTCGCGGCAGTCCGGGTAGCCGGAATAATCCGTCTCGCACATGCCGCCGACGATATGACGAATCCCGCGCCGGTAGCCGAGCGCGGCGGCGAAGGTGAGGAACAGCAGGTTGCGGCCGGGCACGAACGTGTTGGGCAGGCCACCCTCTTCCATTTCAATGGCGATATCGCGTGTCAGCGCGGTGTCTGAAATTTCCGCGAGCGTCGGAATGGCGAGCGTGTGTGCTTCGCCGAGTCGCGCCTCCCAGTCGGGACGAATCTGTTTGAGGCCCTCGATCAGCGCCGCGCGACATTCCAGTTCGATGGCGTGTCGTTGGCCGTAGTCGAAGCCGAGCGTCTCGACACGCTCGAAGCGCGACAGCGCCCATGCGAGACAGGTCGCGGAATCCTGCCCGCCGGAAAACAGCACCAGCGCGGCGTTTTCGGGTGTTTTGTCCATGGCCCGATCTATCATTCGGGATGGGCCGCGCCAACCGTGGAATATCGGGATTGAACCCAGGATTGAGGCTGGGCGAATGCTGACCGATGCGGCATAGAAAGGCATCCGCCATCATTCCGGTGCTCCATGAAATCCCCGTCGAACCCGACCGACATTGCCGCCATCCTTGAGGTCATGGCCGCGTTACGAACGCCCGTCACCGGCTGTCCGTGGGATCTGGAGCAGACCTTCGCGACGATCGCGCCCTACACCATCGAGGAAGCCTACGAAGTGGCGGATGCGATCGCGCGCGGTGACCTCGATGATCTGCGCGAGGAACTGGGCGATCTTCTGCTTCAGGTCGTCTATCACGCGCGCATGGCCGAGGAACAAGGCGCCTTTGCGTTCCCTGATGTGGTTGCAGCGGTCGTCACCAAGATGGTGCGCCGTCATCCGCATGTATTCGGTGACAAGGCCGGACGCATGTCGCCCGTCGAGGTGAAAGAAAGCTGGAGCCGGATCAAGGCCGAGGAAAAAGCCGAACGCGCTCTACGCCGTGGCGAGGAGCCTGCGCAGGCGCTCTCTCTGCTCGCTTCGGTGAAATCCGGACAGCCTGCGCTGGCGCATGCCCTCGCGCTTCAGGAGAAAGCCGGCACGGTTGGATTCGACTGGAACGATCCGCGCGCGGTGCTCGCCAAGATCCGTGAGGAGGCCGACGAGATCGAAGCAGCGCTCGATGGCGGCGATGCAAGGGAAATCGCGGCGGAAACCGGTGATCTTCTATTCGCCGTGGTCAACCTCGCGCGCCACGCCGCAGTCGATCCGGACATGGCCCTGCGTGCGGCCAGTGCGAAGTTCGAGCGGCGCTTTGGTCATATCGAGCAGGAACTGGCGAAAAAAGGCGTGCCGCTTGGGCAGGCGACGCTCGACGACATGGAAGCTCTGTGGCGCGAGGCGAAGTCGCGTGAAAACGGGAGTGGCGGCTAGTTTCAGTCGCCCTGCTCACGCGGCACCGCGCCGAAACGCGCAATGGCGATATCGCGCTTGGTCTCATCCACGCGGATCACCATGTTGAAATGATTTTCATCGAGATGCTTGTCGAGCACCTCGGCATTGCGGTGAATCCAGCTGATGCCTGCGCCATCTGTCGCATCGACGCGAAGATCGAGCGTGAACCGGGTGGCTGCAAGCCGCTCCTCGATCGCGGCCAGCAATGCGTCGATGCCCTCGCCCGTTTCCGCCGAGACGAGAAAACATGGCCGTTCCGGCGGCCGCCGCGCGGCGATGCGCGCGAGATTTTCGCGCTCCTCCGGCGAAAACCTGTCGATCTTGTTCCAGACCTCGATCAGGCGATGGCTTGAATCGGTCTCGACGTTCAACTGCCGCAGCACCTGATCGACATCGCGTTCCTGTGCCTCGGCGTCTTCATGTGAAATGTCGCGGACATGCAGGATCACATCGGCCTCGATGACCTCCTCCAGCGTGGCGCGGAATGCCGCCACCAGCATGGTCGGCAGGTCGGAGATGAATCCCACGGTGTCCGAGATCATCGCCTTGCCGCCATGCGGCAGCTTGAGCGCGCGCAAGGTCGGATCGAGGGTGGCGAACAGCATGTCGGCGGCCTGCACGTCCGCGCGCGTCAGGCGGTTGAACAGCGTCGATTTTCCGGCATTGGTGTAACCGACGAGAGCGACGACACGATACGGCACGCGCTGGCGTCCGGCGCGATGCAGCCGCCGCGTTGCCTGCACCTTCCTCAGGTCGTTCTCAATGCGGGTGATGCGCTCGCCGATCATGCGGCGGTCGGCCTCGATCTGGGTCTCGCCGGGGCCGCCCATGAATCCGAAGCCGCCGCGCTGGCGCTCCAGATGCGTCCATGATCGCACCAGGCGGCTGCGCTGGTAGATCAGATGCGCGAGTTCGACCTGGAGCGTGCCCTCGCGCGTCTTGGCGCGGCGGCCGAAGATTTCGAGGATAAGCCCGGTGCGGTCCAGCACCTTGACGTTCCATTCCTTCTCGAGATTGCGCTGCTGGATCGGCGATAGCGCGCAATCCATCACCACAAGCTCGACCTCATGCGCCTTGATGAGACCGAGGATTTCCTCGACCTTGCCGGTGCCGAGATAGGTCGCGGGCCGAATCTCGGACAGCGGCGCGATCAGGGCTTCGACGACAACGAGGTCGATGGCGCGTGCAAGGCCGGCCGCCTCATCGAGGCGGGCCTGCGGATCGCGCACGGCGTCTGTCTGGGAGGAAAGGTCGGCGCCGCCACGCCGCGCGCGCCGGTATGGGCCGACAACGAGCACCCGGCCCGTCGCGCGTCCCTGTGCCGGTTGCCCCCCCGGCCGATCGGCTGCCCCGCCGAAACTATGCGGGTCCAATCAAGGTCCTCAAGCTGGAGCGTCCTCGCCGCCCTCGAACAGCGAGATCGGAGCACCCGGCATGATGGTCGAAATCGCATGCTTGTAGACAAGCTGCGAATGACCGTCGCGCCGCAGCAGCAGGCAGAAATTGTCGAACCAGGTGACAATGCCCTGCAATTTGACGCCGTTGACGAGGAATATCGTCAGCGGGATCTTCGATTTGCGAACGTGATTGAGAAAAGTGTCTTGCAGATTCTGTGCGCGATCGGCTGCCATTGTTATTTTTTCCGCAGTCGTAGCTGTTTCTTGTTGTCTCCCGCCCGCATTCTTGCGGACGGACGCACCCCCTGAGATCCCCCTCCGGGTGTTGCACCGCGATTAAAGGGCAGGCCCAAAGGTTAGGCAAGGCCACATCGTAGGCATAACGGCCTAAATCAGCCAAAAATCTCAAGAAAACGACGAAAAACCATGGAAATGGTCGCGCAGCTTCAGGGCAATCGGCCCCGGAGCGCCGGTTCCGACCGGCTTCCCGTCGATCTTCACCACCGGCATCACGATCTGGGTGGACGCGGTGACGAACGCCTCGGCCGCTTCATGGGCCTCTGCCGCTGTGAAGGGGCGTTCCTCCAGCCGGATTTGAAGGGCGGCCAGCACCTCCATCAGCACCGCGCGGGTAATGCCGGGCAGGATGCCGCTTTCGGCCGAGCGCGTAACCACGGTGCCCGCTTTGGTAACAATCCATGCGTTGCTGGACGAGCCCTCGGTGACACAACCATCGGAACCAACGAACCACGCTTCATAGGCGCCCTGCTCCTTGGCCTGCTGCTTGGCGAGCACGTTCGGCAGCAGCGACACCGATTTGATATCGACGCGCGGCCAGCGGTTTTCCGGCACGGTGATGACAGCGATGCCCTTGGCCGCCATGGCCTGATTCTTCTCGAAGTTCAGGCTTTTCGCGGTGATCGTCAGGCTCGGCTTGACTGCGGGAGACGGGAAGGCGTGATCGCGGTGGGCGACGCCGCGCGTGATCTGAAGATAGATCAGGCCGTAATGGACGCGGTTGCGACGAACGACTTCATGCATCACGGCCGCAAGCGCTGCCTCCCCCATCGGCATTGCAATGCGGATTTCGCTGAGCGAACGCTTCAGCCGCGCCATGTGCCGGGGCAGATCGACCAGCGATCCGTTGCGGATTTCGCAGACCTCATAGACGCCGTCGGAAAACTGGTAGCCGCGGTCCTCGATATTGACGGCTGCATCGCGCAGATCGCAATAGCGGCCGTTGACGTAAGCAATGCGCGCCATCGGTCAGCCGACTCCCAGCGCCTTGAGCTTGCGATGAAGTGCCGACCGCTCCATGCCGACGAATTCCGCCGTGCGCGAAATGTTGCCGGAGAAGCGGCTGATCTGGGCGATCAGATAGTCGCGCTCGAACACTTCGCGGGCCTCGCGCAGCGGCAGTCCCATGATGTGTTCGCCGTTCACGCCGGTCGGCATCGCCGGAATCATCGAGCCTACATCCTGCGGCAGCATGTCGGCGGTGATCGTCGCCTCCGGCTCGCCGCCGGCCAAAATCATCACGCGCTCGATGTTGTTGCGCAACTGGCGCACGTTGCCCGGCCAGACATGCGATTGCAGCACCGCCATCGCGTCCTCGCCGATCTTGCGTTTCGGCAGGCCCGTGGTGCTCGAAATCTGGTCCATGAAATAATCGACGAGTTCGGGAATGTCCTCGCGACGCTCGGCCAGCGGTGGCACCCGGATAGGCACCACCGAAAGGCGGTGATAGAGGTCTTCGCGGAAACGTCCTTCCGCGATCTCCGCTTCCAGATTGCGCGAGGTGGACGAGATGATGCGGACATCGACATTCACCTTGGTCGTGCCGCCCGCGCGCTGGAAGGTCTGATCCACCAGCACGCGCAGAATCTTGTTCTGCGTCTCGCGCGGCATGTCGGCGATTTCGTCGATGAACAGCGTCCCGCCATGCGCCTCCTCGAGCGCGCCCGCCTTGCGGCCGGTCTCGCCATCGGCGAGTTCGACGCCGAACAGCTCGACTTCCATCCGCTCCGGCGTGATCGCGGCCGCGTTGATGACGACGAACGGGCCCGATGCGCGGCTCGACAGATTGTGCAGCGTGCGCGCGACCAGTTCCTTGCCTGCGCCAGACGGTCCCACGATCATGATACGGCTGTTGGCCTTGCCCGCGCGATCGATGGTCTGGCGCAACTGGTTCATGCAGGGCGACTTGCCGACCAGCGAGCCGGAGGATGGCGCGAGCTGTTTCAATTCGCGGACTTCGCGCTTGAGCCGCGAATTCTCCAGTGCGCGGGTCGCGACCAGTACCAGCCGGTCGGCCTTGAAGGGCTTTTCGATGAAGTCGTAGGCGCCGCGCTTGATCGCCGCGACAGCGGTTTCGATGTTGCCGTGACCGGAGATCATCACGATCGGCACATCGGTATGATCTTTCTTGATCTGTTCGAGCAGTTGCAATCCGTCAAGCTTGCTGCCCTGCATCCAGATGTCGAGGAAGATCAGGTTTGGCCGACGAGTGGATATTTCCGCCAGCGCGGTGTCGCTGTCGCGCGCGGTTCGCGTCTTGTATCCCTCGTCGTCGAGAATGCCGGCGACGAGGTCGCGGATGTCGGCTTCGTCGTCAACGATCAGAATGTCATTCGCCATGGGTTGCTTCCGCTGTTTCTGTCTTTTGTGGCGTATCGCTGGTCTTTACGTCGGTGTCTTTCGCGCGACCTGAGACGGCAAAGCGCAGCCTTACCCACGCGCCCCTCTGCCCCGGCCTGATGTTGGAGGCATCGTTCAATTCGATCTTGCCGCCATGATCCTCAAGTACGCGCCCGACGATAGCGAGGCCGAGGCCGGTGCCCTTCTCGCGTGTGGTCACGTAAGGCTCGAGCAGCCGGGCGCGGCTTTCCTTGGGCAGGCCGACGCCGTTGTCGATGACGTCGATGATGATGTCGTCATCCTCCTGCGCGGCCGTGACATCGATCCGTCCCTTGCCGAGTTCTTCCTGTGGCACCGCGCCGATCGCCTCAGTGGCGTTCTTGATGATGTTGGTCAGGGCCTGCGAGATCAGCCGCCGGTCGAAATGAGCCCGCATCGGGTCTTGCTTGATGTCGGCCTCGATATCGATATCGGGATGGCCGACCCGCATCAGGAACACGGCCTGCCGCACGGTGTCGGCGACGTCCTCGCCCTCGATCACGGGCTTCGGCATTCGCGCGAACTTGGAGAACTCGTCCACCATGCGGCGGATGTCATCGACCTGCCGCACGATGGTGTCGGTGCACTGGTCGAACACCGCGCGATCCTCGACGATGGTCTTGCCGAACTTGCGGCGGATGCGTTCCGCCGACAACTGGATCGGCGTCAATGGATTCTTGATTTCGTGCGCGATGCGCCGTGCCACGTCCGCCCATGCGGAAGTGCGCTGCGCCGACACCAGCTCGGTGATGTCGTCGAGCGTGATGATGTAGCCTTCCTGCGCCTGCCCCGATTGCTCGGCGGTGATACGGACGGAGAGATTGCGCGCGACACCCGCGCGGTTGATCTCGATCTCGCCTTGCAACAGGCGATGCGAGCCGCTCCTGGCGTTCGCCATCAATTCGTTCAGTTCGGGCACAACCTCGGACAGTGGATGGTTGACCGCTTCGGTCTCAACAAGGCCAATCAGTTTTTCCGCCGACCGGTTGAGAATGCCGATCCTGCCTTCGCTATCGACGCCGATGATGCCCGCGCTCGCTGACGACAGCACGGCTTCGATGAAGCGGCGGCGACTGTCGATCATGTTGCTGGCGCTCACAAGCTCGTCGCGCTGGGTGCGCAGCTCCTGCGTCATCTTGTTGAAGGTTTCGCCGAGGTTGGCGAGATCGCCCTCGGACTTGATCACCGGCACCTGAACGTGCAGGTCGCCGGTCGAAACCAGATTGGCGGCGCTCATCAGCCGCCGGATCGGCGCCACCAGACGGTTCGAGAAATTCAGGCCGATCACCACGGCCGACATCAGCACCGTCAGGGCGATCACGGTGAACATCAGCGCGAAGGCGACCTGAATGCCGAGCTTGCGCGATTCAAGCTCGCTATATTCGGCGACGCTCGCCTGCGTTTGCCGCAACTGCGCGACAACGCGCGGATCGAGCAGCCGCGCCACATACAGGAACGTATCCTGAAACGCGCGTAGCCGGATCACCGCCGCGACATAGTTCTGCTGGATGAAAACACCGATCTGCGGGTCGTCCTCGGTGACGTTCGTGAGAAAATCCGGCGCTGGCGTGGTAAAGGTCTGGGTAATGCCGTTGGCGGCGGTCTCGAGAACATTGCTGTCCTTGTCGATGATCATCGCGCCCGGCAAATCGCGTGCTCTCGCGTTTTGTGTCAGCACGTTGCGGAAGCTCTGGCGGTCCTGATCCCACAACGGCCGCGCGTTGTTGAGGTCGTTGGCCATGCCGAGCACGTCGCCACGGATCAACTGGGCGTGCTCGTACAGATAGGCGTTGGCAATCGTCAGCGAATTCTGGATCACGGCCTTGGTCGGGCCGGAAAACAATCGGTCGAGGCCGCGGTCGAGCGTGACGTTGGCGACGATCGAGACCAGCACGGCCGGAAGAACCGCGATGACCGAAAACAGCGCCACGATCTGAACGTGGAGGCGCGCCGCCGCCCGTCCCCGCCGCCGTGCCTGGATCACCAGCCAGATTTCCCGCCCGATGATCAGCAGCAGCAGCAGGATGGTCGCTGCGTTGATCAGAAGGAAACCGATCACGACCTCATGGGTCGGCGTGATCGGCGTGAGGCCGGTCAGCACCACGAAAGTGAGAAACGCGGAGATCAACGCCAGCGCGACCGCGACCGGCATCAGCAGCCAGCGCAGCCGCCTGCCCTGCGGCTCGGCAAAGCGGGGTTCGATCGAGGCCGAGGTCTCCGACGCGGTCATGCCCGATGATGCAAGAGGAGATAAATCGATGCGGCATTACCGCATCAGTGATGCATTCATATCACAATGTTGCCGAATTGCGACAATTCCTAGGCGTGCCCGTAGGCGATTTTGCCCTATCCAATGGCAAAATGCCCCGGGTGAGAGACGCCTAGCCGGTGCGGTAGACCTGAATATCGAGGTCGCGGATTTTCTTGCGCAATGTGTTGCGGTTCAGCCCGAGAAGATCGGCGGCCCGGATCTGATTGCCCCGCGTTGCCACCAGGGCGGCGGTCAGTAGCGGAACCTCCATTTCGCGCAAAACCCGATGGTACAGGCCGGGCGGAGGCAGCGCGTTCGGGAAACCCGCGAAGTGTGCCGCGAGATAGCTCTCGACCGCGTTGCCGAGATTCTCGACCTTCTGCGGCCCACCGTTTGAAGCCGCCCCCGTGCCGGCGGCCGGGGCAAGCTCACCCTCGATCACGGAGGCGGTGATGACGTCCTGCGGGTACAGCGCCGCGAGGCGGCGCGCGAGGTTTTCAAGCTCACGCACATTGCCCGGCCAGCGGTGCTGCTTCATCCGCTCCATCGCCTGACTATCGAGCTTCTTCAGCGGCAGGCCGTCCTTCTCCGCCAGCGCGAAGAAGTGCCGGACCAGATCGGGAAGGTCCTCGATGCGTTCGCGCAGAGGAGGAAGTCTCAGCGGCACGACATTGAGACGGAAGAACAAATCCTCGCGGAACAAACCCTGCTGGATCAGGATGCGCAGGTCCTTGTTGGAGGCCGCGACGATCCGCACGTCGGTCTTGATCGCGGTGCGGCCGCCGACTGTGGTGTATTCGCCCTGCTGCAACACGCGCAGCAGTCGCGTCTGCGCCTCCATCGGCATGTCGCCGATCTCGTCGAGGAACAGCGTGCCGCCTTCCGCCTGCTCGAAGCGGCCGGTCGCGCGGGTGTTGGCGCCGGTGAATGCGCCACGCTCATGCCCGAACAGCTCCGACTCAATGAGATCGCGCGGGATCGCCGCCATGTTGATGGCAACGAACGGCCCGTTCCTGCGCTTGCCGTAATCGTGCAGCGCCCGCGCCACCAGTTCCTTGCCGGTGCCGGACTCGCCGGTGATCATCACGGTGAGATCGGTCTGCATCAGCCGCGCCAGCACGCGGTAGATTTCCTGCATCGCGGCGGAGCGGCCGACCAGCGGGATGGAATCGAACTCGCCCTCGTCTGGGGCGCCCGACGGACGCTCCTTGGGCTCCGCCAGCGCGCGGCCGACGATCGCGATCAGTTCCTTCAGGTCGAAGGGCTTCGGCAGATATTCGTAAGCGCCGCGCTCGGACGCGCGGATCGCGGTCATGAAGGTGTTCTGCGCGCTCATGACGATGACGGGCAGGTTCGGCCGCAGCTTCTTGATCCGCGGCAACAGGTCGAAGGCGTTTTCGTCCGGCATCACCACGTCGGTGATGACGAGGTCGCCCTCGCCCTGATTGACCCAGCGCCACAGTGTGGCGGCGTTGCTGGTGAGCCGCACTTCGTATCCGGCGCGGATCAGCGCCTGATTGAGCACGGTGCGGATCGCGGTATCGTCGTCGGCGACTAGAATGCTACCTGCTGGCATGGGTCTTCCTCATGTGGCGCTATCGCGTCTGGAGGCCGTTCCCGCGGCTTCCCCGTCGCTATGGGGTTGGGTTGAGTTGAACATCGGCAGCAGCACGCGGAAGATCGTCTTCCTCGGCTGAGATTCACATTCGATAATGCCGCCATGGTCGCCGACGATCTTGGCGACCAGTGCGAGGCCAAGCCCGCTGCCGGTCGGCTTGGTCGTCACGAACGGATCGAACAGGTTCGGCAACAGATCGTCCGGTACGCCGTGGCCGTTGTCGCGCACGCAGAACTCCAGCGGCAACGATACGCGGGTCGCCTTGCCGGGGATCGACAGGCGCACGCCGGGGCGGAAGGCCGTGGTGAGCGCGATTTCCGGCTCATCGACATCGGCAACCGCCTCGGCGGCGTTCTTCACCAGATTGAGGAAGACCTGAATCAACTGGTCCTGATTGGCGAGGACCGGCGGCAGCGAGGGATCGTAATCCTCGATGAAACGGATGTTGCGTGCGAAGCCGGACTGCGCGAGCCGCTTCACATGATCGAGCACCGAGTGGATGTTGACCGGCCCGCGCGCGACGGGGCGCTCGTCACCGAACACTTCCATGCGATCCACGAGCGTGACGATACGGTCGGCTTCGTCGCAGATCAGCCGCGTCAGCGACCGATCCTCGGGCGTCGCCGCCTGCTCCAGAAGCTGCGCCGCGCCGCGAATGCCTGACAGAGGGTTTTTGATCTCGTGCGCCAGCATCGCGGCGAGCGCGGTGACCGATCGGGCAGCGCTGCGATGGGTCAACTGCCGGTCCATCTTGTCGGCGATGGTGCGGCCCTGAAGCATGACGACGATATGCCCCGGCCGCTCCGGCAGGGGCGCCACGTGAATATCGACCTGCCGGTCGGCGCCGATGCGCGGCGTCGAGAGATCGACCTTGTATTCGTTGACGGCGTTGCCGTCGCGGCGGACCTGTTCGATCAGCCCGAGCAGCGGACTGCCGAAGGGGATGAAATCTTTCAGCGACAGGCGCTTGAGGTGCTGGATCGAGGTTTCGAAGAAGGCTTCCGCCGCCATGTTGGCGTCGGCCACCCGCCCGTCGGGCGCGACCAGCATCACCGGATTAGGCAGCGCGTTCAGCATCGCTTCGCTGATGCCATTGACCGTATGCTCGCCCGCCGCGACGCTCATGCTGCCGCGCTCCGTGCAAATGCATTGAAGGCCCGGTCGAGCATGGCGTGAACGTCATCGGGCCGCTCGCTGGTGAGAATCTTCCCGCGCCATGCCTTCAATGCATCGGCGCCCGCGCCCGCTCCCTCCTCGGCGACATCAAGGCCCCAGCCGAGATGCTTGCGGGCATGACGCAGCCCGATGCGCGCGCCGTAATGGGAAAGAATGTCGTCGTAAAGCGTGCGCAGATAGCCGAGCTGCACGTCGAGCGCCGGATCGGTTTCCGCCGCACCGCCCGCCAACTGCCGCGCGATCTGTCCGGGAAGCCACGGGCGGCCCTGCGCGCCACGGCCGATCATCACCGCGTCCGCGCCGGATTCCGCAAGCGCCGCCACGGCATCTTCGTAACTGGCGATATCGCCGTTGACGACGAGCGGAATGCTGATCGCATCGCGCACGGCACGCACCGCGTTCCAGTCGGCCTCGCCCTTGTAGAACTGGCAGCGGGTGCGGCCATGCACCGTCACCATCCGGATGCCGGCCGCTTCGGCACGCCGTGCGAGTTCAGGCGCATTGAGCGAAGCGTGATCCCAGCCGAGCCGCATCTTCAGCGTCACCGGGATTTTCACTGCCGCGATGGTCGCCTCGATCAGCGTCATGGCATGATCGAGATCGCGCATCAGCGCCGAGCCGGACTGTCCGCCGGTGACGTGCCGCGCGGGGCAGCCCATGTTGATGTCGATGATGTCGGCGCCGCCGCTCTCGGCAATGCGTGCGCCTTCCGCCATCCATTTGGCCTCGCAGCCCGCAAGCTGAACGACATGAGGCCCGATACCGCTCGCCTCGCAGCGCAGAACCGACATCGCCCGCCCGCGCGCGAGATCGTCGCTCGCCGTCATCTCCGACACGACAAGGCCCGCTCCGAGCCGGGCCGCGATACGCCGCAACGGCGCATCGGTGATGCCGGACATAGGCGCCAGCAACACGCGATTGGCGATGTCGATATCGCCAATTCGAAGGCCTTTGACGATGGGAGTCGGTTCGACAGGCAACGCGGTCTTTCCGTTGGCAAAGGGCCGGTAATGATCCGCATATTAAATAAGCAAATCACCCTACTGCCTAGATATTAGACAAAACCATTCAAAACACAAGTGCGGCGCAACATTTTAGCAGGCGGTTGCAAGGCGAAGGCTCAGAAAGGGAACAAAGCCTCCGAATCCGGACCGGCCTGTGCTAAGGAGCGGCCCAACCCTCATTTTCCGTTGTGAGTTCAATGCCCTCTTCCAAACGAGCAGCCGCCATTATCGTTGCAGGCGGCCGTGGCCTCCGCGCCGGGGCCGGTGGCCCCAAGCAATACCGGACGCTGGCCGGCCAGAGCGTCCTGGCCCGCGCCATGTCCCCTTTCTGCACCCATCCCGGCATTTCGGCGGTCCAGCCGGTGCGTCACGCCGATGACGCGGCGCTGTTCACGGCGGCAACGCAGGGGCTGGCCTATCGCCCCGCCGTTCCCGGCGGCGCGACACGGCAGCAATCGGTGTGCGCCGGACTCGAGGCGCTGGCAAACGATGCGCCTGACATCGTGCTGATCCATGACGCCGCGCGCGCATTCGTGACGCAGGACGTGATCTCGCGGGCGATCGACGCAGCGCTGGCGACCGGCGCGGCCATTCCTGTGATCCCTGTCAACGACACCGTGAAGCGCGTCGGCGACACCGGGCTTGTGGAAGACACGCCAAACCGCGCGGCATTGCGCATCGCGCAGACGCCACAGGCATTCGCGTTTAAAACGATCCTCGACGCGCACCGCCGGGCTGCTCGCGAGGGCCGTGACGATTTCACCGATGATTCCGCGCTTGCCGAATGGGCAGGATTGACGGTCGCAACCTTTCAAGGCGATGCTGCCAACATGAAACTGACGACACCCGAAGATTTCTCCCGCGAGGAAATTCGCCTTGCCGCCGCGCTCGGCGATGTCCGCACCGGGACGGGTTATGACGTGCATGCCTTCGGCGACGGCGACCATTTGTGGCTGTGCGGCCTGAAGGTGCCGTTCCATCGCGGCTTCCTTGCCCATTCCGATGGCGATGTCGGGCTGCATGCCATTGTCGATGCGATTCTGGGTGCGCTGTCGGACGGCGACATCGGTTCGCACTTCCCGCCGAGCGATCCGAAGTGGAAGGGTGCCGCCTCAGACCAATTCCTGATCCACGCGGTCGATCTGGTGAAACAGCGCGGCGGCCGCATCGCGCATCTTGAAGTAACGCTTATCTGCGAAGCGCCGAAGGTCGGCCCCTTGCGCGAGACCATGCGCGCGAAGATCGCCGAGATCACCGGCCTGCCGGTGTCGCGTATCGCCGTGAAGGCGACGACCAGCGAGCGGCTCGGCTTCACCGGCCGTCAGGAAGGCATCGCGGCAACCGCCGCTGCAACCATTCGTCTGCCCTGGGCGGACGATATGGCCGGGAGCAACTGAGATGAGCGACAGCGCCACACGGGCGTTGTCCCGCTCCCTCCTCGATCTCTGCCGGATGCGCAAGCTGAAGATCGCGACCGCCGAGTCCTGTACCGGCGGTCTCGTTGCCGCTGCGCTGACCGAGGTGCCCGGCTCCTCCGATGTGCTCGATCGCGGCTTCGTCACCTATTCCAATGAAGCCAAGCACGCCATGATCGGCGTCGAGACCGCGAAGCTGGAGACCTTCGGCGCGGTCAGCAAGGAAGTCGCCATCGCGATGGCCTTCGGCGCGCTCGAACATGCCGATGTCGATCTCGCGGTCGCCATTACCGGCATCGCGGGACCCGGCGGCGCGACGCCGGGCAAGCCCGTGGGCCTCGTGCATTTCGCGGTGGCCGCGCGCGACGGCCGCATCACCCATCGCGAGCAGCGGTTCGGCGCGGTCGGGCGCAGCAGCGTCCGGCAGCAGTCGGTGATCGAAGCGCTGAAAATGCTGATCGAGATGGCACGCGGGCCGAAGGCGCCGGTCAAACGCTCGCGCGCGGCATCCCATAGACTGCGTCCGCGCGCTTCTCGAACGCCGACGCGAACTTCTGGAAAGCGGCGTCGAACATCGCGCCCATCAACACCGCGAGCATCCGACTCCTGAACTCGTAGGCGATGAAGAAATTCACGTCGCAGGCGTCCTCGCTTTTGGGCTCGAACGTCCAGCGGTTTTGCAATCTGCTGAACGGCCCTTTCAGATATTCGACCATGATCTTCAGATTGGCCCGGTCGAGCGTGACGCGGCTGGTGAAATTCTCGCGCACGAGCTGAAACGACACGCCCATGTCCGCGACGATGGTTTCCGTGCCGTCGGGGTTCTGCGTTCGCTGGCGCACTTTCAGCGACTGGCACAGCGGCACGAACTGCGGATAGCGCTCGACATCGGCGACGAGATCGAACATCTGCGAGGCGCTGTGGCGGACGCGGCGCTTGTTGGAGAATTGCGGCATCAGCCTGCGGATTGCAGCTTGGCTTCGCGCGCGGCCCGGAGCCTCTCGAAATCCTCGCCGGCGTGGTGAGACGAGCGCGTCAGCGGGCTTGCCGACACCATCAGGAAGCCCTTGGTAAAGGCGATCTGTTCGTAGCCCTTGAATTCCTCGGGCGTGACGTAACGCATCACCGCGTGATGTTTCAGCGTCGGCTGCAAGTACTGTCCGATGGTGAGGAAATCGACATCGGCGGAACGCAGATCGTCCATCACCTGCAACACTTCGTGCCGCTCCTCGCCAAGCCCGACCATGATTCCCGACTTGGTGAAGATCGTGGGATCGATTTCCTTCACCCGCTGCAACAGCCGCACCGAGTGGAAATAGCGCGCGCCGGGCCGCACGCTTTGATAGCACGACGGCACGGTTTCGAGATTGTGGTTGAACACGTCGGGCTTCGCCGCCACGACAACCTCGAGCGCGCCGTCTTTGCGCAGGAAATCCGGCGTCAGAATCTCGATGGTCGTGGTGGGGCAATCCTCACGGATCGCGCGGATAGTGCGCGCGAAATGCTCGGCACCCCCGTCTGCGAGATCGTCGCGGTCCACCGAGGTGATGACGACATGCGCGAGACCCAATTTCTTCACCGCGAGCGCGATGTGCGCGGGCTCATCGGCATTGAGCGCCTCGGGCATGCCGGTGCGCACGTTGCAGAACGCACAGGCGCGCGTGCAGGTGTCGCCCATGATCATGAAGGTGGCGTGCTTCTTGTCCCAACACTCGCCGATGTTCGGGCAGCCCGCCTCCTCGCAAACGGTGACGAGGCCGTTCTCCTTCACGATGTTGCGGGTGTTGGCGTAACCGCGCGAGGTCGGCGCGCGGACGCGGATCCAGTCGGGTTTGGGCGGCGAAACCGAGTCGGGGCGATTGGCCTTTTCCGGGTGGCGCGGCCTGACCTGCCGCTCCGAAATCGTGTCGATCAAGGTGACCATCAAAAACCCGTCCGCAAATCCATTTCGGAGCGACATGCTCCGGCCCCAAAGTATGCGCACGCGCCGATTGCGACAACCGGGCGACTGGAGGTAGGATTCACTCCTACCATATTTCCATGCCGCGCGCAGACCCGCCGATTCAGGTTTTCCAGACCGAAATGCCCGCCACCGACCGCCGCCCCGCGCTGGGCAAGCAATTAAAGCGCAGTTTCTTCGCCCGCAGCGTTCATGAAATTGCGCCGGAGCTGATCGGGGCCACCCTGCTCGTCGATGGCGTTGGCGGTACCATTGTCGAGGTCGAGGCTTATCACCAGACCGAGCCGGCCGCGCATTCCTATCGCGGCGTGACGCCCCGCACACAGGTGATGTTTGGCCCGCCCGGCTATCTCTACGTCTATCGCTCCTACGGCATTCACTGGTGCATGAATTTCGTCTGCGAGGCGGAAGGCTCGGCGGCTGCGGTTCTGATCCGCGCGGTGGAGCCCATGCGCGGGTTGGCTGCCATGCGCCGCCGTCGCGGGTTGCATGACGAGCGCGCATTGTGTTCGGGACCAGGGAAGGTTTGCGCGGCTCTCGCGGTGACCATCAAGCACAACGGCTGCGCGCTCGACTCTTCGCCGATCGCCATTCATGCCCGCACGCAAGTGCCGGAGATCGCCTCCGGCGTGCGCATCGGGATCACCAAGGCCGCCGAACTGCCGTGGCGCTATGGCGTGAAAGGCTCGCGGTTTTTGAGCAAGCCGTTTCCGAAGGATTAGCCCGCCGCCTTCAGCCGCTCCAGCGCATCCGTGATTTTAGAGCGGCGGCCGACCGCTTCCTCGCGCTTCTCGCGCTGCTCGTCGATCACCTCTTCCGGCGCATTGGTGACGAATTTTTCGTTTCCGAGCTTGGCATCGACGCGCGCGATGTCGGCATCGGCCTTGGCCAATTCTTTTTCGAGCCGCGTCTTTTCCGCACCCAGATCGATCACGCCCTTGAGCGGGATTGCAGCCGTCTCGCCACGCACCAGCAATTGCAGCGAGCCCTGCGGTGCCGCGGCATCGAACGAGATTTCGGCCACACGCGCCATCCGCTTGATGACGTCGCTCCAGCGCGAGGCGCGCTCCTGAAGCTCTTTGGACGCGCCGACCAGGATCAGCGGGAACAGCGTTGCGGGGGCGATGTTCATTTCCGCGCGAACGGAGCGGATCGTGGTGACGAGATCGATCAGCCAGCCGATCTCGGCTTCCGCCTTCGGATCGGAGAAGGTCTCGGCCTGCCCGGCGGATGCCGGCATGACCGGAATGGCGAGCGGATCGCCCGCCAGCGCCGTTTGCATCGAGGCCTCCAGCGCGACTTCGTCGTCGGAGCGGATCGGCCATTCCGCGAGCGCCAGCACGTTGTCGCGTTTCGCCGTCACCGCCCACAATTCCTCGGTGATATAGGGCATGAACGGATGCAGTAATTTAAGGATTTCGTCGCGCGCACACGCGACCGCAGCCTGCGTCTCGCGCTTCGCCTCGCTGTCGGGGCCAGTCAGCACCGGCTTGGCGAGTTCGAGATACCAGTCGCAATACACGTTCCAGACGAAACGATAGATCGCGCCGGCCGCGTCGTTGAAGCGGTAGGCGCGGATCGCCTCCGTCACTTCGTGCGTCGCGCGCGAGGTTTCGTGCGCGATCCAGCGGTTCAGCGTCTCCCTGCATTGCGTGGCGTCGAAGCCCTTCGCAAGCTCACAGCCATTCATTTCGGCAAAGCGCGATGCGTTCCACAGCTTGGTCGCGAAGTTGCGGTAGCCTTCGACGCGCTGGGTCGAGAGCTTGATGTCGCGGCCCTGCGCCGCCATCGCAGCCAGCGTGAAGCGCAGCGCATCCGCGCCGTAGTCGTCGATGAGATGGAGCGGATCGATGACGTTGCCTTTCGACTTCGACATCTTCGCGCCCTTCTCGTCGCGGACTAGCGCATGGATGTAGACGGTCGGAAACGGCACATCGTTCATGAAGTGCAGGCCCATCATCATCATGCGGGCGACCCAGAAGAAGATGATGTCGAAGCCGGTGACGAGCACGCTGGTTGGATAGTAACGGCGTACATCCGTCTCGTCGTCAGGCCAGCCGAGCGTCGAGAACGGCCACAGCGCCGAAGAAAACCATGTATCGAGCACGTCCTCGTCGCGGGTGATGAATTCCTCACGTTTGGCGGGATCGACCGCCATCTCATGGGCCTGCTCGTCGGTGATGACGCCCTGCTCGGTGTAATAGCCGAGTGCCTTGCCAACGGCTTCTTCTTCCGTTTCGGCGACAAACACCTTGCCGTCGGGACCGTACCACGCCGGAATCTGGTGTCCCCACCAGAGCTGGCGCGAGATGCACCATGGCTGGATGTTCTCCATCCATTCGAAATAGGTCTTTTCCCAGTTCTTCGGCACGAACGATGTCGCGCCGCTGCGCACGGCGGCGATCGCGGGCGCGGCCAGCGTCTTGGCGTCAACGTACCATTGATCGGTGAGGAACGGTTCGATCACCACGCCGGAACGATCGCCGTGCGGCACCATGTGCGTGTTGGGTTCGATCTTCTCCAGATAGCCCTGCTGCTCCAGACGCGCGACGATCTCGCGCCGCGCGGCGAAGCGCTCCATGCCGTGCATCTCGGCGATCAGGTCGAGACCGCTTTGCGCGATGCCCTTGCGGTAATCGTCATTGTCCGCGAGCGCAAGGCGGCCCTCGATGTCGAGAATGTTGATCTGCGGCAGCTTGTGACGCTTGCCGACCTCGAAGTCGTTGAAGTCGTGCGCGGGCGTGATCTTCACCGCGCCCGAACCCTTCTCCGGATCGGAGTAATCGTCGGCGACGACCGGAATCTTGCGGCCGACCAGCGGCAGCACGACGTTCTTGCCGACGACGCCGCGATAGCGGTCGTCCGCCGGATTCACCGCGACCGCGCTGTCGCCCAGCATCGTCTCGGGCCGCGTCGTCGCCACCACGATGAAGGTGGACGGGTCTTCCGGGTTGAAGGTCTTGCCCTCATACGGATAGCGCAGGTGCCAGAGATTGCCCTTGACCTCGACCTGCTGCACTTCGAGATCGGAGATCGCGGTCAGCAGCTTCGGGTCCCAGTTGACGAGCCGCTTGTCCTTGTAGATCAGCCCGTCGCGATGCAACGCGACGAACACTTTTGCGACGGCGCGCGACAGCCCCTCGTCCATGGTGAAGCGCTCGCGCGACCAGTCGCAGGATGCGCCGAGCCGCTTCAACTGGTTGACGATGATGCCGCCGGATTCCGCCTTCCACTGCCAGACGCGCTCGAGGAATTTCTCGCGGCCCATGTCGCGGCGCGATGGTTCCTTGCGCTCGGCCAACTGGCGCTCGACCACCATCTGCGTGGCGATGCCAGCGTGGTCGGTGCCGGGCTGCCACAGCACATCGCGGCCGCGCATGCGCTCGAAGCGGCACAGAATGTCCTGCAAGGTGTTGTTGAGCGCGTGGCCCATGTGCAGCGAGCCGGTGACGTTCGGCGGCGGAATGACGATCGTGAAAGGCTCGGCATCGCGCCGCTCCGGCCGCCCGGCCTTGAAGGCCCCCGCCTCGTCCCATGCGGCGCGGATGCGCGGTTCGATTTCGGCGGGCTGGTAATTTTTCTCGATCATCACAATGCAATCACAGGGACGCGGGCGCGGATGCAGCCCGCCTGTCGGAAGAAGGGTGAAGTGCGATTATAGCGCAGATGAGGCTTTAGCGGCCTGTCCGGGCGCGTCAAGTCTGCAATGATATCGGGATTTTAGCCGAAATCAGCGGCCGCGCGCCACACGCTCGATTTCCGCCTTGACGATGCGCTCGACCAGCGTCGGCAGGTTGTCGTCGAGCCACGACTTCAGCATCGGCCGCAGCATCTCCTTGACGAGATCCTCCAGCGTGCGGGCGTTGTTGGACAGGACGGTGGTGGCGAGCGAGTTGAAAGCCGATTCCACCGCTTTTGCCGTCGTGGCGCTCAGAACCGGCGCCTCCTCGGCCTTTGACGCAGGCGGCGGGGAGTCGGTGATTTCGAGATCGTCGTGCGGCTCGACCTTCTGGAAGCCTTCGGCCGCGGCCGCAGGCACAGCCATCTGCTCGGTCAACTCAAAGACGTCCTCGGCCTCCTCAACAGGCGGAGCAGCCGGTGCCGGCGCATCGAAACTTGCCAGCATTGCGTCGATGTCGTCCTGGCTGTTCTTGGCAGCCGGCGCGGGAGTTGGAACGACGGGAGGAATGGGGGTCGCCACAGGCGCCGCAGCCGCCTTCATCGCGGGAGCCGTCACCTTCGGGGGCGGAACCGGTGCAGGAGCAGGAGCAGCCTCTGCTGGAGCCGCAGCCGGTTTGGCGTCGTCATCGGAAATGATGCGCCTGATAGACGCAAGAATCTCCTCCATTGAGGGCTCTTGCGCCTTTGCCGGTTGGTTCATCTCCGACTCCACGTCATCGGCTTTTCAGTCCCCGAAAAGCCGCACTCCACTGCCGCGAATCGTTACGCAGCCTCCGAAAAAGGTACGTCATGGCCGCAAATGATTGCAAGCAAAGGGCCCGGTACCTTCCGGTGCTTCCACAGCGGAGTGTGGCCTCAGCGACCGTCAGGCGTGCGGACGCCGAACCAGCTATCGCGGACCTGATGGTAATGAACCGACGGGTCATAGACCGAAGTCTTGAGCTTCAGCGTCACCGGCGACAGCCGCCCCACCGCGTTGAGCACGGTATAGGAGGCCACGACCCGGTCATGCTGCGCCGTGACAAGCGCGATGCGGGCATTCACAAGCGCCTGCTGCGCGTTTAGGACGTCGAGCGTGGTGCGCTGACCGACGCGGGCTTCCTCACGCACGCCATTGAGCGCGATTTCCGAAGCCGTCACCTGCGCCTGAGCCGATGCCACCTGAGATTTAGTGGCGGTCAACTGCCCCCAGCTCTGGGCTACGGTGGCGCGTGTCTGGTCGCGGACCTGATCGAGGTTCAGACGCTGCTGCGCCAGCGATTCCTTCGACTGGCGGATCAACGCGTATTCCGCTCCACCCTGATAGATCGGGATGGAGATGTTCGCGGTCGCCGAAGCGCTAAATCCCTTGAAGGCGGTCAGGGTCTGCTCGTTGGCCTGCTGCACGTTGCCCTGCAACGTGACCGTCGGGAACAGCGCGCCCTCGTTGACCTTGACCTGAAGGAAGCTCACGTCGATGCCGTACATGGCGGCCGTGACGTTCGGATTTTCCACCATTCCCATATCGACGGCCTGGGCCAGCGATCTCGGCAGATAGCGATCGACCGGCGAGCCAGGCTGCGGGTTTTGCGGATCGCTGCCGATAATGCGGCGGAAATTCGCACGGGTGGTCGTGAGTGTGGAGTCGGCAGACAGTAACTGAGTCCGGCCGGCGGCGAGCTGCGCCTGCGATTGGGCAACGTCGGTGCGTGTCACCTCGCCGACATTGAAGCGGTCCTGCGTCTGCTTGAGCGTCTGCTCGAGCACGTTGACGTTGCTGCGCTGGACTTCGACGATCGCGGAGTCGCGCAGATAATCCATGTAGATCGTGGCGGCTGCCAGCAGCACGCTCTGCTCCAGCACGCGCAACCCTTCGCGCGCCGCAGAGACCTGGCTTTCCGCCGCGCGGGTCCGGTTCGCGGTCCGCCCGCCGTTGTAGAGGGTTTGCGAGATGTTGGCCCCCGCGCTCCACGGCCCGTTGACGCCATGCAGTTCGGTTCGCGACACTCCGGGCGGAGTCGATTGCTTGGCGACGACGTCGGTATATTGCGACCCGCCGCTCGCGGTCACGGAGATCTGGGGACGATAGCCAGACAGGGCCTGCGGCACATTTTCGTCGGTCGAACGCACGGAGGCGCGCTGGGCGTTGAGCTGCGGGTTGTCCTGATAAGCCCGCACCAGAGCGGACTCGATGGTTTCCGCAAGGACCGGCGTGACGGCCAAAAACAGCAACGAGGCCGAACTTGCGACCAACGCGAAGCGCCGGGCTTTCCCTGAAAACGGCATTACGTTCCTTCCAACTTCGTCTTACGCGTTTGGATTCACGCAAGAAAACCGGAATATCGACTCACGCCGACTCCAGCTTGACCCGCAACATATTCGCCTCGCGGGCCCGGCGTAAGGACTTGTAAGTGTTTACTAACAATTAGCTCGCCGGATGGGTCTTCTCGGCCACACCCGAAAGGCTAATCCCCGTCAGATGCGCCAGAGCCTCAAAATGTGAAGGCTGGTAATCGCTTAAGGTCCGGCAGGATCGGTGCGGTCGCATCGAACAGCGTCCGGGCACCATAATCCGCCGCCGAGCGCGTCACGATGGTCGCGCGCGACGGGACCGAGTGCGCGAAGATACCCACCAGGCGGCCGCCGGGCTTGAGCTGTTCATAGAGGGCCTGCGGGACCACCTCGGTGGCGCCATCCAGTACGATGACATCGTAAGGGCCCGCCGCCGCGTCCCCCTTGCCCGCCGCGCCCGCCGTCACGGTGACGTTGGACAGGCCGCAGGCCGAGGACAGTGCCGTCCGGCTCGCCGCGGCAACCTTGTCGGTGGTGCACACCGCGACGACTTCGGCCGCGAGATGGCCCGCGATCGCGGCGGCATAACCCGCAGCCCCGCCGGTCACGAGCACCCGGTCTGTCAGGCCGATTTCGGCGGCTTGCAGGAGCCGCGCCAGCACCACCGGCTTGATGAGATAGACGTTGTCTTCGCCATCGAGCGCGATGTCGCGGTCGAGATAGGCCAGTGCCTTCTGGCTCGCGGGCAGGAATGCCTCGCGCGGGGTTGCCCGCATGGCATCGATCAGGCGCAAATCCGTCACGTCGGCGGTGCGGACCTGGGAATCGACCATGTTGAAACGGCTGGTCAGAGCATCGGGCATCGGCATCCTCAAAAGTCACGGCAGCCGCGAACAAGGCCGCTTTCGCGCATCTTTGAGGCAAGGAAAACGGAAACGCAAGCGCCTCCGTCATCGCCCGGAGGCTTGCGAAACCGGCAAAAATCTTCAACAACCGCGCCCGGCCCGGGTGGGGACAGGAACAAGAGGAAAAGACCATGAACGAGGCTTGGACCAAGGACGAGAAAGGCAACATCGTGGTGTTCCCGCTGGCCGGGTACGAGACGATGGTGGTGGAGAATCAGGCGCTCGCGCTGCGGCTGCCGTTCATGGTTCAGGGCGACAAACAGACGAACCCGAGCGGTTCGTTGCAACTCATCATCAGCAATGCCGCCGACGTACGCGAATTCGGACAGGCCCTGATCGACGCCGCCGACCGGATCGAAAAAGCCGCCAAAGGCGTCTGAACACGCGACAAATCCGAAGGTTGCCCGGGCGCGCGAATGGCTGTAACAGTCGCAGCCCTTGGGGCCACGTGGCGGAGTGGTTACGCAACGGTCTGCAAAACCGTGTACACCAGTTCAATTCTGGTCGTGGCCTCCAAGCCTTCTTTCAGGTCTTTCGGGCTCTTCACGGAACAAAATCGTTCCCAATGATGGTGTTGGAAGGATTTGATCGTGCAAGACATTAAGTCTGCACGACTTTTAGCTTGCAGAAGCTGCGGCCTTTGTTATATCGGCCCCCGACTGCATGGCAGCATTCCTCGGTAGCTCAGCGGTAGAGCATTCGACTGTTAATCGAATGGTCGCTGGTTCGAATCCAGCCCGGGGAGCCAGCGCTTTCGCGATGGCTTGTGCGTCCAGTCAAACTCCCGCTTTCCGGATTTAACCCTGTCGCCGCCGCGCGGGCTTGCGCCCCCTGCGCCAGTCGCGCTTCGGCTTGGGCTTCGGCAATAGTTCGGGATGAGCCTTCACGCCCTCACGATATTTCGCCAGCATCCGCTCGAATGCGCCCAAAAGCGCGTCCGCGATCTGTGGACGCTTCTCCAGCCGCGCCAGCAATAACGACACGGCCTCGATGGTCGATAACCCGTCGCTGCGCGGTTCGCGCCGCAGCTTGCCGTAAAGCGACAGGCTTTTCGGTCCGAGGATCACGCGTTGGCATTTGAGCATCCACGGATTTCGCCACCACAGCGCCTTGGCCTGACTCCAGGTGCCGTCGAGCACTACCACGCCCTCGATGTTGTTGAGGATCGCATTCTGGGCGTGCTCCAGACCGCCCTTGCGGTCGATGGCGACAACGTCGCGGTCAGTTTCCAGATCAGCCACCTTGGCCGAGCCGAGATACAGGATCGCCCACCCTGCCGGATCGACCTCGCGGCCGAGCGCTTTCGACAGGCTCGACCACGACAGGCCGATCTTCAGCGTTGCGTTGGTCAACTGGAGCGCCGTCAGGCGCGCGGTCCCGAGCAGGCGGTCCTGTTCCTGCGGGTGTTGCAGGATCAGGACTTCAACGGTGTTCTCGACAGGCGCGAGGCTGTCGCAAATGCACAGCGGCTGCGGCTTGCCGCACTCGGGGCATTCGGGAATGTCTTCGGTGGGCGGTGTCGTGATGATCTCGGACATGCCTCGCTATACGCGCCCTGCTTCCATGCAGCAACTTGCCCCGGCAGAGGCCCTATTCCGCCGGCACCGCGCTTGGGCCGGGAGAGAATTTGCCGCGCACCCACAGGCGCGCGCGGTCGATCAGAAGATAGATCACGGGCGTCGTATAGAGCGTGAGGATCTGCGATACGATCAGGCCGCCGATGATGGTGACGCCGAGCGGCCGCCGCAGTTCGGTGCCGGGGCCGGTCGCGACCACGAGCGGCACGGCGGCGAGCAAGGCCGCCATCGTCGTCATGATGATGGGACGGAATCGCGCGAGGCTTGCTGCAAAAATCGCGTCATGCGAATTCATGCCGTGCTGCCGTTCGCCTTCCAGCGCGAAATCCACGATCATGATGCCGTTCTTCTTGACGATGCCGATCAGGAGAATGATGCCGACAAAGGCGATCACGGTAAGCGGCAGCCCGGTGATAAGCAGCGCCAGCAGCGCGCCCAGCCCCGCGGGCGGCAGCGTCGAGATAATCGTGAGCGGGTGCGCAAGGCTCTCATACAGCACGCCGAGCACGATATAGACCGCAACCAGCGCGCCGAGAATCAAAAGCGGCTGATGGCTGGCGGTCTTCTGGCTATCGGCGGCGTTGCCCTCGAAGGTGCCGCGAATGCCCTCCGGCATATGCAGTTCCGCGATAGCCTGACGAATGTTTGCCGTTGCGGTTTCCAGCGGCACATTGGGCAGCGTATTGAACGAGACCGTGGTCGAGGGGAACGAACCCGTATGGCGCACGGCGAGCGGTGCGAGGCCGCGGCTGTAATGAACAAGCGCCGATAGCGGAATCTGCGTGTTGTTGGCGCCCGCGACATAGATATGCGCGAGGTCGGCCGGGTCATCCTGAAAATGCGGATCGACCTCCAGTACGATCTGGTACTGGTTGCGCTGGGTGTAGATATAGGAAATCTGCCGTTGGGCGAAAGCGTTGTTCAGCGCGTTGTCGATGTCCTGAATGTCCGCGCCGACGCTCGCCGCCATCTTGCGGTCGATCTTGAGGTTGAGTTGTAGCCCGCCCGGATCGGAATCGCTGGAGATGTCGGTGATGCCCTCCACCGTCTCCATTCGCTTGGCGATCAGCGGTCCCCATTTTTGCAGCAGATCGAGATCGGCACTGGAGAGTGTGTACTGGTAGTTGGAATCGCTCTGCCGCCCGCCCGCGCGGATATCCTGCGCGGCGACCATGAACAGCCGGATTCCCGGAATTTTCCCGAGTTCGCGGCGCAGCCTGTCGATCACCAGCGAGGTGCTGAGGCCGCCCCGCTCCTCCGGTGATTTTAATGAGATGAACATCGTGCCGCGGTTCGAGCCGCCCGCGAACGAGCTGCCTCCGAGCGTCGAGCCGATGCTGGCGACGGCCGGATCGGCCATCACGGTATCGGCGACGCGCTGTTGCAGGCCGAGCATCGCCTGGAACGAGATGTCGGCGGACGCCCGCGTCGATCCGAAAATGAAACCGCTGTCGTCGGTCGGGAAATAACCCTTCGGCAGTTTTGCGAACAGCACGACGGTCAGCGCGATGGTGGCGAAGAACACCACGATCGTCACGACCGGTACCCGCAGCACGACCTTCAGGGTGCGCTCGTAGAACACCAATATCCGCGACAGGAAGCCCTCGACGATCCTGTCGAAGCGGGTTTCCTTTTCGGAGTGCGCGTGTTTGATGTACTGCGCGCAGATCATCGGCGTCACCGTCAGCGACACCACGGTCGAGACGGCGATGGCGAACACCAGCGTCAATGAGAATTCACGCAACAGCCGCCCGACGATGCCGTCCATGAAGATCAATGGCGTGAAGGCGGCGACCAGCGACAGGCTGATCGACAGCACCGTGAACCCGATCTGCTTGGCGCCTTCCAGCGCCGCGCGCGGGGGCGACATGCCCTGCTCCAGATTGCGGTACATGTTCTCGATCATGACGATGGCGTCGTCGACGACGAAGCCGATCGAAATCGCGAGCGCCATCAGCGACAGGTTGTCGATCGAAAATCCTGCCGCCCACATTCCGGCGCAGGTGCCTGCCAGCGCCAGCGGCACCGAGATGCCGGCCGCTATCGTCGGCACCATGCGGCGCAGGAAGATGAAGACCACCGCCATCACCAGGATCGCGGTCGCGCCCAGCGTCCATTGCATGTCATCGACGCTGGCGCGGATGGTGCCGGTGCGGTCGGTCAGCGTCGAGATTTCGACGCCCGCCGGAATCCATTGCTTGAGTTGCGGTAGCAGCGCCCTGATCCGGTCCACCGTCTCGATCACGTTGGCGTCGCTCTGCTTGGTGATCTGCAACAGCACCGCGGGCTGCTTGTTAAACCATGCGATCGAGCGGCTGGAGCGCGTCGCATCGACGACGTTGGCGACATCCGACAGACGGATGAAATTTCCGTTCGAGGATTTGATAACGATGTTCTTCAGTTCCGCCGCGGTGCGCATCTGCGGATTGAGGCCGAGCGTTTCGCCCTGCCGATGACCGTTGAACATCCCGATCGGGCCGAAGGCGTTGGCGTTGACGATGGCGGTGCGCACGCTGTCGGTGGAGATCCCGGCATTGGCGAGCAGCACGGGATTCATCTGCACCCGGACCGCGGGCTGGTCGGCGCCGCTCACGGTCACCTCGCCCACGCCCTGGACCTGTGCAATCCTTTGCGCCACGACCGTGTCTGCGATGTCATAGATCGCGCTTGACGACATTGTCTTGGATGTCAGCGCGATAATGAAGACCGGCATCCCCGCCGTGTTCGCCTTGCGGAAATTCGGCAGCGAAGGCAAGTCGGTCGGCAGATCCGCCAGCGAAGCGTTGATCGCCGCCTGCACGTCACGCGCGGCCTTGTCGATGCTGCGTCCAATGGCGAACTGCATCTGGATGCTGGTCGAGCCGAGCGAACTCGACGAGGTAATCTGATCGACGCCCGCGATTTCGCCGAGCTTGCGCTCCAGAGGTGCGGCAACGGTTGCGGCCATCACCGAGGGATCGGCGCCGGGCCGCGAGGCCGACACGCGGATCATCGGAAAGTCCACGTTGGGAATGCTCGCGACCGGGAGGTTCACATAGGCGACCGCGCCGACAAGGAACAACCCGATTGCCAGCAGCGTGGTGCCGACCGGCCTGCGGATGAAGGGTTCCGAGATCGACATTTACTGCATGCCTTCCGTCGCGCCGGCAACCGGAGGCGACGGATAATTGTCCGCAGGCGGCACGGCGCTTTCGAGACGCCGGTTGATGCGGTCGAGCGCGAGATAGATCACCGGCGTCGTATAGAGCGTAAGGATCTGGCTGACGATCAGACCGCCGATGATCGACACGCCGAGCGGAAAGCGCAGTTCCGAGCCGGTGCCGGTTTCGAGCGCCAGCGGCAACGCGCCGAACAAGGCGGCCAGCGTGGTCATCATGATCGGGCGGAAACGCAGCAGGCAGGCCTGAACGATGGCGTCATATGGCGTGCGCCCTTCATGCCGCTCCGCCTCCAGCGCGAAGTCGATCATCATGATCGCATTCTTCTTGACGATGCCCATCAGCAGGATGATGCCGATCAGGCCGATCACGGACAGATCCTGTCCGGTGAGAATCAACGCAAGGATGGCGCCGACGCCGGCCGACGGCAGCGTCGAGAGAATGGTGATCGGGTGGATGTAGCTCTCGTACAAAACGCCGAGCACGATATAGATCGTGACGATGGCGGCGAGGATCAGCCAGGGCTGGCCCGAGAGCGAACGCGAGAATTCCGCCGCGTCTCCCGAATAGAGGCCGGTGATGTTGCCCGGCATGCCGATCTGCTTCTCGATTTTGTGCAGGGCGTTGACGGCATCGCCGAGCGCCTCGCCGGGGGCGAGGTTGAAACTCAGCGACACGGCGGGGAACTGCGCCTGATGCGAGATCGACAGCGGTGCTGTGGTTCGCGTCAGGGTCGCGACCGCCGAGATCGGCACCTGCGAGGTGCCCGCGCCGGTCGTGCTCGCAGCCCCCGGCACATACAGCTTCGACAGGATATTCGGATCGCGCTGATCCTCCGGCATCGCCTCCAGCACCACGCGATATTGGTTGGCCTGGCCGTAGATGGTTGAAATCTGCCGCTGGCTGAAAGCGTCGTTCAGCGTATCGTTGACAGCCTGCAACGAGACGCCGAGCTGCCCCGCGCGCTGGCGGTCCACGCTGAGCGCCGCGCGCAGGCCGCCCTCCTGCGCCTCCGACGACACATCACGGAACAGCGAATTCCGGCGCATCTCCTGCACCAGCGCATTCGACCATTTCACGACTTCGTCGCGGTCGGTGCCGGTCAGCGTGTACTGATACTGTGACCGGCTCGATTTGGTGCTGATCTGGATGTCCTGCACCGGCTGGAAATAGACGGAAATGCCGGGGATCGAGGCGACACGCTGTTTCAGCCGCTCGATAACGCCCGAGACATCGGCCTTGCGCTCGTCGCGCGGCTTCAGGTTGATGGTGATGCGCCCGACATTGGGCGTCGGATTCACCGATCCCGCGCCGATGGTGGAAACGAGCCCGGTTACATCGGCATCTGCCTCAATAATCTTGGCGACCGCCGTCTGCCGGTTCTGCATCTCGGCAAAGGAGACGTCCTGCCCAGCCTCGGTCACCGCGACGATGGACGCGGTGTCCTGAAGCGGCAGAAAGCCCTTCGGCGCGATCATGTAGAGCACCGTCGTCGCCACCACGGTCAGCAGCGTTACGACCAGCGTCAGCCGCTGGTGCCGCAGCACGACCAGCAAGGTGCGGTGATAGAATTCCACCGTGCGGTCAATGAAGTCGCTGATGGCGCGCAGTCCAGGAATTTCCCATTCCTCGCCGTGGCGCTTCAATAGCCGCGAACACATCATCGGCGTCAGCGTCAGCGAGACGATGGCGGAGGTGACGACCGCGATCGTCAGCGTCAGCGCGAACTCGCGGAACATGCGTCCCACAAGGCCCGACATGAACAGGAGCGGTATGAACACCGCGATCAGCGACACGGTGAGCGAGATCACGGTGAATCCGATCTCGCGCGCGCCGCGCAGCGCCGCTTCCATCGCGGTCTCGCCGCCTTCCATGTGTCGGACGATGTTCTCGATCATCACGATAGCGTCGTCGACCACGAACCCCGTGCCGATCGTCAGCGCCATCAAGGATAAATTATCGAGGCTGAAGCCCGCGAACCACATGATGCCGAAACTGGTGATCAGCGACAGCGGCAGCGCCACGCCCGCGATGATGGTCGCGCGGATCGAGCGCAGGAACAGCAACACTACCAGCGTCACCAGAATGACGCTGAGGATGAGCGTGAACTGCACGTCATGGACCGAGGCGCGAATGGTCACGGTGCGATCGCTGACGATGGTGAGGTTCACGCCAGCGGGGATCGCTTGCTGGAGTTTCGGAATCTCCGCGCGGATCTGCTGCACCACGTCGATGACGTTGGCGCCGGGCTGGCGCTGGATTTCGATGATGACGGCGGGCTTGTTCTTGTACCAGCCGCCGGTCTTGTCGTTCTCCAGCCCGTCGATGAGCTGTGACACGTCGCCGACGGTCACCGGCGCATTGTTGCGATAGGCGATAACAACGTCGCGGTACTGATCCGCGGTACTCAACTGATCGTTGGCGGCGATGGTGTAGGATTGCTGCTTGCCGTCGAGCGAGCCTTTCGGGCCTGAGACGTTCGCGCCCACGATGGCGGTGCGCAAATCCTCCATGCCGAGACCGTAGGCGGCGAGGCGCGCAAGATCGGCCTGCACCCGCACGGCGGGCTTCAGCCCCCCAAGCACGGAGACGCGCCCGACGCCGCTGATCTGCGCGAGCCGTTGCGCCATCAGCGAATCCGCAAGGTCGCTCATCGCGCGCACCGAAATGGTGTCGGAAGTCAGCGCCAGCGTCATCACCGGCGCGTCCGCCGGATTGACCTTGGCGTAGGTCGGCGGATACGGCAGGTTTTTCGGCAGCACGCCGTTGGCGGCATTGATCGCGGCCTGAACGTCCTGCGTCGCGCCGTCGATGTCGCGGTTGAGATCGAATTGCAGCGAGATCTGGCTGACGCCGAACGAACTCGTCGAGGTCATCGACGACAGCGAGGGAATTTGCCCGAGCTGGCGTTCAAGCGGCGCGGTAATCAGCGAGGCGGCGACATCGGGGCTCGCGCCCGGCAGTTGCGTCGTCACCTGCACGGTCGGAAAATCGACCTGCGGCAGCGAGGACACCGGAAGCGACCAGTAGCCGAGCGCGCCGCCGATCAGGAGCGCGAGCCCGAGCAGCGAGGTTGCAATCGGCCTGCGGATGAATGGTTCGGAAACGCTCATTTCCACCCTTTATCGCGAACGCCGTCCGCCGCCCTGCCCGCCCTTTTGTTCCCGTTTACGCGGCGCAAGATCCTGCGTCGGCGTGTTGTCGTTGGTGCCGATCGCCACCTTCGAGCCGTCCGAGAGGTTGGCGAAGCCGGTCGTGACCACCTTGTCGGCCGGCGTCAGGCCGCTGGCGATGACGGCCGTGGTTTCGTCCTGCTGGGTCACGGTGACAGCCTTGGCGGTGACGATGTTGTTCTCACCGATCACATAGCTGAACGTGCCCGACGGTCCGCGCTGCACGGCCGCTGTCGGCACCGTCAGCGCCTTCGGCAGGACCTCGACCTTGAGGCGGACGTTGACGAACTGTCCCGGCCAGAGCTGGTGGTTCGGGTTCGGGAATTCGGCCTTCACTTTCACCGTGCCGGTGGCCGGATCGACCTGATTGTCGATGGTGCGCATCGTGCCGGTATCGGCGACGGTGCGCCCGTCATTGCCGAACACATCGACGGCGAGCGTGCCCTTCGCGGACGCCGCGTTGACGCGGTTGATCTCCTGCTGCGGCAGGCTGAACTGCACCGCGATCGGCTGCAACTGCGTCAGCACCACGACGCCCGTGGTGTCGGAGGCATGGACGATGTTGCCCGGATCGACCTGACGCAGACCTGTGCGGCCCGACAGCGGCGCGACGATCTTGGTATAGCCAAGCGTCGCCTGCGCGTTGTCGATGGCGGCCTGATCGGAGCGCACCACCGCCTCGAGTTGGGCGACCGTCGCCTTTTGCGTATCGGCCTGCTGCGCGGAACCGGCCTTTGAAGCAGCGAGTTGCTCGTAACGCTTCAAATCGATCCGCGCATTGGCAAGCTGCGCTTCGTCCTGCGCCTTTTTGGCGACGGCCTGATCGTATTGCGCCTGATAGATCACGGGATCGATCTCGGCGAGCACGTCGCCCGCCTTGACGTCCTGACCTTCGACGAAATTCACCTTCAGCAGCTTGCCGTCCACCTGTGCGCGTACCGTCACGGTGTTGAGCGCCCGCACCTGGCCGACGCCATCGAGATAGACCGGCACGTCCTCGACCTTCGGTGTCGCGGCCAACACCGGCACGGCCATATCCGGCCGCGTGCGCGCTACATTGCTTCCGCTGAAAAAATACGACCAGGCGAGCCAGCCGAGTCCGGCCACGATCACGAGGCCGATGAACAGCGATACCGTGCGCCGCCGTGCACCGGCGGCGATCCGCGCCACGCCTTCGCCCACCTTGCCGTCCTCGCCTGGCTTAAAGAGCATGCGCGGGCTCCATTGTGCTCAACACTGTCTTTGGCTCCCATCCGCCCCCGAGGGCTGAAAACAGGCTGACATAGGCTTGCAGCCACGCCAGTTGCGCCTGCTGCAAGGTGTCCTCCGCGGTGAACAGAGTCTGCTGCGTGTTTAACACGGTGACGATATCGGCGGTGCCCGCCTGCAATTGTTTTTCCGACAGTTCAAACGCCCGCCGGGACGATTTTACGACGATACGCTGTAGCCGCAGGCGGTTAGCGGTCTGCTTGATGGCGTCGAGCGCGGTGTCGACATCGGAGAACGCCGAGATCACCGTCTTGCGATAGGTCTGCAACAACTCGTCCTGCTGTGCCTTGGTCAGATCGAAATTGGCCTGGATGCGGCCCGCATCGAAGATCGGCTGCGTCAGGCCCGCCGCAAGACTGAAGAAGGCCGATTGCGGCATGAACAGGGCCGAGAGCGCGGAGCTTTGGTAGCCGCCCTGCCCGGTCAACTGGATGCTCGGAAAGAACTGCGCCCGCGCGCTGCCGACATTGGCGGTCGCGGAGGCAAGCTGCGCTTCCTGACGGCGGATGTCGGGGCGCTGGGTGAGAAGTTCCGATGGTAATCCGGGCGTGACGCGCGGCGCCGAAATGCGGGCGAGCGAGCCGCCACTGATGTGAACACGTTCGGGCGGCCGCGCCACCAGCGTCGCCAGAATGTTGATGTTCTGCGTCAGCGTCTGGCGCAGCGGCGGCACGGACGCTCGCTGGTTGGCGAGCAGGCTTTCCTGCTGCGCAAGATCGAGGTCGGAACCCGTGCCCGCATCGACACGGGCCTTGATCGCATCGTAGATGCGCTGGGCGCTGGCGATATTGCGCTGCGCGGTGGCGATCCGGCCCTGCGCGGCGAGCACCTGGAAATAGGCGTTGGCCACGCTCACCATCGATGTGAGCGCCACGGTGTCGCGATCGAAACGGTTGGCGTCGGCTGTTTTTTCGGCTGCGAGCAGCGCGTCGCGGTTCTTGGCCCACAAATCGACTTCGTAGCTCGCGCTGAGCGAGGTCGAATAGGTGTTGATCGTGCCGCGCGAGGCGGCGGTGCCGTTGTTGAGAAAGCCTGACGAAGATTTGGAGCGCGTGGCGGATGCGTTGGCGTCGAGCGTCGGCAGCAACGCAGCACCCGCTGTCCGTGCCAGTGCGTCGGCCTGAAGGATGCGCGCGGTCGCGGCCGCGATGTCGAGGTTGACCCGCTGGGTCTCCTCCATCAGCGCGGTCAGTTCCGGTGAGCGGAAGCCGCGCCACCAGTCGAGCGCTGGCGGCGCATCCTGTTTCCGGGGCGTCGTGTCCTTCTGATACGCGGCGGGAATATCGAACGCGGGGTCCGGCAGGTCCTGCTTCAGGATGCAGCCGGGCAGAAGCAGCGCCGCCGTGAAAATCGCGCAGGCCCGCAGCGCGTGCGCCGACAGCGCATCGCCCCAACCCAGAACTCTGAAACCCGGCGCCAGTTGTCGCATCCTCTGCCATGGCCATCGTGGCCGAACCGATGCCAAATCCAGATTGTGGGACGGCCATTGGTTCGATTCACGTTATGCCCGGAAACGGCGTGGAGGTCTCTTACAGGGACCCTGGAATTTGTAGATTCTCGCAAGATTTCATTGGATTGTGACTGATAGCCCACGCGATTCAGCCCTTTGTGCCGCCGAAGATTACAGGCCGGAAATCTTGCCTCTGTTCATCCTCGTGAACGGCCCGCAAAACGCAGGGCTGCAACTACGCTCCTACCGCCGAGGTCCGCCCGAATCGCCGGGAGCCTCTTGCGTCCGCCGCCCAAAGGAGCGAGGCTGATTTCGCGATGAATTGATCGCCGGGATCGTCTGCGTGTTCAGATGCTTCGCTCCTGACCGCAGTGGTTCCCGCCACGACATCCATGTTTCGAGATGGAGGACGCGGGATAAAATGAACCATGCAGTGTCTGAACCGACGGCTCTCACACCCGCCAATATCGACACGCTTCTTCAAGGCATCCCCCGCATGGCACGCCTCGCGCTCGGCTTCGCAGCCCGGCTCAGACGTGGCTCCCTCGACATCACCCTGCCCGACGGACGTATTTTGCGCTGCGGCGGAATCGAGGACGGTCCGTCGGCCGCCATGACGATCAACGACTACAGGTTCGGCTGGCGCTTCCTGCGCGCCGGAGACATCGGCATCGCCGAAAGCTATTTACGGCGGGAATGGGACACGCCGAACCTGACGCAGTTTCTCTACGTGTTCTGCGTCAACCACGATCTGAGCGGCGCGATGTTATCCGACCGCCCCGTGACCCGCTTCCTCCAGCACGTCCGCCACTGGCTCAACCGCAACACAAGGCGGCAGGCGAAGCGCAACATCTTCGCTCACTACGATATCGGCAATGAGTTCTATTCGGCATGGCTCGATCCGACCATGACCTACTCGTCCGCGCTGTTCGAGCCGGACACAAGGGACCTCACCGCCGCGCAGCAGAACAAATACCGGCGGTTGGCCGAAGCTATCGACCTGCAACCCGGCCACGAGTTGCTTGAAATCGGCTGCGGCTGGGGCGGTTTCGCCGAATATGCCGCCGCGCATTGCGGTGCGAAAGTCGTCGGCCTGACGATCAGTGCCGAACAGCGCGATTTCGCCCGGGCGCGGATCGCCAGAGCCGGACTTGGCGATAGAGTGGATATCCGTTTTCAGGATTACCGCGACGAGCGCGGATCGTACGACCGTATCGTCTCGATCGAAATGATCGAGGCGGTCGGCGAGCAGTTCTGGCCGCAGTATTTCTCGCAATTGCGCGACCGGCTGAAGCCGGGTGGCCTGATCGGCATTCAGGCGATCACGATACAGGACCAGTTCTTCCAGACTTACCGTACAGAGGTCGATTTCATCCAGCGATACGTGTTTCCGGGCGGCATGCTGCCCTCGCCCGGCGTTCTGAAACGGTTCGGCGAGAAGTTCGGGGTACCCGTGATCCGCGAGCGGATTTTTGGCGAGGACTATGCCCGGACGCTTGCGACCTGGCGCGACAATTTTCGCGCCGCGTGGCCGAAGCTGATTCCGCTCGGTTTCGACGAGCGATTCCGGCGGCTGTGGGAATATTATCTCGCCTACTGCGAGGCTGGCTTTCTGTCGGGCAACATCGACGTGCGGCAGGTTGTCCTTGCGAAGGAGTAGCGGCAAACATTAACCGCGCAACGCAGCCTGTCCATCCGCAGGCTTGTCGAGCCGCATGGCGGCGACTAGGTTGACCGCATCCTCATTCCTCCCGTTGCGGTCCCATGCAAATTCGTCAAGACGTTATCGAGGCCATCGGCAACACGCCGCTCATCAAGCTCAAGCACGCCTCGGAAGAGACCGGGTGCAACATTCTCGGCAAGGCCGAATTCATGAATCCCGGCCAGTCGGTCAAGGATCGCGCGGCGCTTTTCATTATCCGGGACGCCATCGCGCGCGGCACGCTGAAGCCCGGCGGCGTGATCGTCGAAGGCACCGCGGGCAACACCGGCATCGGAATAGCACTCGTCGCCAACGCGCTCGGCTTTCGCACCATCATCGTGATCCCCGAGACGCAGAGTCAGGAAAAGAAGGACATGCTGCGGCTGTGCGGCGCACAGCTCGTCGAGGTGCCGGCCGCGCCCTATTCCAATCCGAACAATTACGTCCGCCTGTCCGGCCGCCTTGCCGAGCAGGTCGCGAAGTCCGAGCCGAACGGCGCTGTGTGGGCCAACCAGTTCGACAATGTCGCCAACCGGCAGGCGCACATCGACACCACCGCTCCGGAAATCTGGGAACAGACGGGCGGCAAGGTCGATGGCTTCGTCTGCTCTGTCGGCAGCGGCGGCACGCTCGCGGGCGTTGGCATCGGGCTGAAGGCGAAGAATTCAAAGATACAGATCGGTATCGCCGATCCGATGGGCGCGTCGCTCTACAGCTATTACACCACGGGCGTGCTCAAGGCCGAAGGCTCCTCGATCACCGAGGGCATCGGACAAAGCCGCATCACCGCGAACCTCGAAGGTGCGCCGGTCGATCGTGCCTATCAGATCCCCGACGAGGAAGCCGTGCCGGTCGTGTTCGATCTGCTGGAGCATGAGGGTCTGTGCCTTGGCGGATCTTCAGGCATCAACGTCGCCGGCGCGATCCGCATGGCGAAGGAAATGGGGCCGGGCCACACGATCGTGACGGTGCTGTGCGACTACGGCACGCGCTATCAGTCCAAGCTGTTCAATCCGGACTTCATGCGCGCGAAGCATCTGCCGGTGCCGGAATGGCTGGAGCGCAAAACCAGCATTAGCGTCCCCTACGAGAAGGTTTAAGCTCCTTCCGCGCGACGATTTTCGCAAGGCGCGGTTAGAATAGGATGGCCGGCACAAGTCCGGCCATCCGTTTGCGGCTTCCGGCACGCTCGCCCGCCCGGGCAGCACGCACCGATCGCAGCAACGCTCAGAACTTGTAAGTCACGCCCGTGCCGACGATCCACGGATTGATCTTCACCTTTCCGGTGATGGCGCCATTGTTGAAGCTCACGTTCGGCTGCATATCGACGTATTTGAGATCGAGATTGAGACCCCAGTGGCGGTCGATCATGTAGTCGAAGCCGACATTGCCGACCACGCCGACTGAATTGCTGATGTGGCCGGTCACGAGTGCCGGTTGCTTCAGGCTTTGATCGAGGAACCAGGTATAGTTCACGCCGACGCCGATATACGGCTTGAACGCGCCGAAATCGGTGAAGTGATATTGCAACGTCGCGACTGGCGGCAGCAGAAGCGTGTGCATCAGCTTGCCGAGAGGCTCGATGGTTCCGGTGCCGGTCACCGAATGGGGCGAGAAGGCCGCCACAACTTCAAGGGCGATGTTCTTGGTAAAGAAGTAAGTGACGTCAAGCTCGGGCATGACCGACTTGCTGACGTCGACCGATGCCCCCGCGATACCCAGGTTCGCGGAAGCATCCGGCACCACGGTAATCGCACGCACACGAATCATCCAGGGATTCTGCTCGTAGATCTCGACAGGAGGCTTCGCCTTGTACGCCAGATCTGCGGCGGCGGCGGGGCTGGCCGAACCTCCGAAAGCCGACAGCAGACACGCAATTCCTGCCCCGAAATAAATTCTCTTTATATCAATCTCCATTGGACCACAGTTCGCTTCCTCGCGGCCGGGATCACATTCGATCCGGCCTGTTCTTGTTTTGGGGAAACGAAAGCAAGGGCCGTGCCGGTTTTGGCGCTCACGCGGGAAATGAGGTTTTTCGGGAGGTTTTCAGGGCATCCGGACAGACGAAGAAACATATATCGTCTTCACACCGGCAATCCGGTGACGCCGCAGCAAAGCTACTTGCCAGTCCGAGCGCGATATCACGCGTTACGACATGAACGAGACACGGAGCGCGAATCGCTTGCGCTTTGCAGGTGAAAGCGAGGTTTGCAGTTCAGCGCAGTATCTGGCTGAGAAACAGCCGGGTTCGCTCGTGCTTCGGGTGGCCGAAGAATTCGTCAGGCGTGTTGACCTCGATCACCTGCCCCGCATCCATGAACGCCACGCGGTTGGCGACCTCGCGCGCGAAACCCATTTCGTGCGTCACCACGATCATGGTCATGCCGTCATTGGCGAGATCCATGATGGTGTCGAGCACCTCCTTGACCATCTCGGGATCGAGCGCCGATGTCGGCTCGTCGAACAGCATCACCTTCGGGTTCATGGTCAGCGCGCGCGCGATCGCGACGCGCTGCTGCTGGCCGCCTGAAATCTGGCCGGGATATTTATTGGCCTGCTCGGGTATCCGCACACGTTCGAGATATTTCATCGCCGCTGCTTCGGCGTCCTTCTTCGGCATGCTGCGCACCCAGATCGGCGCCAGCGTGCAGTTCTCAAGAACCGTCAGATGCGGAAACAGGTTGAAGCTCTGGAACACCATGCCGATCTCGCGGCGCACGTCATCGACACGCTTGAGATTGGGGCCGAGTTCGATGCCATCAACGATGATCCTGCCTTCCTGAAACTCCTCCAGCGCATTGATGCAGCGGATCAGCGTCGATTTGCCGGAGCCGGATGGACCGCAGATTACGATCCGCTCCTTGCGCGCCACGGCAAGGTCGATGTCGCGCAGCACGTGAAAATCGCCGAACCACTTGTTCAGACCCTCGATGCGGATGATGGGATCGGCAACCATGCAATTGTCCATATCAGGTCTGGCGGTGCGCATTGAGACGCCGCTCGACAAACAGCGAATAGCGCGACATCGCAAAACAGCCCACCCAGTAAATAATGCCGGTGAAGGCAAATCCGGTGAACAGCGTCGTCGGCGTCGCCCATGTCGGGTCTGCGAAGGCGGCGCGCAACTGGCCGAGCAGATCGAACAGCGCGACGATCAGCACCAGCGTGGTGTCCTTGAACAGGGCGATGAAACTGTTGACCAGAGCCGGGATCACATGGCGCAACGCCTGCGGCAGCACGATCAGGCCCGTGGTCTTCCAGTACGACAGGCCGAGTGCATTGGCCGCCTCGCGCTGGCCGCGCGGGATCGCGAGCAGTCCGCCACGGATCACTTCGGCATTGTAGGCGCCCGCGAACAGCGCGATACCGACCAGTACGCGCACCAGTGCGTCGATGGTGAAGTCGCCCGGCAGGAACAGCGGCAGCATGTAGGTCGCGAAGAACAGCACCGTGATCAGCGGCACGCCGCGCCAGAACTCGATGAATGCCACAGAGAAAATACGCAGCAGCGGAATGCGCGAGGTGCGGCCCAGCGCGAGTGCGATTCCGACCGGCATCGAGGCGACGATTCCGGTGATCGACACCACAAGCGTCACCAGCAAGCCGCCCCATTGCCGCGTATCGACAGCCGGCAAGCCGCCCCGGTCGAGATGCAACGTCTCGATCACGAGAGCGATTCCGGCGAATGTCAGCGCGCTCGACAACCCGGCGCGGCGTCCGTTCCGCCACCCGCCCCACAATGCGATGACGGCGGCCGTCACCACGGTCGTCGTCAGACTGAAGTCGAGCCAGAACCGTGTCAGCGAAGGCTTCCATGCCGCGCCGAACAGTTCGGCCAGCCAGTAGAAAGCGAAGCCATTGAGGCCGCCGCCGCGCAGCAGGAAGAATGCGAGGAAGGGAAAGGCGATGAAGAACAGCGCGGCATTGAGTATCTTGCCGTGAATTTTCGGCACCAGCAGCGGCGCCAGCAGAAGTGCCGCGAGTCCGAATGTCAAATTGGCGCGCCAGCGCTGATCCTCGGGATAGAAGCCGTAGATCAATTGCGTGAACTTCGCCTGGATGAACGGCCAGCACGCGCCGACCGGATGACCTGTTTTGTCCGCAAGACACGCGGTACGGTCTGCTCCCGTCCATACCGCATCAACGAGCAGGAAACGGATCGTCGGCTCAAGGATGAGCCACGCGAGCGCCATGCTTGCAAACGTCAGCGCGATGTTGAGTGGCGAATTGAACAGCCGCGTGCGCAGGAGACCGATAAATCCCGTGGTGACGACCGGCGCCTTGCGTGCCGGTGCCAGCGTCTTGCGGACGAAGGTGGCTTCGCTCCCGTTCATGCTGGTTGGCCCCTCGCGATGCGCCAGCCGTAAAGATTCATGAGGGCGCTCGTGACCAGCGAGATCGCGAGATAGACAGCCATCGTCATCGCGATGATCTCGACCGCCTGCCCGGTCTGGCTCAGGGTCGTTCCGGCGAACACCGAGAACAGGTCGGGATAGCCGATCGCGACCGCGAGCGAGGAATTCTTGGTCAGGTTGAGATACTGGTTTGTCAGCGGCGGCAGGATCAGCCGCATCGCCTGCGGGATGATGACGAGCCGCAGGATCGCGGGCCGCGACAGGCCGAGCGACGCACCCGCCTCCATCTGCCCTTTCGGCACGGCGAGCAATCCGCCGCGCACGATCTCGGCGATGAAGGCCGCGGTGTAGGTCGAGAGCGCGATCGTCAGCGCGACGAATTCGGGCGTCACCCGCGTGCCGCCCGCGAAATTGAATCCGCGCAGCACCGGCAGATCGAACGACGCCGGAGCGCCGAACAGGATGAGGCTGAGGAGCGGCAGGCCAGCCAGCAGCGCCAGCGCGAACGGCCACACCCGCAACCGCTCGCCGTACCTGTAAAGCCGCCGGCGCGCATACGCTGTCATCACAAGCGAGGCCGCAATCGCCGCGAGGAAGGCGACGACGAATACGCCGGCGCCCTGTTGCGGCACCACATGCGGCACGACGAATCCGCGATTGTTGAGGAATGCGAGGCCGAATACCGACAAGCTCTGGCGCGGGTTCGGCAGAGTCGCCAGCACCGCGAGGTACCAGAACAGCAACTGGAACAAGAGCGGCAGGTTGCGGATGATCTCGACATAACCGCCGGACAACCGCGCCAGCAGCCAGTTCGGCGACAATCGCCCCAATGCCACGGCGAAGCCGATTATCGTGGCGAACACGATGCCGAGGATAGACACGAGCAGCGTATTCAAAAGGCCGACTTCAAACACACGCAGATAGGTGTCGGCTTCCGAATAGCGGATCAGCGCCTGGTTGACGCTGAATCCCGCCGTCCCCGACAGAAAGCCGAAGCCGGATGCGATGTGCTGTGCCCGCAGGTTGTCCTGCGCGTTGGTGACGATGTCGAATGCAAGCCACGCGAGCAAACCCGCGAATGCCAGTTGCCCCGCGATGCCCTTCCAGCCCGTGCCGCCCGACAACGCGCGCCACAGGCGCGTCAGAGGGCGAAACGGAGGCCGGCGCGGCGCGGTTGCCATCGTTATACCCGCGATCAGCGGATCGGCGGCGCGTACTGGATGCCGCCCTGGTTCCAGAGCTTGTTGAGGCCGCGCGAAATACGCAGCTTGGAGCCTGCGCCGACATTGCGGTCGAACGATTCACCGTAATTGCCGACCGCCTTCACGATCCGCACCACCCAGTCTTTGGTCAGGCCAAGCTGTTCGCCGAGATTGCCGTCCGTGCCGAGCAGACGCGCGATCTCGGGCTTGTTCGACTTGAGCATTTCGCCGACGTTCTTCTGCGTGACGTTCAGCTCCTCGGCGTTGATCATCGCAAACAGTGTCCACTTCACAATGTCGAACCACTGGTCGTCGCCGTGGCGAACCACCGGGCCGAGCGGTTCCTTGGAAATGATCTCGGGCAGCACCACATGATCGTCCGGCACCGTGAGCTTCAGGCGTTCGGCATAAAGCTGCGACACGTCTGACGTGAACACGTCGCAGCGGCCGGATTCGTAGGCCTTGATGGTTTCATCCGCCGTCGCAAACGCGACCACCTCATACTTCATGTTGTTGGCGCGGAAATAATCGGCGAGGTTCTGCTCGTTGGTAGTGCCGGTCTGCACGCACACGGACGCGCCGTTCAGTTCCAGCGCCGAATTCACCTTCAACGCCTTGCGAACGAGGAAGCCCTGCCCGTCGTAATACATCACGGCCGTGAAATTCAGGCCGAGCGAGGTGTCGCGCGACAGGCTCCATGTGGTGTTGCGCGACAGCACGTCGATCTCGCTGGATTGCAGCGCGGTGAAGCGGTCCTTCGCGGAGAGCGGCACGAACTTCACCTTGAGCGGATCGTTCAATGTGACGGCGGCCAGCGCGCGGCAGAAATCGACATCGAGGCCGCTCCATTTGCCGGTGTCGTCCGGCGCGGAAAATCCGGGCAACCCCTGGCTTACGCCACAGCTCAGGACCCCTCGTTCCTGAACGGCCTTGAGCGTCGCCTGCGCGTTCGCCGGCGCAAGGCTTCCGAGGAACACCGAGGTCATCACGATACCGAGCCATCCGTATTTCATGAAAGGGCCTCTTTGACTGTGAACGCGCCCGTCCCTGATACACGTCTCCGCGCGGCTGGCCAATATCCGGCCCCTGAAGCGGATCGGCGGCAGCCGTTCCCCGATCTCCCGGATAGCGCTATTCCAGCGCACGCGGCAGGGGTTGACGTTTAGGGCCGCTGCCGCCTTATTGCATGCGATGAAAGCACCATCCGGCCCCAAAACTCCATCAGCTCCGTCATCCCGTCACGGCATCGCCACCACCCTCGTCACGGCGGGGCGCGACACCGAGGCGCAGCGCGGGTTCATCAATCCGCCCGTGGTGCGAGGCTCGACGGTGCTGTATCCGAGCGCCGGGGATTTGCATGCCCATCGCGGCGAATTCCAGTACGGCCGTCACGGCACCCCGACCACCAAGGCATTGCAGCAGGCATTGATGGCGCTCGAAGGCGACAATTGCGCCGGAGTCGGCCTCGCGCCGTCCGGCGTCGCCGCGATCACCACCGCCCTGCTCGCGGTTCTCAAATCCGGCGATCACGTGCTGGTGACAGACAATGCCTACCGCCCAACGCGCGGCTTCTGCGACGGGATGCTCGCGCGTTATGGCGTCGAGACGACCTATTTCGATCCGATGATCGGCGGCGGCATCGCCAGCCTCTTTAAGCCGAACACGCGCGCCGTGCTGGTCGAGGCTCCCGGTTCGCAATCCTTCGAGATGAGCGACATTCCCGCGATCGCCGCTGTCGCCCACGACAAGGGCGCGCTGGTGATCGACGACAACACCTGGGCGACGCCGCTCTATCATCGTTCGCTCGATCAGGGCGTCGACATCAGCATTCAGGCCGCGACCAAATATATCGGCGGCCATTCCGACATCATGTTCGGCACCATCGCGGCCAATGCCAGGGCATGGCCCATGGTGAAGGAAGCGATCCGCCTGCTCGGCGTCTGCTGCGGTCCGGACGATGTGTTTCTCGCCTTGCGCGGGTTGCGCACGCTGAAGGTGCGGCTCGCGCATCATCAGGCGTCGGCACTGGAGATGGCGCATTGGTTCCAGGCACGTCCGGAAGTCGCGCGCGTGCTCTATCCGGCTCTGGAGAGCGATCCGGGCCACGCGATCTGGAAGCGGGATTTCACCGGCGCGAGCGGGCTATTCGGCATCGTGCTCAAGCCCGCGCCGCAAAAGGCGGTCGATGCGCTGCTCGACACGCTGACGCTGTTCGGCATGGGCTATTCATGGGGCGGCTTCGAGAGCCTCGTGATCCCGTTCGATTGCAGCGACTACCGCACCGCGACGGCATGGGCGCCCGGCGGCCCCACGCTGCGACTGCATATCGGATTGGAAAGTCTCGACGACCTCAAGGCGGATTTCGAAAACGGGTTCGCCGCGTTCAATGCGGCGAAGTGACATTTAGTTTTCAAGCGTCTTCGATCCGCGCGTGCGGTTCTTGATGATCAGCATGATGTTGCGAAGGTAAATCACCGTCGCAAGCGACTGGCCGAGGATGATGATCGGCTCGCGCTTGGCGATGCCGTAAATCAGCGTCATCACGCCGCCGCCCATCGAGAAGAACCAGAACGCCATCGGCACCACGCTCTGCCCGGCGCGCTCGCTGGAAATCCACTGCACCAGAAACCGCGCGGTGAACAGCAATTGCGCGACAAGACCGAACGCCAGCCAGAAGTCGAACTTGGCGACGAACACATCGTAAATGTAGTCATGAAACGCCTGACCGAACTGGATCAGCATCAACGCACCTCGGTCGCGACCGGCTTCGACTTCTTGCGGCGGATCAACCACCAGACGCCGGCGAGATCCATCAAACCCACCCACAGCCGGTCGAAGAAACCATAGTTCGATACTCCGGAGCGGCGCGGACGATCGATCACATCCACGTAAACGATGTCGAATCCCTCGCGCCGGACCAGCGCGGGCAGGAAGCGATGCAACCCGTCGAAGTAAGGCAATGCCAGAAACACTTCGCGGCGGAATCCTTTCAACCCGCAGCCGGTGTCGCGAGTTCCATCTTTAAGGATGGCATTGCGCACGGCATTGGCGATGCGCGATTGCCACTTCTTGAACGCCGTATCCTGCCGTCCGACTCTTTGCCCGGCGGCGAGTCCGACGCGTCCTTCACCCTGCTCGATCGCGAGGATCAGCGCCGGGAGAAACGCGGGGTTGTTCTGTCCGTCGCCATCCAGCGTCACCACGATGTTGCCGCGCGCGGCCCGAACGCCGGTGCGCACGGCGGCCGACTGACCGGCGGATTTCTCATGGCGAATCTGGCGCAGATTGTTGCGCGCCTTCATGCGTTCCAGCAGCCGCTCGCCGGTCGCATCCGTCGAGCCGTCGTTGACATAGATGATCTCGTAGGACCACTGCTTGCCGAGCGCGGTGTCGATCTCGTCAATCAGCGGCCCGATGTTGTTTTCTTCGTTACGGACGGGAACAACGACCGAGACCGCCGGTCCGGCGTTATTTGTGGGAGACGATGCTTCGCTCATTGGTCCATCGATCTGTGATCTGACGCGGGTCTTTTACACGATGGCCCGCTACGTCCGGCGCCTTTTATGGGGCGTTCCGCCAGCGGGCAACCCCTTTCAGCCGCCCGCAGGGCCGTCCCGCGCCACCTTGATGGCTCCATCCGGGGCGATCGTGAAAATCAGGTGACGCGCGGCGAACCAGTAACGCACCGCCATCGCGCCGAGGATGCCGACCAGCGCCCCCGCCAGCACGTCACTCGGGTGATGCGCCAGCAGGACCAGCCGGGTCATCGCGATGATCGCCGCATAGGCCCAGATCGCGATCCGCCATTTCGGGGCAAGCGAGGCCAGCGCGAAAGCCAGCGCAAAGGCCGTGATCGCATGGCCCGAGGGAAAGCTCGCATAGGCCTCGGTCCATGCGAAATGGGAGTAATGGAACGCGTCCGCCGCGCCGCCGACGAACGGGCGTCCACGCCCGACGATGCCTTTCAGGACTTCACCGGCCTCGACCGGAACCAGAACCGCAAGAAAAAGAAAAGCGAGCCGCCGGGACAGTCCGATCATTCTGGTCCGCGCCACATTCTTCATGAAGGCGCTCGACAGGAACACAAGCAAGGTGCCGAGGCCGAGGACCGTCAGCACGTACACGGATTTGCCGAAATCGGTCATGATCCGGAACGGCCACAGCGAGGCCGTGCCACGCGGCGGCATCAGACGGATTTCCGGCGCATCGACTAGAGCCATCAGCGCAATAATGGCAATGCCGCCCAGCATCACCGTCCAGAGCCAGTGGCGTGCAAGCCTGCGGCGCGCATCGAAACGGCGCGAGTGCGCGGGTGGCTCGAACAGACGGGCCACGCCCCGGCCGGCCAGCATCAGGGTTTGTGAAAGCATGCTCATGGGGTGTCACACGACACGGCCACGTCATTCATCATCGATGTCCGACCTGAACACAGCGACGGAAACCTCGCGTCCTTGCGAGATGTTGTAGCCCTCGATCCGGGTCACGATGGCGTAATGCAGCCCGATCGCATCGGCGCGTTGCGCGAAGGCTCTCTCCTCGCGCCACTCCACCAGTGCGAAGCGGCAGCTTCCCTGTTGCAGGAAATCGGCGGCGCCGGAACCGTTGGTGAGCAAGGTCTGCGTGCCGACCATGAAAACGAGACTCGGCTCCTGATAACCGGCCGCCGCCGCGAGCGGCCCCTTGCACTCGACGCTGCGCAGCGCCTTGGCGATCTGCACGCTTGGAAACAGCGGCGTCAAGGCGGGCAGCACAATGCCGAACACGCAGGCGCTCAGTGCGAGCGAGGAAGCCACCGAATTAAGCAGCGAACGCTCGGCGTGAGCCTCGTCGTACATCCACCACGCGAACAGCCCGAACACCATGGCGGCGGCGGCGAACGGCCATGCGGCGAACACCGGCTGCTTCAGGACGGAGATGCCCAGCACGACGGCTGCGACTGAGGCAATGGCGGGAAACACGAACCACCATGCCGCGCCGCGCACGATCCAGGCCGAGCGCGACAGCGCATGACTTTGCAGCGCTCCGACGATCAGGATCGCGATCGCCGGATACATCGGCAGCACGTAATGCGGCAGCTTGGTGATGATGAGTTCAAACACGATCCATGACGGCACCAGCCAGGCCAGCAGGAACTGCGCGCCGGGTTCCCGCCGGGCGCGCCACACCGCCGGCGCGGCCACGCCCGCGAGCGTCGAACCGGGCCAGAACGTCACCCAGAACAGAACGAAATAAAGGCCGGGCGGTGCCCCATGCGACTCCTGAGGCGACGCCACCTTGCTCAGCATGTCGCCGCCGACCGAGTTGACGAAAAAGCTGTCGCCGGATTTCAGATAGATCGCGACGAACCACGGCAGGATCAGGAGCAGCATCCAGAGCACGCCGGGCACGGGATGCAGGCGCCGCAGCCATTGCACCGAGCGGTCGAGAAAGCCGAGCGCTGCGATGGTGAGGCCCGCGATCAGGAAAATCAGCGGCCCCTTGACCAGCACACTTGCGGCCATCGCGGTCCAGAAGATCGCGGGCAATGCCCACGCGCCCCGTTCGAATGCCTCGCCCCGCTGCCAGGACAGATAAACCCGCGCCAGCGCGCCCATCACCGTCGTCGTGGTCATGAGCAGCACCGCGTCGGTCGTCGCAAGCCGCGCCTCGATGCCGAGCATTACCGACGCACACATCAGAAGGCCCGCCAGCACGGCGCCCCGCCGGGTAACGAAAGCCAGCGCCGTCCAGTAGGTCAGCAGCACCGCCCCGATCGCGCCGAACAACGAAGGGACGCGATACAGCCAGATCCGGATTTCCGGACGTGGCAGGCCGAGCTTCTCGGCGGTCTTCACCACACCGGCCTGTAGCCAGTAGATTCCGACCGGTTTCTTGTAACGGACCTCGTCCTGAAAGCGGATATCGACCGGATCGCCGGTTTCCGCCATCTGCTTGGAGGCCTGCGCGAAACGGGCCTCGTCGCGGTCGATCGGCCCGATGTGAAACAAGCCAGGCAGAAAAAACAGAAACCCGCAGACGATCAGGAACGCGACCGAGCGGATGTGGCTCCCCGACACGGCATCGAGCAAAGCCGTCAGCCCCCGGCCCTCGTTTTCCGAGGCTGGAGGCCGGCCAAATCCGCGGCGCTGCACCATATCGATCATGAGTTTCGCATACGATGAAACCACTTAGCCGACAATTGGCCCGGCCGAGCCGCGTTGCACAAATGCCGCAAGTGTTGCCTTACGGTCCTCATCGCCGATGCTCTGCCCCCGTCACGGCGAGGCGGCTCATGTCACTTCAAAAATTTGTTGTTCGCCAAGTCGCCTTCACTCCGGTAACGAAGGCGGTCTTGCCGGTATCATGAGCCGCCAAAACGGCGAACGCCGGGCTCGAACCGTGAAGTAAGAGAGTACAGAACATGGATAAGGGCACCCGGAAGCGGTTACGCCGCCTTGGCATTTTTGCCGTCGTCATCCTCGCCGGGCTCTATTTCGTGCCCTATTTGCTGGTCTTCTATCTGATCTGCGGAGCGCTCGACGTCGCCCGCCATCACAAGATCACTTATGAACTCGTCGAAAAATACTTCATGGGCAATGGCATCCTGACCTGGCTGCTGTCGCCGCTGAATCTGCTGATCGATCTCTTTTCCCGGAAGAATATCGGCGTCTTCAAACTACAGGATATGCCGCCGGAGCATCGCGCCGAAATCGAGGCCTGCGTGGAGGCATTCCGCACCAACGGCGATCTCATCAAGCAGCGGGTGGCGGAAACGCTCGGCACCAGCAAGCGCGGCATGCTCACCTTCCGCTGGTTCAACAAGCCCCAGCCCAGCCTGATCCGGATTCCGGAGCTTGAACGCGAGCATCGCTTCATCAAGACCGTGGCGATTTCGGTCTTCAATACCCGCGAGCGCACGTCCTGGCATTTTGGCCCTCTGCGCCTGACCTTCCGCGTGTTGTGCAACCTCGACCCGATCAACAGCCGCGACGTGTACATTCGGGCCGACGACAAGATTCACTACTGGGTCGATGATCCGCTGTTTATCTTCGACGACACCTTCTTCCATTGCTCCATCAACGATGTGGATCAGGTGCGGTACTGCCTCTTCATGGATATCGTGCGCCCGAACCGCGCGCAGGGCATGTTCGACCGCGCCGTCGATATTGCCGCATTCATCTCCGGATCGCTGAAAACCATGTTCTACAAGAACTGGTCGTTCATCCGCTGATCGCGCAAGCCTCGCGCCATTTTCAAAGGGTTTGAGGCCGGGGCGGTCCGATAGCCTGATTTAAGGTTTTACAAGAAGATCGACCGATCTCTATTACGAATTGAAATCAATAGAGATTTCATCTCTGAAAACTGGCGATCCCGGCAGGATTCGAACCTGCAACCCGCGGAGTAGAAATCCGCTACTCTATCCAGTTGAGCTACGGGACCGTGCTGGTTTCATACCACCCGAGGACTGAACCGCCAGTAACCGCCACCCGGCTTTTGAACGATTTTTTGCCTGCGGATGGCTCTCCCTAACGCCAGGTCCGCTTCAAGCCGATCCGGCGAAAGCGGACGCCCGTGCCGTCGGGCAGCCGGGTCGCTTCATAGCCACCATCGCGGATCGCATTGCGTTGCGGCATCGCATCCTGCGGGTTGCGCTCTTTCTCCCACCAGCGGGCGCGCTGCGAACTGCGCGACAGGGCGAAGCCGAGAATGGACTCGATCTCCTCGAAGGACAGCACCAGTTCCGCCTCCGTGCGTTCCTTCAGGTAGTCGCGCAGCGCATCGTATTTGTCGGCCTCTATCACGTCGCTTCCATTCGCTCGAAAAACCGCTGCCTCGATTTCATTGGTGCACTGCGGTGAACGCATCATGCGCTCGCATGACGCCATCCACTAGAACCATACCAATGGCTGAATCAAAAGGGGTTCTCGCCGTGGACCTTCCTGCTAGACTGCATACAAAATAAAAAAGATCATATGCGTCAGCTCAGGGAGAGAAACATGCTTACACGCCGCCATCTTCTGGCTTCGGCATTGGCCGCCCCCGCCATCCTGCGATTCGGAACTGCCGAAGCCGCAACCACCTTGAAAATCTCTCACCAGTTTCCCGGCGGCACCATCGACAAGGGCGACTTCCGCGATCGTCTGGTGCGCAAATTCGCCGCCGAAATCTCCAAGCGCAGCGGCGGCGAACTTGCCGCCGAAGTCTATCCGAACTCCTCGCTCATGAAGACCAAGGCGCAGTTCTCCGCCATGCGCAAGGGCGCGCTCGACATGAGCCTGTTCCCGCTCCCCTACGCCGGCGGCGAAGTGCCGGAAACCAACATCGGCCTGATGCCGGGCCTCGTGGCGAACTACGATCAGGGACTCTCCTGGAAGAACAAGCCGGTCGGCAAGGCGCTGACGGATCTGCTCGCCGACAAGGGCATCGTGATCCTGACCTGGGTCTGGCAGGCAGGCGGCGTCGCCAGCCGCTCCCGTCCGCTGATCGCGCCGGAAGACGCCAAGGGCCTGAAGGTTCGCGGCGGCTCGCGCGAAATGGACATGGTGCTGCAAAAGGCCGGTGCGGCGGTGCTGTCGCTGCCGTCGAATGAAATCTATGCCGCGATGCAGACCGGCGCCTGCGATGCGGGCATCACCTCGTCGACCAGCCTGATCTCCTTCCGTCTGGAAGAAGTGTCCAAGTCGCTGACCTCGGGCGCGGGCCAGTCCTACTGGTTCATGCTTGAGCCGCTTCTGATGTCCAAGGATGTCTTCGACAAATTGCCGAAGAAGCATCAGGACATCCTCACTTCCGTCGGCACGGAAATGGAGGCCTTCGGCCGTCAGGGCGCGCAGGACGACGACAAGGGAGTCGCCAAGGTCTACGAAAAAGCCGGCGCGAAGGTCAGCGAGCTGGATGCCGCGACTGTCGGCAAATGGCGGGATATCGCGCGCGATACGGCGTGGAAGGATTACTCCGCCCGTAGCGCGAACTGCGCCAACTTGATGAAGCTCGCCGCTGACGTGACCTGATGCATTCATCCCTCGAGACGGCGGCGCCCGAGAGCGCCGCCGCCCTGCCACCCCCGCTGGCGGCGGTCGATCGGGCTTTGCAGGTTGTCAACCGGATCATCATGATCGTTTCGGCGATCGCGATGATCCTGGCGTGCTTCATCCTGAGCTACAGCGTCATCAGCCGCAGCTTCTTCGAGGCCGCGACCTACTGGCAGGACGAGGCTTCGGTCTTTCTGCTGGTCGGCGCGACCTTCCTCACGGCCGCCTATGTGCAGCACGATCGCGGCCACATCGGCATCGAGGCGTTCATCGAACTGCTGTCGCCTCGCGCCAACCGCATCCGTCTCATTCTGGTAGATATCGGAAGTTTCCTGTTCTGCGCGTTCTTCGCATGGAAATCATGGACCCTGACGCATGAAGCGTATGTCGATGGACAGATCACGGACTCCATCTGGGCGCCGCCGCTGGCGATTCCCTATTCGCTGATGGCTGTGGGCATGACGCTCCTGTGTGTGCAAATCCTGGTGCAAATTCTGTCCGAACTCTGCGGAAGAAATCGTTCATGACCGTCGTCGGAATCGGAATTTCCTACGGAATCGTCACCCTCATCATCATGTTTTCCGGCATGCCGATCGCATTCGCGCTCGGCGCGGTGTCCCTGATCTTCATGGGCATCTACATGCCGACCTCGTCACTCGATACGGTGACGCAGAACGTCTATGAGGAAATGGCCTCCATCACGCTGCTCTCGATTCCCCTTTTCATCCTGAAGGGCGCGGCGATCGGCAAATCCAAGGCCGGGCAGGATCTCTACCTCGCGCTGCATGCGTGGCTGCATCGTATTCCCGGCGGCCTTGGCATCGCCAACGTGTTCGCCTGCGCCCTGTTCGCGGCCATGGCAGGCTCCTCTCCCGCGACCTGTTCGGCGATCGGCTCGGCCGGAATTCCCGAAATGCGCAAGCGCGGCTATTCCGGCAGCTTCGCGGCCGGCATCATCGCCGCAGGCGGCACGCTCGGAATCCTGCTGCCGCCCTCGATCACCATGATCCTGTTCGCGGTCGCCGCCGAGCAATCGCTCGGCCGGCTGTTCCTCGCCGCGATCGGGCCGGGCATGCTGCTTGTGTTCCTGTTCGCGGCTTACGCGATGGTCCGCTTCCGCAAGGAATTCCGGCTTGCCAAGGCGGCCTACGAGGCGGACGGCACGACCTCGCCGATCCTTGCCGACGACAATTACACCATGGCGGAGCGCTTCAAGATCCTGCCGCGCGTGCTGCCCTTCGTGATCCTGCTGACCGGCGTGATGATCGCGCTTTACGGCGGTTATGCCACGCCCTCGGAAACCGCCGGCCTTGGCGGGTTGCTCGCGCTGTTCCTGATCGCATCGATCTATGGCGTGTGGAAGCCGACAGACCTCGCCCCGATCCTGCGCTCGACGATCCGTGAATCAACCATGCTGATGCTGATCATCGGCATGTCGCTATTCTATTCCTACGTGATGAGCTATCTGCACATTTCGCAATCGGCGGCGGAAGGCATCGTCCATCTCAATCTGCCGAAATACGCACTGCTTGCGGCGATCCTGCTGATGGTCATCGTGCTTGGCTTCTTCCTGCCTCCGGTCTCGATCATCCTGATGACCGCGCCGATCATTCTGCCGCCGCTGCGTGCGGCGAATTTCGACATCATCTGGTTCGGCGTCATCATGACGATCGTCATGGAGATGGGGCTGATACACCCGCCGGTGGGATTGAATATCTTCGTGATACGAAACGTGGCGCCGGATTTGACGTTGAGCGAGATCATCTGGGGCACGCTGCCCTTCGTGATCCTGATGATGGTTGCCGTCATCATCATGTGCTTCGTGCCGCAGATCGCGACCGCCATTCCCGACTTCTTCATGGGACCGGAAATCGGCCGCTGACGGTGAATTCAGCACAAGTAAAAACCGCGCGAGCCAGGCTCGCGCGGTTTTTTGATCCCGGAATTCGTCTGAACTCAGTGCGTCCAGGGCTCGCTGCGGCGGAACGCGAAGTTATCCGCGTAAGCGACCTGGCGGCGGATCGATTCCTTCGGCTCCTGCACCTGATAGGCGATCCCGTTGGCCTCGCAATACGCCACGGCTTCCTCGCGGGTGTGGAAATGCAGGGTCACCTGCTGCTTCATGTCGCCCGAACTGGTCCAGCCCATCAGCGGTTCGACCACGCGCGGCTTTTCGGGTTCGTAATCGAGCTGCCATTCCTTGGTCTTGGCCTTGCCGGACTGCATGGCGTTCTTGGCGGGCTTGAAGATACGGGCTGTCATGTCGCGGGCCTTGAGGATCGAAAAATCACATGAGCTTGTTCGCGGACGTGTTCCGTGAATGGCTCAAGCTCCTATATAACCGCACTCCGTTCGCGTCACAATCCGCGCCCTGCCTCACCCGGCCGGGTGTTTCCCGCCTCTACCTCGCCTTTATCCGGCTTCGAGACGGAATTTTTGATGAACCTCAAGGCAACCCTTTCCAAAGGCCGCGACCTGCGACTCGACCTGTTCCGCGGCGTCGCCAACTGGGCTATTTTCCTCGACCACATCCCCAACAACGCCGTGAACTGGATCACCACGCGGAATTACGGATTCAGCGACGCGGCCGACCTGTTCGTCTTTATCTCGGGCTACACCGCCGCCTTCGTCTACGCGCGGATGATGATCCAGCGCGGCTTCATCGTCGGCGTGACGCGGCTGTTCAAGCGAGTCTGGCAACTCTACGTCGCGCATGTCCTGCTGTTCGTGATCTACGTCGCCGCCATCGGCTGGGTGGCGCTGCGCTACAGCGATCCCCAGATCGTCAACGAGTTCAACATCGCGGGGCTGGTCGACAGCCCGATCCAGACCATTTCCCAAGGCCTGCTGCTGCGCTTCAAGCCGCTCAACCTCGACGTGTTGCCGCTCTACATCGTGCTGATGGCCTGTTTCGGTCCGGTGCTGTGGCTGTTGCTGCGCAAGCCCAACCTCACCATGGCGGCCTCGATCGCGCTTTATCTCGCGGCCCGGCATTTCGGCTGGAATTTGCCGGGTTACCCGGGCGGCGTCTGGTACTTCAACCCGTTCTGCTGGCAGGTGCTGTTCGTGCTCGGCGCATGGGTGGCGGTGGCCGGAATCCGCGAGGTCCGGGTCGCGATCCGCCTGCGCCCCCTGCTGTGGCTGGCCGCGCTCTATCTCGTTTTTGCGTTCCTGATGACGCTGGCCGGGCGTTTTCCGGATTTCGGCGCACTGTTTCCCGCCTGGCTCGTGGAGAGCTTCAATCCGAACGACAAGACCAACCTCGCGCCCTATCGCTTCCTGCATTTCATAGCGCTGGCTTTTCTCGTCACGCGCTTCGTCCGCAAGGACTGGCCGGGCCTTCAGTGGAAGATCTTCGATCCGCTGATCAAATGCGGCCAGCAATCGTTGCAGGTGTTCTGCGTCGGCGTCTTCCTGTCCTTCGCTGCGCATTTCGTCCTGATGATGAGCTACGGCACGCTCTGGAGCCAGATCGGCGTCAGCCTTGCCGGCCTCGCGATCATGACCGCCGTCGCCTATTACGGAAACTGGTCTAAGCGGCAGGACAAGCTGCCCGCACCGCCGCCGGCCCCTCCGAAAAATTGATGGATGGATCGCGCGGCGCTATAGGAATTGGAGTTGGGAGATATCCGATGCGCAGGCAATCGTCGCGGATGATGGGTGGACCGGGCGGACGGCCGTGGCTTGCCTGCCTGTTCGCGGCGGCGATCACAGCCTGCCTGCCGCAATGGGCAAACGCACAAAGCGCCACGGTCCAGCGCACCGCCAAGGGTGCAAGCGGCAAGGACATCCGGATCGGCGTCTACATCAACGTGCTGGCGAATTGCAGTTCCGGCCCTCTGCCTGCGATTCAGATGGTCGTGCCCCCCGAAAATGGCTCCGCAACGGTCAAGCGCGCGAAAGTCTCCCTGACCAATTACAAGAATTGCATGGCGCTAGAGGTGCCCGCCTTCATTGGCATCTACCGCTCCAAACCGGACTTCGCCGGCAGCGATCATCTAACCCTAGTCGTGTCCTATCCCAACGGCCGCACCGAAACGCAGCGGATCACCATCACGGTCGGCACGGGGCAGAATCACGGCCGGGAAATCTAGGACAGGGTTGTCAGCATCGCCCTCTACAACCGAATAGTTCCTGGCTGTAACCCCCAAACAACAATTTGGAATTTCGTTCTGAGAATTATTTTTTCTATTGTATGGAGATAATCCTGTTTCTTATATTTGATTCCGACATACATAGAATAATATTCTAAAAAAGATGTGAAATGTGAGCATAATTTACTGCACGACGCCTATTGCCTTACATAAATTATTGATACCAAACGATATTTTAAAACATGGCAATTTTGCGCTGAAGTTTCACAATCGCGCCATTGTCTGGAATCCTGCTCCAAGTTAATGTCCCGTTACTGGGGACAAATTTCATGAAGTTTATTTTATCCGCATCATTGCTTGCGTTGTCGTTTGGCGTGTCTTCGGTTCACGCTGAACCGTTTTCGATCAACGATGCTCTGAAACAGGCGATCCAGACCAATCCAGGCGTCGGTGAGGCGTCGGCTAACCGACGCGCGACCGAAAGCGAGTTGCGGCAGACGCAAGGCACGCTGCTGCCGCAGGTGCGTTTGGAAGCCAATGCAGGCCCCGAACGCTTCACCCAGAATATCGCCCTTCCTCCGGCAGGCAGCGGCACGACGATGCATGGCCGCTACGCCTCCGTTGTTGTCCGTCAGTTGCTGTTCGATGGATTCGCCTCGATCAATGATGTTTGGCGTCAGACCGCGCGCGTAAACGCTTCCGCCTTCCGCGTCCGGGAACGCACCGAACTGATCGCGCTCGATGCGGCGGAAGCCTATATCGATGTCGTCCGTTATACGCGTCTTGTCGAACTCGCGCGCCAGAACGTGGCCAACCACGAGGCGATCTTCAACAACGTCGAGTCCCGCTACAAAGGCGGCCGCTCCGGCGAAGGCGATTTGCAGCAGGCGCTGGAACGTGTCGAAGCAGCGAAAGCCGCGATGTCCGAGTTTGAACGCAGCCTTGAGGATGCCCGTGCGAAGTATCGCAAGGTCGTCGGCGTCGAGCCCTACAATCTGCGCTTCCCCAGCACGCTGAGGGGCATGCCAGCCAGCAAGGACGCCTCGCTTGCGGTCGCAATCCACCGCAATGCGACGCTTCAGGCCTCTCAGGCCGATACCGATGCGGCACGCCATGCCTTCCATGCGACCGCCGGTTCGTTCGTGCCGACCGTTTCGCTTGAGGGTCGCGCCTCGCGCGGCATCGATTCCGACACCTATATCGGCCGCCGGGACGACGTATCCGGCAAGGTCGTGATGTCATGGGACATCTTCCGCGGCGGCCAGGACACCTGGCGGCGCACGGAAATGGCCGAGCGCTACAACCAGCAGAACATGGCCCACGCCAGGCTCCAGCGTGATGCGCTGGAATCGATCGACAAGGCATGGTCCGCGCGCACGATCACCGTGAGCCGCATCGGCGCCCTCACCCGTCAGCTTGCCGCCGACCGCAAGGCGATCGACGCCTACCGCAAGGAATATGAACTCGGCCAGCGCTCGCTGATCGACCTTCTCAATGCCGAGAACCAGTACTTCAACGCAGCCGTTTCGCTGACCTCGGCGCGCGGTGTCATCGTGTTCGCCGACTATCAGTTGCTGGCCGCGATGGGCACCCTCCTCATTATCTGAAGGCGCCGCCGCCGGTCGAAGCCGCTCCGCTCGATCAGGTCGCGTTCGGGCCGTTCCCGACCAAGATCGCGCCGTTCGTATGGAACCTGCCGTCCACGGGGTCGAACCCGCTCAATGTCGCGGGCACCCCTTCCGCGATTCCGTATACCCCGGCTGCCGGCGCTATCGTGAACTCCGGGGACCGCTGGCAGGTCTGGTCGCCCACACCGACCATCCAGAACGGCCACAATCCCGCATGGCTTGAGCAGAGCCGTTCCCCGAGGCCGGTCGATCTGCGCTCCTCGAACCAGACCGCCGGTGATGGCAGTGCACTGTCCTTCGCGGCAGCCGAGTTCACGGGAAGCAGTTCCTCGGTGCCGGCGTGGTTCAATGCGGCCGCCCGAGGCGTTAAGACTAACCCCTAAAAGGCAGGTCCTATTAACCCGCCCAGTCCGCTGAAAGGCTAAAAATAGCCTGAATATTAGTGCGGATCGGTCGGGTCGCGGTCCGCAGGGCTCGGGATTTTCCGGGCTCGAATCTTGAGGCCGGAAGTACGGCGATCGATTATGATCGTCAGCCGCTGGCCGGAGGGTCGGCCAAAGGACCAGGACCGTGAATCTTCAGGCGCGTGCAGCGTTTCCTTCCGGGCAGCCGATCGGCTCGCCGTTGCCGGATGCTGCGCCTGTGGCGGATGCGAAGCCTGAACACGATTTCTTTTCCGACGCTCTCCTGTTTGTCGCCGCCCATCACGGCCGCGCAATCACGCGTGATGCGCTGCTGTCCGGTCTGCCGGTCGAAAACGACCAGCTGACCCCCAACCTGTTCTCGCGCGCCGCTACCCGTGCCGGGCTTGAAGTCGAAGCCACCAAGCGCGATCTCGCCGACATCCCGTCGCTCGTCCTGCCCGCGGTTTTGATCTTCCATGATCGCAGCACGCGCATCCTGATGGCGACCGATGGCGAGACGGTCGAGATCATCAATCCCTCGACCCGCAAGCGCGAACGACTCCTGATCCAGGAAATGGAGCGGGATTATCTCGGCTACGCCTTCCTGCTGCGGCCCGTCGCCATGACCACGGATCGCGTCGCGGCCGCGGGTGGCATACCGGGCAAGCACTGGTTCTGGTCGGTGGTCCAGCGCTTCGGCGCCAACTACCGCCACGTCGCGATCGCCGCCCTGATCGTCAACATGCTGGCGCTCGGAGCGCCGCTGTTCGTGATGAACGTCTACGACCGCGTGGTGCCGAACGGCGCCATTCCCTCGCTGATCGCGCTGGCGATCGGACTTGGTCTGGCGATTGTGTTCGATTTCATCCTGCGCACCGTGCGCGCCCGCATCATCGACGTCACCGGCAAGAAGATCGACGTGGTGCTGGCGGCCGAGATCTTCGAACACATTCTCTCGATCAAGATGGCGCAACGGCCGCAATCGGTCGGCATCCTCGCCAACCAGATGCGCGATTTCGATTCCGTGCGCGACTTCTTCACCTCCGGCACCGTGGTGTCGGCAACCGATCTTCTGTTCGCGCTGATCTTCATCGCCGTGCTGTTCATCATCGCAGGCCCGCTCGCCTGGATTCCCCTCGCCATGCTGCCGATCATGATCCTGGTCGGCGTGATCCTGCAACGCCCGCTCAACGACGCGGTCAACCGCTTGCAGGCCGAATCCAGCGCACGTCATGGCGTGCTGGTCGAAAGCCTCTCCTATATCGAGACGGTCCGCGCTTCCGGCGCCGAAGCCAAGATGCAGAACGCCTGGGAGCGTTCGGTCGCGGCGACCGCGCGCTCGGGCGAGGACGTGCACTTCTGGTCGACCCTGTCGCTGACCGCCGCGAGTACCGCGCAGCAGCTCACCAGCATGATGATGATCGTCGTCGGCGTGTTCCTCATTCTCGACGGCAAGCTGTCAATGGGCGCGCTGATCGCATCCAACATGCTGGCCGGGCGCGTGCTCGCGCCGATCGCCGGCATCGCCGCCGTCATCACCCGCGCGACGCAGACGATCGTCGCCATGCGTTCGATCGACAAGCTGATGACGCTGGAACGGGAGCGCCCGGTGGGCCGCACCTATATCGCCCGCGAGGTGAAGGGAGAGTCCATCACCTTCGACAACGTCCGCTTCAAATATCCCAATGCGTCCGTCAATGCGCTGGACGGCGTCTCCTTCAAGATCAACCCGGGCGAGCGTGTCGGCATTATCGGGCGGATCGGCTCGGGCAAGACCACGGTCGGCCGGCTGATCTCGGGTTTCTATCAACCCGATGAAGGCCGCGTGCTGGTCGATGGCGTCGATCTGCGGCAGTTCGATCCGGCGGATCTGCGCCGCGGCGTCGGCTTTGTGCTGCAAGACACCGATCTGTTCTTCGGCAAGCTGCGCGACAACATCGCGCTCGGTTATCCGGCTGCGACCGATGCCGAAATTCTCGAGGCGGCTCGCCTTGCCGGTGTCGAGCAGTTCGCGGCCCATCATCCGCTCGGTTACGATCTGCCGATCGCGGAAGGCGGCCGCAGCCTGTCCGGCGGGCAAAAGCAGGCGATCGGCCTTGCGCGCGCGCTGATCCGCAAGCCGCAGGTGCTGTTCCTCGATGAGCCGACCGCGCATTTCGACACGCGCAGCGAAGCGGAATTCCTTGAGCGTCTGAAGGCCCTGAAGGAAAAGGACATGACGGTCATCGTCTCCACCCATCGCCTGTCGCTGCTTGCGCTGGTCGATCGCCTTCTGGTGTTCGAACAGGGCAAGCTCATCGCCGACGGTCCGCGAGATCTGGTGATCGCACGGCTACAGAACACGGCGGCCGCGCAAGGCGCAAAACCCAATACCAGGCCCCAGACGGCTCCCCATGCGAAGCTCTGATTTCTCCTTCGCCAATGACGTGCGGGCCGCTGCCGAGCTGAAGACGCCCCGCGCCTCGCTGATCCTGCTGGGAACGACCATTGCCCTGATGGTCGTCGGCATCATCTGGGCGCATTTTGCCATCCTCGATGAAGTCAAACGCGGCAATGCCAAGGTCATCCCCTCGCGGCAATTGCAGGTGGTGCAAAGCCTGGAAGGCGGCATCGTTCAGGAAATCCTGGTGCAGGAAGGCGATATCGTCAAACAGGGCCAGGTGTTGATGCGGATCGACGACACCAAATTCCTGGCCGATCTTGGTGAAGTCCGCGAACGTCGCTTCGCCAACGCCGCGCGCGTCGCGCGCCTCGAAGCCGAAGTCAAAGGACTGCCTAAACCGGTATTTCCGGACCGACTGGCGGAGCGCTCGCCTCAGGCCGTGCAGACCGAACAGAATGTGTTCGACGCGCGCGCCAAAAAACTCGCGCAGGATGTCGATGTGCTGACCCAGCAGGCGACGCGGCTGTCGGATTCACTGAAGCTCCTCAGCCGTGAAGTCCAGCTGACGCAAAACCTCTACGCGCAGAAGGTGGTGCCCGAGATCGAGATGCTGCGCCTCCAGCGGCAGGAGGCCGACATGCGCGGCCAACTCGCGGAAACGCAGGCGCGCATTTCCACTGCCGAGGCCACCTTCCGTTCGCAGGCCGAGGAAGATCTCGCGAAATCCCGCGCCGATCTCGCCGTGCTCGAGGAAACCACCAAGTCGGCGCAGGACCGCGTGCGCCGCGCCGACCTGAAATCGCCGGTCAACGGCATCATCAACAAGCTCAACGTCACGACGGTCGGCGCCGTGGTGCAGCCCGGCGCCAATCTGATGGATATCGTGCCGCTGGATGACTCGCTGCTTGTCGAGGGCCGCATCCGCCCGCAGGACATCGCCTTCATTCGCCCGCAGCAGAATGCCGTGGTGAAGATCACCGCCTATGACTCGTCGGTTTACGGTTCGCTGAAAGGCAAGGTCGAGCGCATCAGCGCCGACTCCATTGTCGATGACAAGTCTGAGCAGCGAGGCGAGAAAGGCGAGAGCTTCTATCGCGTGATCGTCCGCACCGAGAAGAACCACCTCGGCACGGCGGAGCACCCTCTTCCCATCATTCCCGGCATGGTGGCGACCGTGGAAGTACAGACCGGGGAGAAGTCGGTGCTCGATTACATGATGAAGCCCGCCCGCATGCTGCGCGACGAGGCGTTGCGCGAGCATTGACGCGGCCGCCTATTCGAGGCGGCTGCGTATCGTTAACGTTTTATGGATTTGGTTTGATCAAATCCGAACTTTTCCAAAAAGCCTCGATTGACCGCGCTTTTGACAATAGTTCCCCGCCTTGGGTGCATTTAACTCTCGCGAAGCGGCACGCCCCTAACACTGGTCCCGATAACAGAAGGGACGAAGTACGGCGCGAAGACGCTGGCTGACGGTCCCGCAATACGGGACGTCAACAATGTCGCCTGTCTCAAGGGTGTCCAAACCATTCGCCGCCGGCGTTGCCGCGCTGAGCGGCATGTTGCTGCTGACCGCGACAGCCACGAACGTCTCGGCGCGTGCGCGCGGCAGCGTGCAGGCCGGCGACCACGTGCTGCGCTTCGATGACGCGCCGGTGGCACCGCCGCAGGCGAAGTTCTTCACCATCAACGGCGTGCTGGCCAAGCTCGACGCCGCCAAGCGCGGCACTGGCCCGAGTGCCGCGCCCGGCAACGATGTCGAACTGGCCTCGCTGACGCCGACCGGCATTGTCACCGATACGCCTTCCGTCCAGATCACCCCAGTGAACGGCCCCGAGCCGTTCGGTCTGTTCGCGTTCCGCGCGCCGGAAGGTGCGCTGTGGAGCAAGTGGCGCGGGCTTGAAGCCGACATGGCGAAGGATGCGGAAAGCCTGCACCGCTGTCAGAACGATACCGGCTCCTGCTCGCCCGCCGCCGCGCAGTTCGCGCGTCTCGTCGCCTCGGCAAAGGCGAAAAGCGGCCGCGCTCAACTCGAGGACATCAACCAGAACGTCAACCTCGCCATCCGCTACGTCAGCGACAGCATGCAGTACGGCGTCGCAGACCGCTGGAGTTCGGCGCTCTCCTCTTTCGCGACCGGCCAGGGTGACTGCGAGGATTACGCCATCGCCAAATATGCCGCGCTGAGCGAGGCGGGATTTGCCGCCGAGGACCTGCGTCTCGTGCTGGTGCGGGACCGCGCCGTGCGCGAGGATCATGCGGTGCTCGCCGTGCACCATGAGGGCAAGTGGCTGATCATGGACAACCGCAGCGCACTGTTGCGCGAGGACAACCAGATCTCGTCCTTCACGCCGCTGTTCGCCATCAACTATCGCGGCGTGCAACTGTTCGCCACGCCTTATGCGAAACGCGACACGCTCGACGGCCAGACCGACACCGCACCCGCAACCGACGCGCTCGGCGCCGCCGAGTGGACCGGCGCCGAGGCCAGCACCTCGCCCGCAAATGGCGCGATCGGAGAGCTGCCGCTGCTGATGTGAGTAATTTAGCAACGAGCCAGCGTGAATAACGAACACGAAAAAACCCGCCGGAGAAATCCGGCGGGTTTTTGAATGTCAGGCCATCATCAGATCAGGTCAAGTGCGCCTGCTGCGCCGTGGCGTGCTGGGAATCCTGATACAGGATCGTAATCTCCGTCGGCACCGATCCTGCCGAGAATGTGGCGACCGTAGTCCATTGATTGCCGCCAGAACCGTGGCTGCCACCATCTGTATCCACCTGAAGCTGGTTGCCATTCAAACGGACGTAATCGCTCAGTTCATGGTTGCTGCCACTATGGCTAACCGAGAACAGTGACGTCACATCGATCGTGTCGTTCTGATTCAGATGGAAATCGTCAATGATGACCCGTGCCGACGCGCTTGTCAGCATGAACGTGTCCGCACCGTCTCCGCCGTGCAGCGTATCTCCATCGCGGCCGATCAAAATATCGTTTCCGATACCGCCATCGAGCGTGTAGTGGGTGCCGCCGGTCGAGTTGTCGATGATCAGGTCGTTACCTGTCGTGCCGGTTATTGTGGAGTCGCCTGGATTACCGTCCGTCATGACATGGACGGAGTCCGGAATCGACTCGTTCCCCGCAAGATCCTTGAGGGTGAACGAGAAGTTATCGCTGCCGGAGCTTGAGGTGTTTTTCAGCGTCGCAATGTCTGTCGATGAGTTGTCCGATATCGAGAGGCCGCTCTGACTTGAGAAGCTGCCGAACACCACAGATGTCGGATCAGATCCGGCATCCAGGAAGGCATGGTCAGTAAAGGAAACCGAAGTGCCTCCGCCGGACGTCGTCCATGTTTGAAGGATGATATTGTCGAGGTGCGTCTCCGGCGCAATATTGTCGAGCGTCAGGTTTGTATCCTGGCTGGCAGCATTACCTGCCTTATCGGACACATCAGCGTGCACCGTGATATTGCCGTTGGTGAAGGTGTGAATATCGGCCGATGAGGCCGTCCACGAACCATTGCTCTGGACCGTAGCCGTCTCGGTCAGCACATGAGTGCCATCGGACAGCGTCACAGTGACCACCTGCCCCTGCTCGACCCCTGTCGTAGTGCCGCGAATGACGACCGCATGATCCTCTGCCGCATTGACGATATTGTCATCGGCAATGAGCGTGGCAATCGCGATCGTCGCCGTCGTATCGGTCTTGACGATGTAGCTGGACGACGCCGAACCGACATTGCCCGCTGCATCCGTCGCCGTTGCCGTGAAGGTATGGGTGCCGTCGGACAGCGGGGTTGTCGTATAGGTCCATGAGCCGTCGGTGCCGGCCAAGGTGGTGCCGAGTGTTGTCGACCCGTCCTTGATGGTGACGATGGAATTGGCCTCCGCCATGCCCGTCAGCGTCGGCGTGGCGTCGTTGGTCAGACCATTGTTCGCAACGGTCCCCGTGAACGGCGCGACATCGTCCGTAACGCCCGTGATGGTCGGCTTGCCTGGCGCCGCCGTGTCGATCACAACCTCGATGACATTGCTGGTCGAACTGTTGCCGGCACTGTCCGTAACAATCGCCCGATATTGATAATCGCCATCGGCAATATTGTTCTGGTTGGTGCCGGTCGTGACCCAGTTCTGGCCGTTATCGGTCGAAACCTGATAAATAACGGAGCCGGACCCTTCGCCCGACAGATTGAGGCTGAATTTATTGTCGGTGGTGATAGGCGGGGTCTGCTGCACGCCGGTATCATTGAGGCTGCTGAAAGAGAGCGTCCCCGCAGCGGGTGCGATCGTATCGATGGTGATATTCCGCGTCGAGGTTGCAGGGTTGCCCGCCGCATCGGTGGCAATGGCTGTCAGCGACTCGCTGCCCTGACCAAAAGCCGTATAATCGCTATCGGTCAGGGTGTAGCTCCAGTGCGTCGCATCCGTTTGCGTCACCGCATGACCGTCCAACGTGACAGTTGAGCCGATTTCATTGGTGCCGGTGATCGTCACGCCAGCGGTCTTCTCCGCCAGATTGATCGTATTGTCACCGGCAACGGTGTCGATCGTGACCGTAGGCGGGGTCCGATCAATGGTCACGGCATAGGGCGCTGCGGTTGCGCTGTTCCCGGCCACGTCTTTTGCAACAGCCGTGTACAGATAAGTTCCGTCGCTCAGAGCTGTGTTCTCGTTGCTGACCGACCAATGTCCGGTGCCGTCCGCAGTCGTGCTACCTATATAGACGTTGCCACGATAGACATCGACGGATGCGCCGGCTTCAGCCGTGCCCAGAATGACAAGGCGATTGTCATTGGTCAGGTGATCGCCGACAACGCCCGAGTCATTCTGAATTCCGGTCACGGCCACCGCGGGAGGCGTCGTGTCGATCACGATGTCGAGCGAGGTGGATGTCGGGCTGGTGTCGCCCGACCCATCCGTCTCGAATGCAACGACGTGATGCGTGCCATCGCCGGTTAACGTGACATCGGTCGAGAACGAACCGTTGGTTACGGTCACATTGCTCGCCAGCGTTACTTCACCATTGTTCTGTATGCCGTCGTGGTTGGTGTCATCGAACAGCGTCACGGACGTGCCGTTGTCCGCCTTTCCGGCGATCGTCAGGCCGGTGGTCTGGTTAGTGATGTTGTCGCTGTTGCTGGTGCCTTGATCGTCGCTGGCGTTGAGGTCCAGGCCAGTCGGCGCATGAAGGATGTTCTTCACCGAGATCACGAGATTGGCGCCGGCCTGATCCCCGTCGCCATCCTCGACGACATAGTGGAAAGTCTCGTTCGCGTTCGCGGTCAGGTTCGAAGGAGCGGCGTAGGAATAGTCGCCCGCATGATGCGTTCCCGTATCGGCGAAGTAGAACGTCAGCGCGCCGCCCAGAGCGGTCGGCACGACGATCCATGAGTCATGATTTTCAAAGCCGGACGGCGTCGCCCCGCCGGACGAGGTCGTATGTGTGCCGTCGAAGCTGTAAGTGACATCGCCCACCTTGATCGAGATGATGCCGTCATAGTGGCCGTTCACGGTGTGCGGGCCGTCGGCACCGAAGTTGATGTCGGCGCCGCCGCCAGTCCCACCGGCTGCGTTGTCGCTGCCGAGCAGCACGTTGCCTTCGGCACTGGAAGGCAGCGTGCCGGTGAGCGTTTCTGACAAGGCATTCGTATCCGTGACAACCTCTGCGGTGTCTCCGGCACGATGCGCGATCTCGCTCAGGAAGCCTGTGCCGCTGGTGCCGCCGAAACCGACCGCATAAACCGTATCGACGTGCGTATAGCTTGGATCATTCGAGCTGTTGTTGAGGAAGTTCGTCCATGCGGTTTCTTGCGCCGTGCTGAGGTGAGCGCCCGCGGTCGGATCGCCATCGCTGAGGAAATAGAGGTTTGTCGTATCCGCGGCGGGATGGGTCAGGTTCGCGTAGCCGTCGCCGGTGCTGCTGCCCACGAGTTTCGTCGCGGCGACATAGTCTGTTCCCGCCGAGAGATCGCTGTTATTCAGACTGCCCACAGCGAACTTGGCTTGACCAAGATAATCGCCATGGCTGTTGGAATGATCCCCGATCGTGAATTGGCCGAGAAGCTCGGTCGAGCCGCTGGTTCCGAAAGTATAGATGGTGATCTGGTTGAAGGTCACGCCGGAGCTGCTCAAGAAGTTCTGAACAGCCGTCTGCATCAGTTGGAGGCGCGACTCGCCGGTATGTCCCACCTCGTCGGCCATACTCAACGAAAGGTCGAGCACGAGAATGGCGTTCATCGTGGGGTTCGATCCAGCGCTCGCGGTTTGCGAAATATCGTGCGCCTGCGGCACATCATCCTGAATATCAATGTTCAGGGTGGCATTGCCGGTGGCGCCGCTGCTGTCCGTCACCTTCAGCACGAAGCTATCGCCGTCGGTGACGATGTCCGGACCATTGTTCGGCGTCGCATCGTCAACGGGCTTGGTCAGTTCGTAGGTGTAGTTCGCGTTTCCGGTGCTCGAATCGTAGTTGGTGATGGTGAGCGTGCCGTGCGCGCTGCCGCTGGTGAAGTCGAATGTATGACTATTGCCACCGGTGATGTCCGCAATAGTCACCTGCTCGGACGACCCGCCGAGGCTGACCGTCAGAGACTGAATGGTTGAGGCGCCGTCCGCGTCGGAAAGATGGATCGTGCCGTGCGTAATCTCGCTGTCCGAGCCCGCATCCGAGCCGATAACCGAGAGCCCCGCCTCGTTCACGAGGTTATGGGCGTCGGCCGGGTTGGTCGGGTCCGTGGGATGCACATCGATCGTCGGCGGCGTGTTGTTCTGGGCCGTGACGCTGAAGTCGCCGCCGACGGGATCGCCGTCGCCATCGGTCAGCGCGACATGGAATCCAAGATCGCTCGTCGGCGTCGAGGTGGTCGTGTCGACATCAACGCCATTGAGCACAATCTTGAAGCCGCCGTTGGGGGTCTGATTATTACCGGCGAACTCGACATAATCAATCGTGGCACCCGTCGGAGCGTTGAAGGTCAGACCCGAAGTTGTGACTGCTTGATTATTAACAGTTTCAGAGCTGCCATCGGAGTAGTGCACGACATAATTGACGCTTCCATCTTTCGTGAAGCTGAAGGTTACACTGCTCGTTGCCGTGCCCGTATCCGACTGACTGAAGTCGAAATGCAGGACATCCCCATTCGTAAATTTATTTGCATCGACTCCGAAACCGGTGCCCGAACCATTGACGTCCCCGGAGCCAGTCACCTTCGCGATCGTGTTCGCGCCATGGTTATAGGTCACGTCCACTTCGCCAGACGGCTGATGGGTATAGCTAAAGTCGGCACCGTTGACGGGAGCGGTCGTCGTATGGATGCTGTCGAATTTCTGAATCTGCTGGTACGAATACCCTTGATCGTCAGCATTCAGCGTCAACACAAACACTTGATGGCCCGGATCAGGCTGATTGCTGCCTGACGGTGCGCTGCCGGTGTAGCCGATCAGGGTGTGCCCGTCGGCACTGACCCAGTAATGCACGGCCTGCCCGCCCGATGTCAGATTGGCTGGCGGCGTACCAGAGAGGATTCCCGCCCCCACGCCGTCCGCGCCTGCGCTGAACGCGATCGTTCCGGTATGAATGGCGCTATCGCCAACCGTGATCGACTCGATCGCGCCGAGCGTCGGGGTGTCGTCGTTCACGGAAATCAGGAAGCTGCCCGGCGCGCTATCGTTATCGCCGTCAGTCACCTGATAGTTGACAGTGAACTGGACGTTGTCCTCGATCGTGCTGTGCGTCGGCTGAAAGACCGGATTCAGTTCGGTGACGGTGTAATTGCCAGAGGTTGCATCGGTCAGCGAGACCTGGACAACCGCGACTGTATGGCCGTTCTGCTCCTGATAGATAGTCAGGGTCATGCCGCCGTTAGTGACGACCTGTGTAAAGCCCTGGTTTGCCGGGAAGGTCGCACTTTGCAGCAGGACCGAACCCGCACCATCGGCACCAAACGTGTGCGCAAGCGTGCCCGTGGTGTTTGCAGCCGGGACGTCACCCGCGCCACCCGCATTCTGAGTGCCGTAGGTATGTACAGCGGTTTCGTCGTCGAGCTTGACGGTATCATTGGAGCCGGCGGACGGCATGGCGTCCTGGAAGTGGAGGTTGGCTCCGATGTTGATGGTCTTGCTTGCGTCCGCGCCATCGCCATCGCCATCCGTCACGTGTGCCGACGCCGTCAACTGAATAAGGTTGTCGGCAAGCGAGGCCAGGTCGCCGGACCCATGATTAATCGCGGCGTACTGCGTCAGCGTCACGGTGCCGTTGCCGTCAACCGATATCGAGAACACGACAGAGCTGTCGATGCCGTGAGGCGCCTGCGAGCCGGTGTAGCCGACGATCGTGCCATCGGGCAGTTCGGCCAGATAGATCTTGCCGCCAGCCATGGCCGTCAGGCCGGAGTTCACATGGTTTCCGAAACCATTGACGCTCAGGCTGTAGTTCCAAGTCGTATCCGCTCCCTTTCCGTCCGCGCCATAGACCGGCGTCGCCGTGAACAGTGAGCCAAAGAGACCCGTCGAAGAATCGCTGCCGCCCGAAATGTCGTAGGTCGTGACCACCACGTTCACATCCGAGGCCGCGGCAACCGATACGCTCGGGCCGTCGTCGTAGAACAGAATGTGGCTGCCGATATTGACCGTGTCGGAAGCGGTGTCGCCGTCGCCATCGGTGACGACGACCTTCGCCTGGATCACGCCATCGGTGAGCGAGATCGTTTCGTTGTTGCTGTTGGTGTTGAACTCCCGCAGCGACAGATACTGCGCGATATCGACGTCGCCGTTCTGCTCGATCGCGATGGCGAAGGCGATGGTGCCGGTGGCGGCGTGGGCTGCGTCTGAGCCAGCCCGGCCGACGATGAGACCGGTGGAGTCCTGGAACAGATAGATATGTGTTCCATCGGTGGTCTGCACGCCTGAATCCACGCCACCCGGCGCAACCTGCAACGAATAGGCAACATTCGCCACTCCGTCGGCACCGCCGACGATCGTGGGGATTACGATTGGAAACGGACCGTGCGCATAGGCAATCGCGGGCGAGCCAGGCACCGCATGCGCGATATCAGTATCGTTGCCGAGCTTGCTGGCATTGGCGGATTCGAATGCCGCGAAAATACCGCGCACCGAACCGTCGGTCGTGTCGTTCGGAGGCAAACCAAGGAACCCATCCTGCGAACCGGCGGATTCGTCGATTCCGACATAGACAAGCGGATTGATCGACAACGAAACGTGCGGAACGTCGTCGATCACCTTCACGCTGAACGCACCATCAAGCGTGATGTGATCGCCGTCGCCATCGGTGGCCTGGATGATCTGGCCGAAATCGATGGAATCGACCGAGGTGTTCTGCCCGTGCTCCTGAAGCGTCTCGTTCTCGCCAGCCGTCTTGCTGTGATCGACCTGATCAAACAACTGCACGAGATAATTGCCATCCGACGAGAGATGCAGGTCGAGGACGACGCGGAAGTTGGGGCCCGAACCTGCTGTCGCAATGAGATCGCCGGTCAGGTTGCTGATGCTGAAAGTGAGCGCATCGCCGTGCGACGACAGGCCGAGCCCGTTCAGTGCGCCCAGCGCGCTGGTCAGTTCAGCGCCGGTGACGAATGAGAAGCCGCCCTTGCCGTCGGCGCCGAAGTTCACCAGACCCGACAGCGAGCCGGTCGCATAGGCGGCGCCAAGCAAATCCGTATGGCCAGGAAAATCCGGGCTGCTGCCATGCGACAGCAGGTCGTAAATGTTGTCTTCATCGACGGTCGCGGTCACGGAAGCGTTCTTCACCAGAACCGGGCCGTCGTCGTAGAACAGAATGTGGCTGCCGATGTTGACCGTGTCGGAAGCGGTGTCGCCGTCACCATCTGTGACGACGACCTTCGCCTGGATCACGCCATCGGTGAGCGAGATCGTTTCGTTGTTGCTGTTGGTGTTGAACTCCCGCAGCGACAGATACTGCGCGATATCGACGTCGCCGTTCTGCTCAATCGCAATGGCGAAGGCGATGGTGCCGGTGGCGGCATGAGCGGCATCTGAGCCAGCCCGGCCGACAATCAGGCCGGAATCCTCGAACAGGTAGATATGTGTTCCATTGGTGGTCTGCACACCGGAATCCACGCCACCCGGCGCAACCTGCAACGAATAGACAATGGACGACACGCCATCGGCGCCGCCGACGATCGTGGGGATTACAATTGGAAACGGACCGTGCGCATAGGCAATTGCGGGCGAGCCAGGCACCGCATGCGCGATATCGGTATCGTTGCCGAGCTTGCTGGCATTGGCGGATTCGAAGGCCGCGAAAATACCGCGAACCGAACCGTTAGTCGTGTCGTTCGGAGGCAAACCAAGGAACCCATCCTGCGAACCGGCGGATTCGTCGATCCCGACATAGACAAGCGGATTGGCCGACAACGAAACATGCGGAACGTCGTCGATCACCTTCACGCTGAACGCACCATCAAGCGTGATGTGATCGCCGTCGCCATCGGTGGCCTGGATGATCTGGCCGAAATTGATGGAATCGACCGGGGTGTTCTGCCCGTGCTCCTGAAGCGTCTCGTTCTCGTCTGAGGTGCCCGCCTGGGGCTTGTCGTGATCGACCGCATCGAACAACTGCACGACATAATTGCCGTTCGAGGACAGATGCAGATCCAGAACGACATGGGTGTTGAAACCCGAGCCCGTGGTCGCGATGAGGTCGCCGGCAAACGGGCCATTGGTGGCAATCGAAAAATGCAGGTCGCTTCCATGCGACGTCAGGCCGAGGCTGTTGAGCGCCGCCAGCGCGCTGGTCAGTTCAGCGCCGGTGACGAACGAGAAGCCACCTTTGCCGTCCGCGCCGAAGTTCACCAGACCCGACAGCGAGCCGGTCGCATAGGCGGCGCCCAGCAGGTTCGTGTGGCCGGGAAAGTCCGGGCTGCTGCCATGCGACAACAGGTCGTAAATGTTGTCTTCATCGACTGTCGCGGTCGCGGAAGCATTCGCCACCAGCGCCGGGCCGTCGTCATGGAACGTCACCCGGCTGCCAAGATCCAGCGTCTTCGAGGTGACATCGCCGTCCCCGTCGGTCGCCGTGACCGTCAGCGTCACCAGGTTGCTATCAAGGCTGATGCCTTCGTTATTGCTGTTCGTATTAAGCTCGTGAACCGCACGATCCTGCGTCAGCGTCGCGCTGCCGCTGGCGGAATCGACAGACAGAGTGAAGACGAGGTAGCTCGCGTCACCCACATGCCCCGTCACATATCCGGAGATCGTATTGCCGCTCTGCGTCAGCACCACGGCCTTATCGGTCGCGCTGTCGATCAGATTGGACGCACCGGACACGAGGCTCAGCGCGTAGCTGACCGTTCCGCCGTCGGCGCCCTCCACCACCGTGAACGCAGACGAAAAATCCGCCGTATCGACGGTGTGGCCGAGACCCGGATCCGGCGTGGTGCCATTCGGCAGGAAGCTTTCATCCACCGTCAGCGTCGGCACGCTCTGGCTCACCGTGATCGACGGCACGTCGTCCTTGATATCGACAAGAAGCGTCGCCGGATTCGATGCGACATTGCTGTTGTCCGTCACCACGATCGTGAACGAGTCACCGTTCGGGATCGTATCGGTGCCGTTGTTCTGAGCGGGACTCTCCGTCACGGAGGTGGTGAGCGTGTAGGTGTAATGGCCGATGCCGGTGGCGGCGTCATAGTCCGTGATCACCAGCGTGCCGTGACCGTTGGAGCCGACGATCGGCGTCGCCGCCGTCGCCGTGACCAGATCGGCGATCGCGATCACGGTGCCATTGATGGTCAGGCTCTTGATGTCGGAAAGGCCGTCGACATCGCTCAGCACGAACGTGCCGTGAGCCTCGGCGCTGCCATTGCCTGCCGAAGTGCCGGCCGGCTGCGCTCCATGCGCAACGATGCCCGCCTCGTCCACGATGTTGTGACCATTCAGGTCAACGCCCGCAGGCGTCAGCGTGATTTCCGGCGCGGTATCCACGAAGTTGGATTGCGGGCCGAGCGGAAGGTTGACCTGGAAATTACCCAGCTCCTCCGGTCCAAGCAGCGGCAACGGGTTGCCGATCGCGAGCGGATCGACCGTGGGGTTGTGGAAGTCGGCGCCGCTCGCGGGGCTGCCGCCCGCGCCGGCCGCCGGCAGCACGGACTGATCCTCGGTGATCGGAAACAGCGAAGCGAACTGGTCGCCCGTGACATCATGGCCCGCACCGAGATTCACATCGAGATTGGCGAGCGGCTTGCCAGTTGAATCGAAGAACGGCTCGATCGTCACCGTCGAATGGTTGTCGAACAGAACGATGAGCTTGGTGCCGACATGCACCATCGTCATCTTCTCGCTCGCGACCGCCGAGAGATCGACCTTCGTTTTTTGATCGAAGCCAAGATCAATCGTGATCGCCTGTTCGCTTCCAGGCTTCACGACCGTTACAACTTTGAGAGGAGCAGGGTTTTGAACAGGAGTGGTGTCAGCCTGAGCAATCCAGACGCGCTCGTTCATAAAATCCTCCCGGGAGCCGAACCTTGCGGCCCTTCAAAAAATTAAGAAATCATTAAGCTGAATAATCCCTTTCTAGCGTTACGACGTCAAGAAAACGCAAGCGCTTTTGCTTCAAATTGTTTGGTTTGGGTTAAGCGCGCCACACACAACCCAGAGGCGATTGCCCGTTAAGGTTCGTTAACTCCGGCTTGTTGTCGGCAAGAACTTCCGCTAGAAACCCCATCGGGGGATTTCATTATGATGATTCAACGCATTCTCATTGCTTCGTCCGCCACATTTGCTCTTGCCTTTTCAATCGCTTGCACCACGACGACGCCGGCCAGGGCAAACTGCGCGGATTTCGTCCTGAGCTGTGACAACGGCCGCGACTACCCGTTCTGCCCGCGCGCAACCAGCCCCGAGGGCGATGTCGTGACCGGCACGCTGAGCCTTGCGCCGCATAGCGCCGTACGGATGCGGCTGATCCCGATGGGCGTCGGCTACCGTTATGCCGGCCGTGGCATCTGGTTTGACGGCATGCAGGATCAGGCCCTGCTCTTCCTGCACAAGAACGCCTCGGTCTCCTGCACCGTGTCGCGCCAGACGTTGGACCCCGCCGCGCCAGCGGTGCTCTACACCAAGGGCTGATCCTGGAGCCCCAGGATCGCGAACCGGGATTTCGACGAGACAAATGCAAGCCGCGCCATCGCCAGCGGCTTCTCAGTGCTTTCCATTTTCGAGACAGCACCCATGGACCCGCGAGGCTGGGTGCCGTCGCGGCGCGCCCGGCTTATAGCCGAGCGTCAAAAACGCTGATTTTTCAATTAGAAATCTAGCAATATTCAGATTTAAGGTGAGATGGTCGGGGCAGCAGGATTCGAACCTGCGACCTGCGGTACCCAAAACCGCCGCGCTACCAGGCTACGCTATACCCCGGAACGCCAGTGGTTACACTGTTCGCATCACCCCAGCAAGGTATCGGATATGGAGACCTAATTCCGGTCGAACAGCGGGCTCGCGACGCGATCGCCCGCAGCGATACCGTCCTTCCGCGCGGTTCCGGCCACCACCTCCAGCACAGCCTTCACCGGACCGCCCGAGGAGATGATCCGCTCCGATAGCGGCTTGGTGCTTTCCGCGATCCGCAGGATCCGGCCATCGGCCCGGATGAAGATCATGTCGAGCGAGACATAGGTGTTCTTCATCCACATCGACACTTCCTGCTGCGGCGAAAAATCGAACAGCATGCCCTGCCCGTCCGGCAGTTCCTTGCGATACATCAGCCCGCGCTCGCGCTCTTCGGTGGTCCGGGCGATCTCGACGTTGAAAACCTTGACGCCGGATTTGGTGACGATCTCGAGCGTCTGCATGTCCGCCGCCCGCGCGGGGCCTGTCGCAAGACCGCAGACAAGACCGAGCGCCAAAAGCGCCACAGCCGCCCACCTTGCTCTCAATCCCGGAACTCCAGACATCATCGGCCGCCTTGGTTTCGATCCAGCGGCCCCATAGCAAATCGCCCGGCGGGCGTCAGCTTCCACATCATCACGTTGACGTGGACAAGCGCCGGCTTCCGCCATTCACGCGGCCAGCGGTCCGGGGGATGGCTGGATTAGTGGGAGGACAGCCCGCCCGCGCCGACCTCGGGCTGGATCTCCGCGGCCATCATGCCCTTGGAGCCGGGCCCGTAGCGCACCAGCACGTACTGGCCGGGGCGCAGTTCGGTCATGCCGTAGCGACGCAGCGTCTCCATGTGGACGAAGATGTCCGGCGTGCCCTCGCCGCACGACACGAAACCGAATCCGCGCAGGCGGTTGAACCATTTCACCTGCGCGCGCTCGAGCCCGCTTGTTGGCGTCACGCTGACATGGGTGCGCGGCGGCAGCATCTGCGCCGGATGGATAGCGGTGGATTCATCCATCGAGAGGATGCGGAACGCCTGATAGCCCTTCTGCCGCTGCACGCATTCGCACACCAGCCGCGCGCCTTCATAGGCGGTCTGGAAGCCGTCGCGCCGCAGCACGGTTACGTGCAGGAGAATATCCGGCCAGCCATTGTCTGGAACGATGAAGCCGTAGCCCTTGGAGGCGTCGAACCATTTGATGACGCCGCTGAGCTCGACGAGATTGGCGGCTGCGCCATCGTCCAGGCCCGCGAACGGATCGGTGCTGTCGCGGCCCTGAGGCGTAAACTCATGCGGGCCAAGCCGAGAGGCTGAACCACCTCCGAGCTGTTGCTCGGCAAGCCGTTTGGACTCGAAATTGTCCGTCCCCATGACTCCGGCCCCACACTGCCAAACCCTGCGCTATGAAGCCTGCGCTGCGAGCCCGGCTGGATTGCGCCCATCGATGATCTTTCAACGATGCTGCGACGCGATTCGCGTAGGGAAACGATAACATTCCGCGTTAGGCGGAAAAGCCCAAAATCGAATCCGGCAAGAGCTATGAACAGCTTGGCGCTGCGAATCGATCCGGTTTCTCGATAAGGCGTCAGCCAGAAGCGCCATCGCAGGATTAGTCCGCACCCAGCCGGTTGTTCTCCAGCCATGGCGGGAACCGGAAAACCGTGCCGCGCGTTGATGCGGACGGAGGTATCCATGCCTTATGCGCTCTTTACGAACGGCGAGCAGATCAGCAAGGCCTATCGCTCGCGCGAGGAAGTTTGGAAGAAAGCCGAGGAAGCCGGTCTTGTCGTCGATCTTCCTGCTGACGAGGAGAAGAATAAACCGAAGCAGGTGCTCGACGAGGGTTATCACATCCAGTCCTGCCAGCCCGATGAGACAGACAATCGCCCCGCGACCACCACAGATGCGGATTCCGGGCCAGCCCGGCAAAGGCATTCATCGTCCGCGCGCTAGAAGTGCCGCCAGTACGGACCGCAATTTTATCATTTCAGATGAAACAGGCGGAACATATCCACGTGAGGCGCGTTGACGGCATGAAGCTCTCCCCCAGGCTTCATTCCCAAAAAGCCCCGCCCAGTCCCCACTGGCGGGGCTTTTCCATATGCCGCTGCACGCGCGTTCAGTTGCCCACGCGTTCACCCCTTCAATTGAAGGCGGCGGGACTATAAATCATCTGCTCCTCTTCCTCCCAGACCGGAAATTTCAAGATGCGCTACCTCCACACCATGCTTCGCGTCCGCGATCTCGATGCCGCCCTCAAGTTTTACTGCGACGCTTTGGGGTTGAAGGAAACCCACCGGATGGCAAATGAAAAAGGCCGCTTCACGCTGGTCTTTCTTGCCGCGCCGGAAGATGAAGGACTCGTGAAACAATCGCCGGGGCGTCCTGCGCCGCTGGTCGAACTGACATGGAATTGGGACGAGGAAGCGTATGGCGAGGATCGTTTCTTCGGCCATCTCGCCTACGAAGTCGACGACATCTATGCCACCTGCGAGCGTCTCTCCAAACTCGGCATCGTCATCAACCGTCCGCCGCGCGACGGGCAGATGGCGTTCATCCGATCGCCCGATCTGCATTCGATCGAGCTTCTGCAAAAAGGCGACGCGCTGCCGCCGCAGGAGCCGTGGCTGTCGATGAAGAACACCGGACACTGGTGAGGATTTCGCGTTTCATTCGCGGAACCTGCATCGGACCTGCCTGTTCTCCTGACATCGAAGATCAATCAAGGAGGACAGGATGGGTCGCGGCATATTGCTATGGCTGTTGGGCGTGCCGATTCCGGTGATTATTCTGTTGTGGCTGTTTTTCGGCCGTTGAACCAGAAGCCCCGCATTGGCGGGGCTTTTTTCATCACAGCTTGCGGCAGTCGGCGGAGCCTTCGAGAAATTTCACCAGAGGACTGGTCTGCGCATGCATCACGCACAGCTCGGCCTCTTTGCCTGCCGCGACGGGACCGGCGCAGATGATGCGCGGCTTGTCGTCGTAGGTTGCGGTTTCGAACGCGCATGTCGCGCGGCACGAGGCCTCGCCGTTCAGCGAATTGGTCACGGAGATGGTCGCCGATTTTGCGTCGGGCTGGATCACGCAGCGCACCGTCGCGATGTCCGCCGATGACAGGCGTGTACCCGCCACGAGGCAGGCCGCCGACAGGATCGCCACCAGAGCAATCAGTTTAGGATGCGGAAGCAACATAGGCTCGCTCTATCAAAGCGGGCGCATGGCCTGCAATCGGCACATCGTCGTGAAAATCCGGGGAAAGGTGGCGCTCCCTAGCGGAATCGAACCGCTCTCTCCACCGTGAAAGGGTGGCGTCCTAACCGATAGACGAAGGGAGCGAATCCGGCCGCCTTCGCGCCAGGCGCGCAAGCTGCGGGTGTTCGCGAGGAAATTCTTACAGGATCAACGGGTTAGGTGGTCGATTCCTGCGGCTTTCCCATGGCCGGAACAGCGCTCCGGCTCAAGGCTGGGAACGTATAATGGCGTTTCACCGCAGCGGCAAGCACCCTTCTCCGGTGAACGCCGTTTCAGCAACCGCGACAGATGCTCTTGATCTTGCGATCCAGCGCCTTTTCTTCCGCCGTTGCCTGATAGGGCTGATCGCCCGCGGAAGGATCGCGGCGAGGCTGTAGGTGCCCGACCGGCGCCTGCATCACAGAGCCTGCGCCCAAGGTGGAATTGGCGGGAGCGCTGCCTCCTGCTGCGTTACGCCCGCTTTGCGCGAACGCACCCGGCGCAGTCACCAAAGCCACGGTCATCGCAAGCGCAGAGAACGATCCGATCGTTTTCATCGATGTCCGCATGGCGACTCCTTTCTTCTGATCCATGCCGGCGACGTCACGCCGGCGGATAAGAGTGCACACCACCACAATAATCCACAAGCCGTCTCGGTTGCATCTTTTCGCCGTCACGTTGCTGCGACAGATAGACGGGACCCACAGGAATCTTGCCGTGGCCGCCCGGAATGTCGAGAACATAGTCAGGCTGGCAAAGACCGGAGACGTGTCCGCGCAACTGCCTCATCAGTGCTTCGCCTTCCTCCAGAGTCGTTCGCAGGTGCGAAGTGCCGGGCGCGAGGTCGCCATGATGCAGGTAATAAGGCTTGATGCGGCACTCGACGAAGGCGCGCATCAGCGCGGTTAGAGTTTCTGTATCGTCATTCACGCCGCGCAGCAAAACCGACTGGCTGACCATCGGAATGCCGCGATCGATCAATCGCGCGCAGGCTTCGCGAGCAGCCGCCGTTAACTCGCGCGGATGATTCGCGTGCAGCGCAACCCACGTCGTCACGTCGCGATGATGCAATGCCTCCGCGACCTCGTCCGTCATGCGCGCCGGATCGGCGACCGGCACGCGGGTGTGGAAGCGGACGATTTTGACATGCGGGATCGCAGCCAGATCGTTCACGATCTCCTTCAGCCGCCGCGCCGACAGCATCAGGGGATCGCCGCCGGTGAGGATCACCTCCCAGATTTCGGAATGCGCGCGGATGTAATCGATGGCCTTGCCATAGGCGCGATCCGACAGCGCGGAATCCTTGCCCGGCCCGACCATCTCGCGGCGGAAACAGAACCGGCAATAGACCGCGCAGACATGCACGAGCTTGAGCAGCACGCGATCCGGGTAACGATGCACAATGCCTTCGACCGGCGAACGCGCGGCGTCGCCGATGGGGTCGGCGCGCTCGACGGGCTCGGTCCGCAATTCCTGCACGGTCGGCACGTATTGCCGCGCGATCGGATCGTCCGGGTCGTTGGGATCGATCAACGCCGCCACGGCGGGCGTAATCGCGATGGCGTAACGCGCCGCCACGGCTTCCAGCGCGGGCAGCGCCTCGCGCGCAATCAAATTATGATCTGCGAGTTCGGCTGGCCGCCGCAGCGTGGTGGAAGGCTTCATGACGGCGCCCATACGACCTGATCGAGCCGCGTCGCGCCGCTTGCCAGCATCACCAGACGGTCGAAGCCGAGCGCCACGCCCGAGGACGGCGGCATCTGCGCGAGTGCTGCGAGAAAGCCCTCGTCGAGCGGATAGCGTTCGTTATAGCGCCGCTCCTTCTCATCCATCGCAGCGATGAAGCGGCGGCGCTGTTCGGCGGCATCGGTCAGTTCGCCGAAGCCGTTGGCAAGCTCCACCCCGCAGCCATAGACCTCGAACCGCTCCGCGACACGCGGATCGCCCGCCTTGGCGCGCGCCAGTGCGGCTTCCGGCGAAGGATATTCGTGCAAAATCGTCAGCGTCCCCTCGCCGAGTCGCGGCTCGACATGCTCGGTCAGGATCTTGCTGAAGATATCCGACCAGTCGTCGTCGGCGCTGACATGGGTTTTCCCGGCCGCCCGTGCTGCCAGCACATCGCGGTTGCCATGCGCGCCGTCGATGGTCGCGAGAAGATCGATCCCCGCGAAACGGTCGAATGCCTCGGCCACGGTCAGCCGCAGCGGCGGCGCAAATGGGTCGAGCGTTTTCCCGCGAAATGAAAACTGCCTTGTGGCCGCCGCCCCGGCCGCCCGCGCGATCACCGCGATGCAATCCGCCATGATGATCTCGTAAGGCGCATTGGCCCGGTACCATTCCAGCATGGTGAATTCGGTCAGATGCAGGGGGCTGTCCTCGCGGCCGCGAAACACCTTCGCGAACTCGACGATCCTGTCCTCACCCGCCGCCAGCAGCTTCTTGCAGGCGAATTCCGGCGAGGTCCGCAGATAGCACGCCTCATTGCCCGGATCGGCCCGCAGGGCGTGCAGATGGGTCTCGTTGCCCGGAGAGACCTGCAAAATCCCGGTTTCGACCTCGACGAAGCGCTGCGCGCCGAACCAGTCCCGGACCGCGCGGGTGATGGCCGCGCGCTGGCGCAGGAACGGCTGGCGGTCCCGGTGGCGGTCCCTGTCCCACCAGGGCGAGGTTTTGGGGGGAACCGGCATCAGCAAAATCGGCTCTCAAAGCTACCCTTGGGGCTGGCGTCAGCGGGACAAATCAGTATGTTGCGGCCCGAAACCGCCCCAAACGCCGTTCGCACCCCTTCGCGGGTCCGCCGCCGGCCCTTCAGATTAGGAAATTGATCCGTGAGAGTCATCGCAAGTTCGATCCGCAAAGGCAACATCATCGAGCAGGACGGCAAGCTATATGTGGTCCTGAGCGCGGAGAACATCCATCCCGGCAAGGGCACGCCGGTGAGCCAGATCGAAATGCGCCGGATCAGCGACGGCGTGAAGATTTCCGAACGCTACAAGACCACGGATCAGGTCGAGCGCGCCCACGTCGAGGATCACGACTTCAACTTCCTCTATTCCGACGATGACGGCTTCCACTTCATGAACAACGAGAGCTACGAGCAGCTCATGGTGCCGAAGGATGTCGTCGGCTCCTCCGCGCCGTATCTGTCCGAGAACCTGACCGTGAAGCTCGCGATCCACGAAGGCGTCGCGGTGGCGATCACCCTGCCCCAGCGCATCACGCTCGAAGTGGTCGAGACCGAGCCGGTCACCAAGGGTCAGACCGCGTCGTCCTCCTACAAGCCCGCCGTGCTGTCGAACGGCGTCCGCTCCGCCGTGCCGCCGCACATCGGCGTCGGCACCCGCATCGTGGTGATGACGGAAGACGGCTCCTACGTCGAGCGCGCCAAGGACTGAGGTTCCCTCATCGTCGGCCTCGCATCTGCGCGGTTTTGGCTTTGGCGGCGCGATACGCGCGCCGCTAGACTGGCCCGATGACCGAGAGTGATTCCCTTTCGCGATCCGCACTGACTCGCCGCGACGTTGTGCTCGGCGCGGGCGCGCTCGCGCTTGCCTCCACATCAGCTTTCGCCAACACCCCGCCGGGCTTCGACGCATGGCGGGAGTCGTTCCGTGCAAAAGCGCTCGCCAAGGGCGTCTCCAGCGCCACCTATACGCGGGTGATGGGCCGGATCGAGCCGGACATGAGCGTGTTCGCGCAGATGGGCAACCAGCCGGAGTTCAAGGAACAGCTCTGGCAATACATCAACCGCCGCGCGTCCGACTGGCGCATCCGCGCGGGCAAGGAAGCGTTGCGCCAGCACGGCGCGCTGTTCACGCGGATCGAGCACGATTTCGGCGTCGAGCGCGGCACGCTGCTGGCGCTGTGGGGCGTCGAGAGCGCCTACGGCGATCCGCTGGTGCAGAAGAACCATATGAAGCCGGTATTCCCCTCGCTCGCCGCGCTGGCGTGGCGGGCGCCGCGCCGCAAGGCGTATTGGGAAACCGAACTCATCAACGCGCTGCGTATCGTCGAGCGCGGCTGGAGCACGCCGGAGGAAATGCGCGGCTCGTGGGCCGGTGCGATGGGCCACACCCAATGGATGCCGGAGGTCTGGCTCAATGTCGGTTTTGACTATGACCATGACGGCCGCGTCTCGCCGTTCGGCAAGCCCGACGACGCCCTCGGCTCGACGGCGCGTTATCTCGTCAATCGCGGCAAGTATCACCGCAACCAGCATTGGGGTTGCGAGGTCGTCGGCGGCAGTCATGCGAAGGGAGATCGCAGCTACGCGCAGTGGGCGGCGGCGGGTGTGACGCGCGCGGACGGCAAGCCGTTTCCGCGGCCCAGCGACATGGCGAAGCTGTGGACGCCGGTCGATGGCGGGCCTTCATTTCTGATCGGGCCGAATTTTTTCGCGGTGCGCAGCTACAACCCGTCGATGAACTACGCGCTCGCCATCGTCCACCTCGGCGACCGCATCCTCGGCGAGCCGCCGTTCCGGCATCCCTTCCCCGGCTCCGAACGCGCGCTGACGCTCGCGGAAATTCAGGAAGTGCAGACCCGCCTGACCAAAGCCGGTTTCAACACCGGCGGCACGGATGGCCGCGTCGGCAACGACACCATGAAGGCTGTGAAGAATTTCCAGACCCGCGCCGGGATCGAGCCGGCAGACGGCTATGCAGGACTGAAGGTGCTGGCGCGGCTGCGCGGCATGTAACGCGCCTACCTGATCGAAACCGGTTCGCGCTCCGGCACGGCGATGTCGGAAATCCGTAACTGCACCCGCTCCGCGCCCTGCCAGCGGTCGATGCTGAGCGATCCGGCAACATGAACCATCTGCCCGCGATTGTCGGCGAGCGCGTTGCCGAGTTTCTGGCCGACCGAGCGGAACGCGATGCCGTTGACGATGGCGCCGTCGCCGGACTTCAGCCGCACGCGGAAATGCGCGCCGCCGACCTCGTCGGCATAGACGAGTTGATGCGACGGCAGCGCGATCACCGGCTCCGGATTGCCGGTACCGAACGGCCCGGCACGATTGAGCGTCGCGACGAAATCGGTAGTGACGGCGCGCGCGCTCACCGCGCCGTCGATGAACAGTTCATCGACATGCCGCGCCTTGGCCACATCCGCAGCCAGCGTCTGTTCGAGATAGGCGCGGAATTCTGCGAGGCGATCCTTCTTCAAGGTCACGCCCGCCGCCATGGCGTGGCCGCCGCCTTTCATGAGCAGACCTTCGGACACGGCTTCCCGCACCGCCTTGCCGAGATCGACGCCCGCGATGGAGCGGCCCGAACCGGTACCGATGCCGCCCGGCTCCAGCGCCACCGCGAAGGCAGGCCGTGAGAATTTCTCTTTCAGACGCGACGCCACGAGACCGACCACGCCCGGATGCCAGCCCTCGGACGCCGTGACGATCACCGATCCCTTGTCCTCCAGCCCGAGCGAGGCCAGCGCCTCGGCCTCGGCCTGCTCGACGGCCGCCTGTTCGATCAGCCGCCGCTCGATGTTGAGGCGATCGAGTTCGGCGGCGATCCTTGCTGCTTCCGACACGTCGCCTTCCAGCAGCAGTTTCACTCCGAGATCGGCCTGCCCGATGCGGCCGCCGGCGTTGATACGCGGCCCGAGCATGAAGCCCAGGTGCCATGCCTCCGGCGGGCCATTGAGACGCGCAACATCCATCAACGCGGTATGGCCGACATGATCGCGGCGGCGCATCGCGACCAGCCCCTTGGCGACGAAGGCACGGTTCAGCCCCAGGAGCGGCGCCACGTCCGCGACCGTGCCGAGCGCGACGTGATGCAGCATGTCGAGGAGGTTCGGCTCCGGCCGCTCGGGCGTCCAGAAATTACGCACACGCAATTCGCGGTTCACCGCCACCAGCGTCACGAACACAAGGCCGACCGCCGCGAGATGGCCGAGCCCGGACAGATCGTCCGGCCGGTTCGGATTGACGATGGCGTTGACGATGGGCAGTTCATCGCCGCATTGATGATGATCGATCACCACCACATCCATGCCAAGCTTGCGTGCTTCCGCGAGCGGCTCAAGGCTCGTGGTACCGCAATCGACCGTGACCAGCAGCTTCGCGCCGCGTGACGACAGCGAGCGGATCGCCTCCACGTTCGGGCCATAGCCTTCGAAAATCCGGTCGGGAATGTGGATCAGCGGATCGAGCCCGCAATGGCGCAGATGCCATGCCAGCAGCGCCGCCGAGGTCGCGCCGTCCACATCGTAATCGCCGAAGATCGCGACCCTCTCGCCGCGCGTCGCCGCATCCGCGATGCGCTTGGCGGCCGCCTCCATCTGCGTCACGGTCGAGGGATCGGGCAGCAATTTGCGGATGGTCGGATCGAGAAAATCCTCGACCGCGTCGATATCGATGCCGCGCCCGGCGATGATGCGCGCCAGCATTTCCGGCAATTGATAACGCTGCGCGATGGCAAGTGCCTGCGCCGCGCCGCGCGCGTCCAGCCGGTCGCGCCACAATTTGCCCGTGGCCGAGCGCGTCACGCCGAGAAAGGCGTGCGGCGTCTCGACGGGCAATGCGGTGGCGGGAGGCGTCATGGTGAGAACCGCAGATAGGGATCGCGTGCAACCGTTGCAATGATTGGCGAAAACCGCGCCGTCAGCAACCCAGCCGCCCGGCCAAATCCTCGATATCCGCAACCACGAAATCCCAGTCGCTTGCGGCTTCGAAATCCTCTTTCTGATGCGGTCCGTATTCGGTCACGCGCGGCACGAAGGCGGTTTTCAATCCGAGGCTGCGCGCGGCGACAAGATCGTAATTATGCGCCGCCACCATCATCACCTGCTCCGGCTTGAGGCCAAGGAGCTTCGCCGCGCCGAGATAGATTTCCGGGTCCGGCTTGTAACGTCGAAAAATTTCGGCGCACAGGATCAGGTCCCACGGCAGACCCGCATTCTTGGACAAATTCGTCATCAAGGCGACGTTGCCGTTCGACAACGGCGAGATCACGAATTTTGTCTTGAGCCGCGTCAGGCCCGGCACGCTGTCCGGCCACGGCCTCAGCCGATGCCAGCCGAATGTCAGATGATCAAAATCAGCCTTGCTCAGGCCCGTGATCCCGAGCCGCGCGGCGAGTGGCTCGACGGACTGGCGCTGCAATTCATCGAGCGTGAGAAAGCCGCGCTCGGGATGATCGCGCACCGCGTCCATCGACGGACGATACGCGCCGCGCCACGCATCGACCAGCGCGGCCCAATCGGCGTTGATACCCCTCGCCTCGCCCCACGCGGTGAATTCCGCGATCAGGCTGCCGCGCCAGTCCACCACGGTGCCGAAGGTGTCGAACAACAGCGCCTTCACGTCCGGCATCGCAGCGCCTCGCGTATCAATCGAGATGGAATTTCTCGAGCTGGCGATGCTCCGCCTTGATGTAGCGCACCGTGCCGGTGACCGAGCGCATCACCACCGTCTCGGTCTCGATGGTGTGCTTGCGGAACTTGACGCCCGAGAGCAGCGAGCCATCGGTGACGCCGGTTGCCGCGAACAGGCAGTCGCCCTTCACCATGTCATCGATGCCGTAGATCATGCCGGGATCGGTCACGCCCATCTTGGCGGCACGCTCGCGCTTCTCGTCGGTGTCGAGGATCAGGCGGCACTGCATCTGGCCGCCGATGCAGCGCAGAGCGGACGCGGCCAGCACGCCTTCGGGCGCGCCGCCGGTGCCGATGTAGATATCGACACCGGTGTTCTCCGGGTCCGCCGTGTGGATCACGCCTGCGACGTCGCCATCGGTAATGAGGCGCACGGCCGCGCCGGTGGAGCGCACGGCGTTGATGATGTCGGCGTGGCGCGGACGGTCGAGGATCAGCGCGGTGATTGCGGAGGGATGCACGTCCTTCGCGCGCGCCAGACGGCGGATGTTCTCGGCAGGCGGCGCATCGATATCGATCACGTTCTTGGCGTAACCGGGACCGACGGCGATCTTCTGCATGTAAACGTCGGGTGCGTTCAGCAGCGTGCCGCCTTCGGCCATCGCCATGGTGGCAATGGAGCCCGGCATGTTCTTGGCGCACAGCGTCGTTCCTTCGAGAGGATCAACCGCGATGTCCACCTCGGGTCCGAATTCCGCGCCGACCTTTTCGCCGATGAACAGCATCGGCGCTTCGTCGCGCTCGCCCTCGCCGATCACGACCGTGCCCTTGATCGGAATCTTGTTCAACTCGCGGCGCATCGCATCGACCGCCGCCTGATCGGCGCCCTTCTCGTTGCCATGACCGCGCAACCGCGCCGCCGACACCGCGGCCCGCTCCGTCACGCGCACGATTTCCAGCGTCAGGATGCGCTCAAGCAAGAGCTGCGGCGGAACGGAAATGGTCGACATCAGTGAAGCTCCTATCGTCTGCCGCTGGTGGCGGCATGTGTTTTATCGTTTTAATTCTTCTCGATCCGGATGACCTGCGGCCTGCCGGTGATGACGCGATCCTGCTGCACGGCCTGCAACGCGCGGCGCACCGCGTCCTCCGTGGTCGCGTAGGTGATCAGGATGACCGGCACCGGCGAGGATTTGCCGTTCGCCTTGTTCGCGTCGAACGTACCGTCAGGGTGACGCTGCACGATCGACTCGATCGAAATCTTCTGCTCCGCCAGCCGCGTGGCGATGGTCGCCGCCGTGCCCGCGAGATCGCGCGCCATCAGGCGGATGTAATAGCCGCCTTCATGGCGCTTCATCGGCGCCTTCGCGGTCGGCTTCAGCCTGGCGACAGGACGGCCGAACGGCAGCGCGCGCACGCCGCGCGCGATGTCGGCGATATCCGCGACGACGGCAGACGCGGTCGCAGCACCGCCCGCGCCGGGGCCGACCAATGTGATCGGTGGAATGCCGTCGCCATCGATGGTCACGGCGTTGGTCACGTCCATCACCTGCGCGATCGACGAGGTGCGCGGCACCATGGTCGGATGCACGCGCTGCTCGATGCCGGTTTCGGTCCTCACCGCGACGCCGAGCAGCTTGACGCGGTAGCCCAGTTCTTCGGCGGCGCGCAGATCTTCCGGCGCGATCGAGGAGATACCCTCGACATAGACCGCGCTCTGGTTGACCTTGGTGCCGAACGCGAGGCTCGCGAGGATCGCCAGTTTCTGCGCGGTGTCGTGACCATCGACGTCGAATGACGGATTGGCCTCCGCGTAGCCGAGCCGCTGCGCATCCTTCAAACATTCGGCGAACGACAACCCTTCCCGCTCCATCCGCGTCAGGATGTAGTTGCAAGTGCCGTTGAGAATGCCGTAGACGCGGTCGATGCCGGTGCCGGCCAGCCCTTCGCGCAGCGTCTTGATGACGGGAATGGCAGCACCAACGGCGGCCTCGTAGTTCAGCGCGCCGCCATGCTTCTCGGCGAGCGCCGCGAGCTTCGAGCCATGTTTGGCGATCAGCGCCTTGTTCGCGGTCACAACCGATTTGCCGCCGCGCAACGCCGCCTCGATGGCGGAGAGCGCAGGATCGCCAACGCCGCCCATCAGTTCGACGAACACATCGACCTTCGGATCGGTCGCGATCGCGAGCGCGTTCTTCGCCCAGGCGATGCCGGTGAGATCGACGTTACGCTTCTTGACCTTCGAGCGCGCCGATACGGCAACCACGCGCACGGTGCGTCCGCAACGCAACGACAAAGCGCGCTTCTGTTGTTCGATCAGACCGACGACCTCGGCACCCACGGTGCCGAGCCCCGCAATCCCCACTCTGAGCGGAGCGACCATTTTCTGTTTGACCTGCCGGATAGGTTAGCGCCGGTTGGCGAGAGGAACCACGTTGTGCAATGAATCAAGCCCCGCTTCAAGGAAACGGCGGACATTTCGCGCCGCCTGGCGGATGCGCTGTTCGTTTTCCACCATGGCGATGCGCACAAAGCCTTCGCCATGTTCGCCGAAGCCCGAGCCGGGCGATACCGCCACGCCGGACTTCTCGACCATGAGGGTCGCGAAATCCATGCTGCTGATGTGACGGAATTTCTCGGGCAGCGGCGCCCAGGCGAACATCGACGCGGCGGGCGGCGGAATGTCCCAGCCCGCGCGGCCGAATGCCTCGACCATCGCGTCGCGGCGCTTGTGATAGGTGTCGCGCATTTCCTGGATGCAGTCCTGCGGGCCGTTCAGCGCGGCGACGGCCGCGACCTGAATCGGCGTGAACGCGCCGTAGTCGAGATAGGATTTCACGCGCGTCAGAGCCGCGATCAGGCGCTCGTTGCCGACCGCGAAACCCATGCGCCATCCGGCCATCGAATAGGTCTTCGACATCGAGGTGAACTCGACCGCGATATCCATCGCGCCCGGCACCTGCAACACAGACGGCGGCGGCTCGCCGTTGTAATACAACTCGGCGTAAGCGAGGTCGGACAGGATGAAGACCTCGTGCTTCTTCGCGAACGCGACAAGCTCCTTGTAGAAATCGAGCGAGGCGACATAGGACGTCGGGTTCGACGGATAGCACACCACCATCGCGATCGGCTTGGGGATCGAATGGATGATCGCGCGCTCCAGCGCGCTGAACAGTTCCGGCGTCGGCTCCGCCGGGACCGAGCGGACCACGCCGCCAGCCATCAGAAATCCGAACGCATGAATCGGGTAGCTCGGGTTGGGCACCAGCACCACATCGCCCGGCGATGTGATCGCCTGCGCCATGTTGGCGAAGCCTTCCTTTGACCCCAGTGTAGCCACGATCTGGGTCTCGGGGTTGAGCTTCACCCCGAAGCGGCGCTCGTAATACGCGGCCTGTGCCCGGCGCAGGCCGGGAATGCCCTTGGACGCCGAATAACGGTCCGTCCGGGGCTTGCCCAGCGTCTCCTTGAGCTTCTCCAGGACGTGCGGCGGGGCCGGCAAATCCGGGTTCCCCATGCCAAGATCGATAATATCGGCGCCCGCGTTGCGCGCGGCGGCCTTGGCCCGATTCACCTGCTCGAAAACGTAAGGTGGCAGACGGCGAATGCGGTAGAATTCTTCCATGGATTCAAGGCTCCGAGCCCGGTTAAGGGCCCCCAGACGGCAAATCACTGAGGACGCGATGGCTCTTTCTAACACGAACCTCGGTCCGCGCCACAGTCCGCGCGAGGATTTGAAGCCTTTGACGCCTTTGCCTTCACGCCCTCCTGCCGGTCCCTCGCCGCCGTGAGCTCGCGCGTGAGCTGGGCGCGCTGCTCGGGGGTCAGGGGGGTATCCGTGCGCGAGGGCAGCGTATCGTTGACCGGAAGGTAATCGGGCGCGACGGCGGGCCGCGCCGGCGTATTGGCCGGAAGGCCGACCACGGGCATGTCGGCGACGTGGGACGCGCAGCCGCCCAGCATCTGGCCGAGCGCCAGCATGGCCGCTCCGATCCAGACCCGCTTTCCATGGTGGCGCAACACGCGCATCAACTTCGGTCCCATTCGATTCCGCGCCAATTCCACTGGAAGGCGGTCGGCGCACCGATATTCCGGAAAAGCGTTAAATTTCCGGCCGCGGCGCATTGCAGGCCGAATATGTCCGAACCAAGACATCTGCTGCAACGCATATAGCTATTGGAAAGAAAGCTCGTTTAACTGAGAAACGGGCAAAATAACCCTTCGTCACGCCACGCGGATATATCGTCTTTATGAGCGCGCTTCCGACCGACACTCCGACGACTAAGTCCTTCGATGCCGATGCGTTCGCGTTCAATCTCGCCCGCGCCATGGAACACGGCGGCAAGGCGCTCTCGGCCTTCCTGCAACCGCGCGAGACCGGCGACATCAACAACCGTGCCCCCGGCGAGATGGGCGAAGTCATCAAGACCTTCGCCGAAGTCGCCGAGTATTGGCTCGCGGACGCCGAGCGCGCCGGTGACGTGCAGATGCGGCTCGGCAAAGCCTATCTCGAATTGTGGGGCCAGTTCTCGCGCAAGCTCGCCGGCGCCGAGGAAGAACCCTCCATCGCGCCCGCGCCGAGGGACAAGCGTTTTCTCGACCCGGAGTGGAAATCCAACCAGTTCTTCGATTTCATCATGCAGCTCTATCTGCTCACGACAAAATGGGCGCACGAACTGGTTGAGAATGCGGAAGGCCTCGATCCACACACCCGCAAAAAGGCCGAATTCTACGTTCAGGTGCTGACCAACGCCTTCGCGCCGTCGAACTTCGTGCTGACCAATCCTGAACTGCTGCGAGAAACTCTCGCCAGCAGCGGCGACAATCTGTTTCGCGGCATGCGGATGCTGGCCGAGGATATTCAGGCCGGCGGCGGCACGCTGAAGATCAGGCAATCGGGCGGCACGTTCGAGGTCGGCAAGGATCTCGCGCTGACGCCGGGCAAGGTGATCTACCAGAACGAGATCATGCAGCTCATCCAGTATGAGCCGACGACGGAGCATGTGCTGCGCACGCCGCTGCTGATCGTGCCGCCATGGATCAACAAGTACTACATCCTCGACCTCACACCGCAAAAGTCGTTCATCAAATGGCTGGTGGATCAGGGGCTGACGGTGTTCGTCATCTCGTGGATCAACCCGGACAAATCTCTCGGCGCAAAAACTTTCGACGACTACATGCGCGAAGGCCCGCTCGCGGCGATGGACGTGATCGAGAAGGCGACCGGCGAGATGAAGGTCCACACCATGGGCTATTGCATCGGCGGCACCCTGCTCGCCACTACGCTGGCATGGCTCGCCGACAAGCGCCGGGTGCGCACCACATCGGCAACCTTCATGGCGGCGCAGGTGGACTTCACCCATGCCGGCGACCTGATGGTCTACATCGACGAAAGCCAGCTCGCCGCGCTCGACCGCGACATGCAACAGACCGGCGTCCTGCACGGCACGCGCATGGCGATGGCCTTCAACATGCTGCGCTCGAACGACCTGATCTGGCCTTACGTCATCAGCAATTACCTCAAGGGCAAGGAGCCTTCGAGTTTCGACCTGTTGTTCTGGAATGCCGACGCCACGCGGATGCCCGGCGCGAACCACTCTTTCTATCTGCGTAATTGCTATCTCGAGAACCGGCTGTCGGCCGGGACCATGGTGATCGACAATACCCGGCTCGATCTCTCCAAGGTCAAGACGCCGATCTACAACCTCGCCACCAGGGACGATCATATCGCCCCCGCGCAATCGGTATTGTACGGCTCGCAATTCTTCGGCGGACCCGTCCGCTTCGTCCTGAGCGGCTCGGGCCATATCGCTGGCGTGGTCAATCCGCCCGTCACCGGCAAATACCAGTACTGGACGAACGACAAGCCTGCCGCCGAAACCGTTACCGACTGGCTCAAGGGCGCGACCGAACATCAGGGTTCGTGGTGGCCGGACTGGCGGGCCTGGATCGAGGGTCTCGATTCCGAAACCGTCCCAGCCCGCACCCCCGGGGCCTCGATGACAATCCTTGAGGAAGCGCCGGGCAGCTATGTCCGCATGCGCGCCTGAGCCGCCGCCTGCCTCACGCAGTTGGCCCCGTCACGCAGTTCAGCTATGAACAGGGCATCGGCGCCGGCGCATGACCGGCGAGATTCGGCGCAGGCCGCGAGGAAAGGAAGAGGCGATGACGCGAGAATTGTTCTGGCTGACATTGACCGTGATTTTGACCGGCGTGCTGTGGGTTCCCTACATCCTGAACCGCTGCGCGGTGCGCGGCATCGGCGGCGCGATGGCCAATCCGGCACGCAACGACAAGCCGCATGCCGAGTGGGCTAACCGGATGATGTTCGCGCACGACAACGCAATCGAAAACCTCGCGATCTTCGCGCCGCTGGTGCTGATCCTCAACGCGATCGACTATTCGAGCAAATGGACCGTTCTGGCTTGCGCGGTCTACTTCTGGTCGCGGCTCGCCCACGTCATCATCTACGCGCTCGGCGTGCCGGTGCTGCGGACGCTGACTTTCGTCGTCGGCTTCCTGGCGCAGGCTGTTCTTGCGCTCGCGATCTTTCGCGTTTTCTGAGAACAAAAAAAGAGCCGCTTGCGCGGCTCTTTTCACATCACGACGACAGCGCGGGCTGGTCGATGCCGAGCGTCTCGGCAAACCCGAGCATGACATTCATGTTCTGCACCGCCTGCCCCGACGCGCCCTTGGTGAGATTGTCGAGCGTCGAGACGATGATCGCCCGACCCGGAATGCGATCCTCAGCAACGCCGATGAACGTCATGTTCGAGCCGCGCACATGGCGCGAGTCCGGCGTCTTGCCGAACGGCAGTACGTAGACGAACGGGTCCTTCTCGTACTGTTTGCTGAGAATATCGTGCAGTTCATGCGCGGTCTTGCCGCGCCGTCCGCGCACATAGATCGTCGAATAAATGCCGCGGTTCATCGGCGTGAGGTGCGGCGTGAACGTCGCCATCACATCCTTGCCCGCCGCCTTGGAGAATTCCTGATCGAGTTCCGACATATGCCGATGGTGCCCCACGCCATAGGCATGGAAGCCCTCGGAGACTTCCGAGAACAGCGTGTCTTCCTTCGCCGAGCGTCCCGCCCCCGTCGCGCCTGACTTGGCGTCGATCACGATCTCGTCGCTCTCGATCGCCCTGGCTTTCAGGAGCGGAATGAGAGGCAGTTGCGCGCAGGTGGTGTAGCAGCCGGGATTGGCGACAAGCCGCGCCTTCTTCACGTCGCGCCGATAGATTTCGGTGAGGCCATAGACCGCCTCCTCCTGCAATTCGAGCGCATGATGCTCGTGTCCGTACCACTTCGCATACACGGCCGGATCGGCCAGCCGGAAGTCGGCCGACAGGTCGACCACTTTCGTCTCGGGTGCTTTCGCCAGCAGGTCTTTCAGCACCTTTTGCGTCGTCGCATGCGGAAGCGCGCAGAACACCAGATCGAGTTTGGCGGCGGCCCAATCGACGCTTTCAATCGACACAAGCTGCGGCAGATCGTAGGGCGCGAACTGCGGGAATACATCGCCCAGCTTGTGCCCGGCGCGGCGGTCGGCCGTCAGAAGAACGATCTCGACGCGCGGATGCCGCAGCAACAGGCGCACGAGTTCTGCCCCGGTGTAGCCGGAGGCACCCAGAATGCCGATCTTCTTCTTTTCAGCCATGACAATAGTCCTTATCCGACAGAGCGCGGGACAGGTGATGCGGCGATTTGTTGAAAGAGACAAGGCGCCGCGGACTTGTCCTGCGGCATTGGATCGAGCAAACGCGACCAGCCGCTAGATTGCAAAGCGGCGGCGACGGAGGGTTCTGTTTGCGGGTCCGATCATGGGGCCGCATATAAAACCCCCTTGGCGCAGGGTCAAGCAGCACTCCGGCCCTTCACCCCTTCGCCGCCGTCAGACCATCCCCCAGAACCAGGCCGCCAGCTTCGAGATGGCGTCGCCGAACAGCAAGAGTGTCGCCGACCAGACAAAGGCGGAGGAGAAATTGGCAAGCTGAAAGTGCCAGTACGGCATCTCGAACACCCCGGCGGCCAGCGGCACGGCGGCGCGCAGCGGCCCGAAAAACCGCCCGATGAAAATGCCCGGCACGCCCCATTTGCCGACGAACCGCTCCGCGCGCGGCAGCATTTCTGGATAGCGCGACAGCGGCCACATATGCGTGACCTGGTCCTTGAAGGTAAAGCCGAGCCAATAGGACAACCAATCGCCCAACGCCGCGCCCAGCGACGCCGCCAGCCAGACCGGCCAGAACTTGATGTCGCTCGCGCCGACCAATGCGCCGATACCGATCAGCGCACTCCATGCGGGAATCACGAGCGAGACGAAAGCCAGCGATTCACCGAATGCGAGAGCGCCGACAACGGGTGCGGCCCACACCTGATGTTCCCGGACGAACTCGACCACGCCGCGAACCATCTCTTCCAGTGCCATTCACGTCCCTCATTCTTGAGAACCGGCACACGAAAAACCGGCCCGGCACTGAAGGCTCCTGCCCTCCGGGCAATGCGACCCTGCCTAGATGAGGGTTGCCCGCCACATTGTCACGTCGTTCATGTCATAGTGATCATCAACGATTCGTGCCCTTTATCAGACTGTTAGAACTGAAGTCCATGGCGAAACCACTGAAAGCAAACGCAAAATCCACATCCTCCGCGAAAGCGGCGACCGATCTGTTTGCTTCAGGAGGCCGTGGGGCGCGCGGGTCCGCCGCACCCGCCGCCAAGCCCTCGGGGGCGGAGGCTGGCTACACCGCCGCCGACATCGAGGTTCTGGAGGGTCTGGAACCGGTGCGCCGCCGCCCCGGCATGTATATCGGCGGAACCGACGAAAAGGCGCTGCACCACCTGTTCGCCGAGGTCATCGACAACTCGATGGACGAGGCACTGGCCGGTCACGCGAGTTTCATCGAGGTCGAGCTTGGCGCGGACGGCTATCTGACCGTTATCGATAACGGCCGTGGCATTCCGGTCGATCCGCACCCTAAATTCAAGAACAAGTCGGCGCTGGAAATCATCATGTGCACGCTGCACGCCGGCGGCAAGTTCGACTCCAAGGTCTATGAGACCTCGGGCGGCCTTCACGGCGTGGGCGTCTCGGTGGTGAACGCACTGTCCTCGCAGCTTGTCGTCGAGGTGGCGCGCAACCAGAAGCTCTACCGGATGACGTTCGAGCGCGGCAAGCCGAAGGGCAAGCTGGAGGAACTCGGCAAGGTCCATAACCGACGCGGCACCTCGATCCGCTTCAAGCCGGATTCGGAGATCTTCGGCGGCAAGGCCGCCTTCAAGCCGCAGCGTCTGTTCAAGATGGCGCGCTCGAAAGCCTATCTGTTCGGCGGCGTCGAAATCCGCTGGAAGTGCGCGCCCGAACTCCTCAAGGGTATCGAGGATGTGCCCGCCGAGGATACGTTTCATTTCCCCGGTGGCCTGAAGGATTACCTCGCCGCCGCCATCCATTCCGACACGCTGGTGCACCCGGACATTTTCTCCGGCAAATCCGGGCGCAACGGCGCACACGGCGCCTGCGAATGGGCGGTGGCGTGGACCGCCGATGCCGACGGCTTCATGTCGTCCTACACCAACACGGTGCCGACGCCTGACGGCGGCACGCACGAAACCGGCATGCGCAGCGCGCTGCTGCGCGGCATCCGGGATCACGCCGAGCGTACCGGCCAGGGCAAGAAGGCGTCCTCCATCACCTCCGAGGACGTGATGGTGGGCGCGGCCGTGATGCTCTCGGTGTTCGTGCGCGAGCCGGAGTTTCAGGGGCAGACCAAGGACCGTCTCGCAACCGCCGAGGCGCAACGCATCGTCGAGCAGGCCGTGAAGGACCCGTTCGACCACTGGCTGTCCGGCAATCCGACGCAAGCCAACAAGCTCCTCGAATTCATCATCGAGCGCGCCGACGAGCGGCTGCGCCGCCGCGCCGAGAAGGAAATCTCGCGCAAGACCGCGGTGAAGAAACTGCGCCTGCCCGGCAAGCTCGCCGACTGCACCAACACCGCGACCGAAGGTTCCGAGTTGTTCATCGTCGAAGGCGATTCCGCAGGCGGCAGCGCCAAGCAGGCGCGCGACCGCAAGACTCAGGCCATTCTTCCGCTGCGCGGCAAGATCCTCAATGTCGCCTCCGCGACCCGCGACAAGATGGTGGCCAACGCGCAATTGTCCGATCTCATTCAGGCGATCGGCGCGGGCACCGGCATCAACTATCGTGAAGACGATCTGCGCTACTCGCGCATCATCATCATGACCGACGCCGACGTGGACGGAGCGCACATTGCCTCCCTGCTCATCACCTTCTTCTACCGGCAGATGCCGAAGCTGATCGACGAAGGCCATCTCTACCTCGCCGTGCCGCCGCTCTACCGGCTGACCCACGGCAGCAAGACGTTCTACGCGCGCGACGAGGCGCATCGCGACGAGCTTTTGAAAAAGGAATTCCACGCCAACGCCAAGGTCGAGATCGGCCGCTTCAAAGGCCTCGGCGAGATGATGCCCAATCAGCTCAAGGAAACCACGATGGACCCAAGAAAGCGCACGCTGCTGCGGGTCGTGCTGGCGACGGAAGACCGCGACAGCACCGCGACATCGGTAGAACGGCTGATGGGCAGCAAGGCAGAAGCGCGCTTCGAGTTCATCACCGAGAAGGCCGAATTCGCGCCGGAAGAATTGCTGGACGTTTAACCAGTACGCTTTGCCTCGGGCGTATGGACATGCTCGGGACGAATACCGATACCGATGGCGCGCGCTGTCAGGCCCTGAAGCCACGGTGAACTGCCGACCAGCCGCATCACCAGCGGCGGCGAGAACTGCCTGTCGGTGATCGCGCGATTGATCAGCCGGTTCTGCACGAACACCTGAATGGCCTGCGTCGCGCGTACCGGAAATTCGCGCCGCGCCTGCACGCGATTGAGATCGTCCAGCGACGGACCGCCGCCGCCGAACTTGTCATACAGCAGGTTCGCCGCCGCGACCGCATCCTGAATTGCCAGATTGACGCCGACACCGCCGACCGGCGACATCGCATGCGCCGCATCGCCAATGCAGAGAAATCCGGGCTTGGCCCATTTTGCCAACCGGTCGATCTGAACGGACAACAGCTTCACATCGTCCCAGCTTTTGACGTCCGCCATGTGTTCGCGCGTCAGCGGAGCCAGCCTGACGATGTTGGAACGGAAGTTATCGAGGCCGGCTTCCTTGACTTTCTCGTATCCGTTTTTCGCGATCACATAGGCGCATTGCCAATAGTCGTTCCGATCGAGCATCACCATCATTTGTCCGGACTGGATGCGCGCGAAGACACTCTCACCCGCATTCGCAGGCTTGCTCACGCGAAACCACAGCACGTCCATCGGCGCGCCAATATCGCGCACTTCCATTCCGGCCTGTGCGCGCATCAAGGAATGACGGCCATCGCAAGCCACCGTCAGGTCGGCACTGATACGAAGCGGCCCCTGTTCGGTTTTCGCGACGACGCCGGTGACGCTGTCGGCATCCCGCACCAGTTCGACGGCCTCCGCTTTCTTGCGAACTTCCAATTGGGGAAATCGCCTGCCCTGACTGTCGATGAAGTTCAAAAAGTCCCATTGCGGCATGAAAGCGATGAACGGGCACGGCGTGTCGAGCCGCGTCAGGTCCGCAAGCCGGATCGACGCCGTGCCGAACAGCGCGTTGAGTTTACTGACCTCGTCATGCGGGACCTTCAGAAAATCCTGGAGAACGCCCAGTTCCTGCATCACCGTCATGGTCGAGGGGTGCACCGTGTCGCCACGAAAATCACGGAAGAAATCGGCGTGCTTTTCCAGCACCACGGTTTTGATGCCGGCGCGGCCCAACAGATAGCCGAGCATCATTCCCGCAGGGCCACCGCCCACGACACAACACTGGACATGAATGGTTTCGACGGATCGGGATACCTCGTCCATGTCCTTATCCTCCTGTTCCGGAACCCGGCTCAACAAAGTCATCGGCGGCGGCCGAGAATGTCATGAAATGGATAAATATTAAGGGTTTCAGGTGGTTTTACGCCAAAAACATTGACTTTGGGCGATTCCGTTCTATGTTCCGGGCACGCGGCCAGAGTCGAAAACGCGACCGTCTGATAAGCCGCTTGTCCGCGATTTAGTCATCCCCGTGCATGAACTGCATGCCGTTCCGGGGTTGAGCGCGGCAGTATTTCCGAGAAGTCCGAACGGCGATCTCGTGTAGAGGCTCAATGTCCTTTTCCAATCTCGGCTTGTCCGACAAGGTTCTCGCCGCAGTCGCGGCCACCGGTTACACCTCTCCTACCCCCATTCAAGAACAGGCCATTCCCCACGTTCTCGCCCGGCGCGACGTGCTCGGCATCGCCCAGACCGGCACCGGCAAGACGGCGGCGTTCGTGCTGCCCATGCTGACGCTGCTTGAAAAAGGCCGCGCGCGGGCACGGATGCCGCGCACCCTCATTCTCGAACCGACGCGCGAGCTCGCAGCGCAGGTGAAGGAGAATTTCGACCGCTACGGCGTCGGCCAGAAACTCAACGTCGCCCTCCTGATCGGCGGCGTCTCGTTCGGCGACCAGGACGCCAAGCTCGGGCGCGGCGTCGATGTGCTGATCGCCACTCCGGGCCGCCTGCTCGATCATACCGAGCGCGGCAAGCTCCTGATGACCGGCGTCGAACTCCTCGTGATCGACGAGGCCGACCGCATGCTGGACATGGGCTTCATTCCCGACATCGAGCGCATCTGCAAGCTGGTGCCGTTCACGCGCCAGACCCTGTTCTTCACCGCGACGATGCCCACGGAAATCCGCCGCATCACCGAAACCTTCCTGCACAATCCGATGAAGGTCGAGGTTTCCAAACCGGCCTCGACCGCCGTCACCGTCACGCAGTCCCAGATCAGCACCGGCAAGGAGCCACACGAAAAGCGCGAACTGCTGCGCCAGCTCCTGCGCGACGCCAAGGATCTGAAGAACGCGATCATCTTCTGCAACCGCAAGCGCGAAGTCGCGGTCCTGCACAAATCGCTGCAAAAGCACGGCTTCGGCGCCGCAGCCCTGCACGGCGACATGGACCAGAGCGCGCGCATGGCCGCGCTCGAACAATTCCGCAAGGGCGAATTGCCGTTGCTGGTCGCTTCCGACGTCGCGGCCCGTGGCCTCGATATTCCCGAAGTGAGCCACGTCTTCAATTTCGATGTCCCTCATCATCCGGACGATTACGTTCACCGCATCGGCCGTACCGGCCGCGCCGGCCGTCTCGGTACCGCAATCTCGATCGTCTCGCCTCTGGACCAAAAATCGATCCTCGCGATCGAAAAGCTGATCGGGCAATCCATCCCTCACGTGGAAGGCCACGCGCGGACCGCAGCCGTCTCCGTTGAATCCGATACCGCGACCGCGGAGAATGGCCCGGCGTCCCGCAAATCGCGGCGCGGCGGTCAGCGCTCGAAGCACCGCGATCGCGAAAAGACCTCGGCCAAGCCTGCCGCCAAACAGGCTCCATCGCCGAAATCATCGGCCAGGACGCCTGCGGCCCCGCCGCCGTCACTCGGCCGGATTCCGATGGCTGCCGCAACGCAGGATCACGTAGAGCCCGGCGATCATTCACATTTGCCGGCGTTCCTGCTGCGTCCCGTCCGCGCCCGTGGGTAAAGTACGTATATGACCGGAGGTGTTTACCCCTCCTTCACGAACGTCCCCTATCGTCCCGCCATATTTTAGGATTTGCCGGCTGCAGAAGGCTGCCTGGGGACGCCAACGTGATTAGTCTTCTTGAAGAGCACGAGCGCACCCTCGCATTCGCAGAAGTAGCGTTGGGTCAAATCAGATCCCTGCGCCAGAGTGCGATTCCCCGCAATTACGAGATCTGGTACATCTACGCGACCGGCTATAATATCGAGCTCAACAAGGTCATCAACGAAACGCTGCTGCGCAGCGGCAAGCTGACCGAAGCCGACCTCGAACAGATCCACGATACATATCTGTCGCAAACCCGGATGACCGACCGGATCGACAAGGTCGGCTCCCGCGTCATCAACGAGATCGACGACGTGATGGGTCTCATCACCGATGCGATCGGCATGACGAGTTCGTTCAGCACTGATCTTGAGGGCGCCACCACCCGGCTCCAGAAGGCCAAGGACAAGACGCAGATCAACCTCGTGATCCATGCGCTGGTCCAGTCCACCCGCGAGATGAACCTCACCAACAAGGCCCTGGAAGCGCGGCTGGCCACTTCGAAGCTCGAAATCGCAAGCCTTCAGGACAGCCTCGAAGCGATCCGCACCGAAAGCCTGACCGACCCGCTGACTTCGCTCGGCAACCGCAAATATTTCGACCGCGTGCTCGATGCCGCCGTCGAACATGCCCAGCAGAATAGCGAGCCGTTGTCGCTCCTGATGATCGACATCGACCACTTCAAATCGTTCAATGACAATTACGGCCACCTTACCGGCGATCAGGTGCTCCGCCTGGTGGCGCTGGCGTTGAAGGCCAATATCAAGGGCCAGGACCTCACGGCGCGTTATGGCGGCGAGGAGTTCGCCGTGATCTTACCTAACACCTCTATGCGCCAGGCCCTCGCCGTGGCCGACAATATCCGCCGCGCAGTGATGTCCAAGCAATTGAAGAAAAAATCGACCGGGGAGATTCTCGGTCGTGTCACCATCTCCGCCGGTGTTTCGGTCTTCCAGTCCGGTGACGATGCGCCCGCCCTGATCGACCGCGCCGATGCCTGCCTCTACGCCGCCAAGCGGCACGGCCGCAATCGCGTGATCTGCGAAGCAGACCCCGAATTCACACCGAACGTTCGTATTCAGGTGGCTTGAAAAGCGACGACTTTAACCGTCGATCTTGGCCGGCGTCAGTTGCACGGACTCGCCGCAGCCGCATGCGCTTGTCTGGTTCGGATTATTGAAGACGAACTGAGCGGCCATCCTGTCGACCTTGAAATCCATCTCGGTGCCGAGCAGGAACATCACCGCTTTCGGATCGACCAGAATCTTCACGCCCTTGTCTTCCACGACCTCGTCGGTCGGACGGATGTCGTGGGCGTATTCGACGGTGTATTCCATCCCGGCGCAGCCGCCGTTCTTGATGCCGACACGCAGCCCCACGATCTCGGAGTCAGCGCGCGAGGAAAGCTCACGCACACGGCTGGCAGCGGCATCGGTCAGGCGCATCACCTGCGGGCGCGGGCGCGCGGGCTTGGCTGCGGATGAGGGAGCGTCAGGGGTCATACCCGTCATTTGGCTCTTTCCTTCGGCATTTCAATGCCGGACGCGACCATATTCCGGATCACACCAGAAATGGTCGATTCGTCCAACTCACCACATGTTGAGGACAAGGCGGGCCTCGTCAGACATCCGGTCCGGTGTCCACGGCGGTTCCCACACCACGTTCACGGTCACGGGGCCGATGCCCGGCACGCTCGCAATGGCATTCTCGACAAAATTCGGCAGGTCGCCGGCAGCGGGGCAGTTCGGCGTGGTCAGCGTCATCTGCACATCCACGGCCCGGCTATCCTTGATATCGACCTTGTAGATCAGGCCGAGTTCGTAAATATCGGCCGGGATTTCGGGGTCGTAGACGGTCTTCAGCGCGGCAACAATATCCGCACCGAGCCGTTCGGTTTCCTCCGGCGACAGCGCCGAGGTGGTGTCCACCCGGTTTGCGGCCTCTGCCACCTTCTCTGCGGAATCTGCTTCGCTCATGAGAAAAGCTCTCCTGCCTTAACGAGCGCCTGCGCCAGGTGATCGACCTCGGCCCTGGTATTATACATCCCGAATGAGGCACGGCAGGTCGCCGTCACGTTGAATCGCTCCAGAAGCGGCATGACGCAATGCGTCCCTGCCCGCACCGCGATGCCGGAGCGGTCGATCACGGTGGCGACGTCGTGCGGATGCGCACCCTTCATTTCGAAGGAGATCACAGGTCCCTTGTTCTTCGCGGTACCGATCAGCCGCAGCGAGTTGATCTCGCGCAACCGTTCGGTCGCGTAAACCAGCAGATCGTGCTCGTGAGCGGCGATGCGGTCCTTGCCGATGGAATTCACGTAATCGATGGCGGCGCCGAACCCGATCGCTTCCACGATCGCCGGCGTGCCTGCCTCGAATTTGTGCGGCGGATCGCCATAAGTCACCCAGTCCTGCGCAACCTCGCGGATCATCTCGCCGCCGCCGTTGAAGGGGCGCATCGCAACCAGATGATCATACTTGGCGTACAGCGCGCCGATCCCGGTCGGGCCATAAATCTTGTGACCGGTGCAGACATAGAAATCGCAGCCGATGTCCCGCACGTCGATGGTCAGATGCACCGCCGCCTGGCTGCCGTCGACCAGCACCGGAATGCCGCGCGCATGCGCGATCCGCACCACATCCTTCACCGGCACCACGGTGCCGAGTGCGTTCGACATCTGGGTGATGGCGACGAGTTTGGTTTTCTCGGTGAGGAGTTTTTCGAACTCCTCGATCAGGAAATTCCCCTCATCATCGACCGGCGCCCATTTCAACACCGCGCCCTTGCGCGCGCGCAGAAAGTGCCACGGCACGATGTTGGAGTGATGCTCCATGATCGAAAGGACGATCTCGTCGCCCACATCGATATTCGGCTCACCCCAGGACGAAGCCACGAGATTGATGGCCTCGGTCGCATTGCGGGTGAAAATGATTTCTTCCTTGCGCGCGGCATTGAGAAAAGCGGCGACCTTGGCGCGGCCGCCCTCATAGGCATCCGTCGCCGCGTTGGCGAGGTAATGCAGGCCGCGATGCACGTTGGCGTATTCGGAGTGATACGCTTGCGTCATCCGGTCCAGCACGGCATTCGGCTTCTGCGCCGACGCTGCGTTATCGAGATACACCAGCGGCTTGCCGTACACTTTCGTCGCCAGCGCGGGGAAATCCGCGCGAATTTTCTCGACGTCGTAGGAGCCGTTGGCGACTGCGGGATGCATGGTCAGCCCCGCGCCGCCAGCCATCGATCGGCCGTGGCAATCGCGATGTCACGTAATCCTTCATCGGCGATCGACTCGATCGCTTCGCCGACGAAGGCCGCGATCAGCAAGCCCTGAGCTTCCTTTTCCGGCAAGCCACGCGCACGCAGATAGAACAGCAGTTCCTCGTCGATTGCGCCCGCCGTCGCGCCATGGCCGCAAGCCACGTCGTCCGCGAAAATCTCAAGCTCAGGCTTGTTGTCGGCCTCCGCCTCATCTGACAAAAGAAGCGCGCGCGTCATCATCTTGCCGTCGGTCTTCTGGGCGTCCTGCCGCACAATGATGCGGCCTTGGAACACCGAATGAGACTGGTCGTCCAGCACCGCGCGGAACACCTCGCGGCTGACGCAGTTCGGAACCGTATGATCGACCACCAGCGTGGTGTCGCCATGGCGGCGGCCGCCGAGCAGATTCACGCCGTTGGTGGACAGTTCGCTGCCCTCGCCCGCGAAAGTAATGAAACCCTGATAGCGGCTGACCACGCCACCCTGGGTCAGGCCGAAGCTGTTAAGCTTGGTGCGCGCACCGAGCCGGAACGCAGCTGTGGTGATGTTGGCCGCATCGCGCGCGTCTTCCATCAGGCGCACATGCTGCAACTCGGTGTCATCGCCGATTGACACTTCAACTTGATCATAAACCTGATAGGCCGAAGCCCCTTCGGTGCCGACAAAGCTCTCGACCAGCGTCACGCGCGCCTTGTCGCCAATCCGCACATGCGAGCGTGTCACGGCGGACGCCGACGAGGCCGTTGCGACATGCGCGATGTGAAGCGGTCGGCTCAGGGTGACGTTATCGTCCACGGTGACGATCACGCCATCGGTCGCCAGCGCGCCGTTCAGCGAAATCATCGCATCGGAGGCGACCTTGGTCTTCAATAAGCCGGCGTTGCCCTCGGTCAGCACTTCACGCAGCGTTTGCACGCGCACGCCCTTCTCGAGCTTGGCGAGATCGGACAATTCAGGCGCGAACGCACCATCGACCAGCGTCAGGCGACATGTATTCTCGATGCCGAGTGCGGCCACCGCTTTCGCAGCCGCTGCCGATGCCGCCTTGTCCGGCGACGGCGCGAGAGGCGCCACCGTGCGCAACAGCGCGCGCAGATCGGTGTATTTCCATTCCTCGATCCGCCGATGCGGCAGGCCGCGCTCGGCGAAATCATCGAAGGCTGCCTTGCGCGCGCTCGCAACGAGGCCATCGCCCGGCAGGCGGTCGCGTGCGGCGGCAAACAGATCGGCGGACGGATCTCCCGCCGCCTTCGCCGCCGCGATGTTCATCACGATACTCACTTATGCCGCCTTGTCTTCGAACTGCGCATAGCCGGACTTCTCCAGCTCCAGCGCAAGGTCCTTGCCGCCGGTCTTCACCACACGGCCCTTCGACATCACATGGACCACGTCCGGGATGATATAGTTCAGCAACCGCTGATAGTGCGTGATGACGATCATCGAGCGGTCCTTCCCGCGCAGGGCGTTAACGCCGTCAGCCGCGATGCGCAGCGCGTCGATGTCGAGGCCGGAATCCATCTCATCGAGGATGCACAGGCTCGGCTCGAACAGCGCCATCTGCAACACTTCGTTGCGCTTCTTTTCGCCGCCGGAGAAACCGACATTGACGCCGCGCTTGAGCATGTCCTGCGGAATGTTCAGCCGCGCGGAAACTTCCTTCACCTTCTTGAGGAAATCAGGCGTCGAGAATTCGCTCTCGCCGCGCGCCTTGCGCTGCGCATTGAGCGCGGTGCGCAGGAACGTCATGGTGGCGACGCCCGGAATTTCCATCGGGTACTGGAAGGCGAGGAACACGCCCTTGGCGGCGCGCTCGTTCGGCTCCATCTCCAGAAGATCCTCGCCCTTGAACAAAATTTCGCCGCCGGTCACGTCATAACCGGGCTTGCCCGCGATGACATGCGACAGCGTCGATTTGCCGGAGCCGTTCGGCCCCATGATCGCGTGAATCTCGCCTTCGTTCACGGTGAGGTCGAGCCCATGCAGGATCTCGTTGTCCTCGACTTGAACCTTGAGGCCTTTGACTTCCAGTAACGCGGTCATCCCACACTTCCTTCCAGCGAAATCGAGATCAGCTTCTGCGCCTCGACTGCAAATTCCATCGGCAACTGTTGCAACACGTCGCGGACGAACCCGTTGACGACGAGGGCAACCGCCTCCTCCTGCGAAAGACCGCGCTGCACGCAGTAGAACAGCATGTCTTCGGAAATCTTCGAGGTCGTCGCCTCATGCTCGAACTGGGTCGATGAGTTCTTGGCTTCGATATAGGGCACGGTGTGCGCGCCGCACTTGTCGCCGATCAACAGCGAGTCGCAGGCAGTGAAGTTGCGCGCGCCGGTCGCCTTGCGATGCGCGGTGACGAGGCCGCGATAGGTGTTTTGCGAAACGCCCGCCGCGATACCCTTGGAGATGATGCGGCTCGTGGTGTTCTTGCCAAGATGAAGCATCTTGGTGCCGGAATCGACCTGCTGATAGCCGTTCGAAATCGCGATCGAGTAGAACTCGCCGCGCGAATTGTCGCCGCGCAGGATGCAGCTCGGATATTTCCAGGTGATCGCGGAGCCGGTCTCAACCTGAGTCCACGAAATCTTGGAATTCTTGCCGCGGCAATCGCCGCGCTTGGTGACGAAATTGTAGATGCCGCCCTTGCCTTCCGAGTTGCCCGGATACCAGTTCTGCACCGTCGAGTATTTGATCTCGGCATCGTCATGAGCGACGAGTTCGACCACGGCGGCGTGCAACTGGTTCTCGTCGCGCTGCGGAGCGGTGCAGCCTTCGAGGTAGCTGACGTAAGCGCCCTTGTCGGCGATGATCAGCGTGCGCTCGAACTGGCCGGTGTTACGCTCGTTGATGCGGAAATAGGTCGACAACTCCATCGGGCAGCGAACGCCCGGCGGGAGGTAGACGAAGGAGCCGTCGGAGAACACCGCCGAATTCAGCGTCGCGAAGAAATTGTCCGAGGTCGGCACGACCGAACCGAGATACTTCTTCACGAGGTCCGGGTGTTCGCGGATCGCGTCCGAGATCGGCATGAAGATCACGCCGGCCTTCTTCAGCTCGGCCTGAAACGTGGTAGCGACCGACACCGAGTCGAACACGGCGTCGACCGCGACACGGCGCTCGGCTATCTCGTTGCCATCCTCGTCCCTGCGCACGACGCCTTCGAGCACTTCGACTTCGCGCAGCGGAATGCCGAGTTTTTCGTAGGTCTTGAGAATTTCGGGGTCGATCTCGTCGAGAGAAGCGACTTCCTTCTTCTTTTTCGGCGCCGCGTAATAATAGAGATCCTGATAGTCGATCTTCGGATAATCGACGCGCGCCCAGGTCGGCTCTTCCATGGTGAGCCAACGGCGGAACGCCTCCAGACGCCATTCCAGCATCCAGGCGGGTTCGTTTTTCTTGGCGGATATGAACCGGATGGTTTCTTCGGTCAGGCCACGCGGGGCCTTTTCCGATTCGATCTGGGTTTCAAACCCATAGCGGTACTGATCGACGTCGATCTGGCGAACCCGATCGACCGTCTCCTGGACGGCTGGCATTTGACTTCTCCGCTCGCGGTTTCAAGGACCGCAGTGGGCCAACGTGAATGTCGGCGTCTTTCGTTCTTGTTATCGTCTATTTTTTAGAACGCTTCAAGCGACGACATCCGGTCCTTTAACTAATACGTTCGAGAGCGATATCCAAGCCTCCAGAAGGTATTCGACCTCCGCCTCCGTCGTGTCCCAGCCCAGACTTAAACGCACGGCTCCCTGCGCCAATTCGGGCTTAACGCCCATCGCGGTCAGGACGGGCGAGGCATGGACTTTCCCGGAGGAACAGGCCGAGCCGGACGAGACCGCCATGCCTTCCAGATCGAAGGCAATCACGGCGGTTTCCGCCTTCATGCCGGGGGCCGCAAACAGGGTGGTGTTAGGCACACGGGGAACATCGCCGGAAAAGATCACCAGTTCCGGCGTGACCGCGCGCAGTCCTGCCTCGAATTTCGCCCGCAGCTTCTGCATCCGCGCCATGGCGGCTGCGCCGGTTTCAAGATGGGCGGCGACGGCGGCCCCGAATGCGGCGATACCCGGCAGATTCTCGGTTCCACCCCTGCGGCCCTTCTCCTGCCCTCCCGCCGTGATGAAAGGCTCAAAACCTGTAACGCGCTCGGTCAGCACCAAGGCTCCAACTCCCTTGGAGCCTCCAATCTTGTGCGCAGAAACAGATAGAAGATCGACTCCCAATTCATTGATATCAATATCAATCTTTCCAAATCCCTGAACCGCATCGACATGCAGGATACCGTGGGCGGCGTGGACGAGTTCCGCGATCTCCGCGATGGGCTGGATCGCACCGGTTTCGTTATTGGCGAGCATCACCGAAACCAGCGCCGGAGCGCCGTCCGCGAACAAGGCCCGGAGCCGCTCAAGATCGACCACACCGGCAGATGTAACCGGCGCGGTTTGAATATCCTCGACCGGGAACCGGCCGCCGGAGCGCACCGACGCATGCTCGATGGCCGACACGATAAGCCGCGTCGCCACGTCACGGTCGCGGCGCAGCCCGGGCATCAAGGCGAGCGCATTGGCCTCGGTGCCGCCGGAGGTGAAAATCACATCGGCGCTGCGCGCACCAAGGGCCCTGGCGATGTTGGCGCGGGCATCTTCGATGATCTTCCGCGCCGCACGGCCTTCCGCATGAACCGAGGATGGATTCCCCTGTAGATCCATGGCCTGTAGCATCGCCGCCTTGGCCTGAGGCCGCATCGGCGCGGTGGCGTTCCAGTCGAGATAGACGCGGGTTTTTGCCAATTGCCGTCCAGTCATACCAACCATCACATCAACTCATTGCTCTGTCGTCACTTTCCGGCCCCGAACAGGCGGATACGGCGCAATCTGCTTGCTTTTTCACCTGCCACCCATGTTAGAAGTCGGCCTCGTATTCGGGCGCCTTCCCTCGGCGTGGCGGCATCCTGACAGGAGGCTGCGACAGAGGCTTGGCGGGCACGGCGTTGAACGAGCATATTCTTAAGGACCACGATGCCTGAAGTTATTTTCACCGGCCCCGCCGGCCGTCTTGAAGGACGCTACCACCCCGCGAAACAGAAGAACGCCCCGATTGCGATGGTGTTGCATCCGCATCCGCAGTTCCAGGGTAACATGAATCACCCGATCGTTTATCAGGTGTATTATTCGTTCGTCGCCCGTGGCTTTTCTGTGCTGCGCTTCAATTTCCGCGGCGTCGGCCGCAGCCAGGGCTCGTTCGACCACGGCACCGGCGAATTGTCCGACGCGGCGGCCGCGCTCGACTGGGCGCAGACCATCAACCCCGAAGCGCGTGCCTGCTGGGTCGCGGGCTTCTCGTTCGGCGCATGGATCGGCATGCAGCTTCTGATGCGCCGGCCCGAGGTCGAGGGTTTTATCTCGATCGCGCCCGAGCCGAACCGTTACGACTTCTCCTTCCTCGCGCCCTGCCCGTCGTCCGGCCTGATCGTTCACGGCGACAAGGACATCGTGGCGCCCGCCAAGGACGTCAACACGCTGGTCGAGAAGTTGAAGACGCAGAAGGGCATCGTGATCGACCAGCAGGTGATCCCCGGCGCCAATCACTTCTTTCAGGACCGGCTCGAACCGCTGATGGAATCGATCACGTCCTATCTCGACATGCGCCTCGCCAACGTGCGGTAAAAATCACGGACGCACGAGCACGCCGCCGGTCAGCGGCGCGGAAACCCCTGTCGTTCCGGGATAAGTCAGCGGCAATCCTTTGAGGCTGCGCACCGCGAGATAGGCGAATGCCTGCGCCTCGACGGCATCGTTCTGCCAGCCGAGATCATGGCCGGTAATCACAGATATCGGCGCAAGCTGTTCTGACAGCATCCGCATCAAGGTCGGATTGTTGGCGCCGCCGCCGGTCACGATCCAGCTCGCAGGCTGGTTCGGCAATTCATCGACAATCCGCGCAATCGAGGCTGCCGTGAAGGCCGTGAGCGTCGCCGCGCCGTCCTCAAGCGATAGGCCATCGACGGCGAAGGATGCAAAATCGTTGCGGTCGAGCGATTTCGGCGCGGGCGCATCGAAGAACGGATGTTCGAGCGCCTGCGCTATCCAGTCGGAGTCAGGCTCGCCCTGCGCGGCGATCTGCCCGTCCCGGTCCATCGCTTCACTTGTGTGCCGCAGAAGGTAATCATCCAGCAGCGCATTGCCGGGGCCTGTATCGCAGGCGATCAGCGTATCGTCGTCGATATAGGTGACATTGGCGACACCTCCGATATTGACGATGCATGCGGGCATGGCGCAATCGGCGAGCCGCGCGAGCGCGCGGTGATAGACCGGCACCAGCGGCGCACCCTGCCCGCCGGCCGCAACATCGGCGGCACGGAGGTCATACACCACGGGCAGCTTCAAGGCTTTCGCGAGTGTCGCACCATCGCCGATCTGCACCGTGAGGCGATCGTGCGGGCGATGCAAAACAGTCTGGCCGTGAAAGCCCACGACATCGACCGTGCGGCGGTCGATCCGGTTTGCGGCGAGATACGATTCCACAGCCTCGGCGTGGACGCGCGTAACGAGGTCTTCAGCAGCCGCCACCCCGGCCGGGCGCTCCTCGCGCCGCACGATCCGGGGCGCGGCATCGAGCGCCGCGCGCAGCACATCCCGTTCGGCGGCGCTGTAGGGCCGGTATCCCGTGGGACCGAAGGATTCGATCTGCTCGCCGTCGGTCCGCAGCCACGCGACATCGACCCCGTCGAGCGAGGTGCCGCTCATCAGACCGATCGCGTTACGCATGGCCCGGTTCCTCCGGTTGAATTGGATGCCGGACCTGATACACCACGGAGCCTCTAAAAATCGCTAAATCGCCAAAGAGTCCCGCATGACCGCCTACAAGTCAGATTTCCTCAATGTTCTGGAACAACGCGGACTGATCCATCAGATTTCTGACCCCGTGGCGCTGGACGATGCCTGCACCAAAGGCCCGATCACAGCCTATGTCGGCTATGACGCGACCGCCACCAGCCTGCATATCGGCAACCTGATCTCGGTGACGATGCTCTACTGGCTACAGCAGACCGGTCACCGCCCGATCACGCTGATGGGCGGCGGCACCTCCATGGTCGGCGATCCCTCGTTCCGCGACGAGCAGCGCAAGATGCTCGACGAAGCCACCATCGCGTCCAACATCGAAGGCATCAAGAAAATCTTCGGACGCATCCTGCGCTACGGCGACGGCGCGACCGACGCACTGATGATCAACAACGCCGAATGGCTGCTGAAACTCAACTACGTCTCCTTCCTGCGCGATGTCGGCCGCTACTTCTCGGTCAACCGCATGCTGTCGTTCGACAGCGTGAAGCTGCGGCTCGACCGCGAGCAGTCGCTGTCGTTCCTCGAATTCAACTACATGATCATGCAGGGCTACGATTTCGTCGAAATCAACCGCCGTTACGGCTGCATCCTGCAAATGGGCGGCTCCGATCAGTGGGGCAACATCATCAACGGCGTCGATCTCAGCCATCGCATGGGCGGCCCCCAGCTCTACGCGCTGACCACGCCGCTGCTCACCACCTCGTCCGGCGCAAAGATGGGCAAGACCGCGAAAGGCGCGGTCTGGCTCAACGGCGACGTGTTCAGCCCGTATGATTTCTGGCAGTACTTCCGCAACACCGAGGACGCCGATGTCGGCCGTTTCCTCAAGGTATTCACGCGGCTGCCGCTCGACGAAATTGCACGGCTCGAAAAGCTCGGCGGCGCTGAGATCAACGAAGCGAAGAAGACCCTCGCGACCGAGGCGACCGCCGTGGTGCACGGGCGCGAAGCAGCGATCGAGGCCGCGGAAACCGCGCGGCGTACGTTCGAGGAAGGCGCGATCGCTCAGAACCTGCCCACGCTGGAAATTCCACGCGCCGAACTGGAGTCCGGCGCAAACGTGCTTGCCCTGTTCGTGAAAGCCGGTCTCGTCGCCTCGAACGGTGAAGCCCGCCGCCAGATCAAGGGCGGCGGCATTCGCGTCAACGACACGCCCGTAACCGATGACAAGATGATGCTCACGCCGGACGTCCTCACACCGGAGGGCGTCATCAAACTGTCTCTTGGGAAAAAACGGCACGTCCTGCTGAAGCCGGTCTGACCGGCCTCCTGCCGCTACTGCATCGACTGGAAGTCCGGCGGCAGGCTCTGCTGCTTGCCGGTGTTGAAGTCGAAGATCTTGCGCAGCACACCCGGCGCCATCGCCGAAATCGGATTGACGCGCAGCACCGGCGCGCCAGGCGTGCCGACGACCTCATAGGTCACGCCGATCAAGCCCTCGTTGCTGCCGCCGCCGAGCACGAGACCGACGATCGGGATTTGTCCGAACATGTTGTTCAATCCGTACATCGGCACAAAGGTGCCGCTCATCCGCACCTGATTGGCCGTGTAGTCGATATCCCCCTCGATAGTCGCACCGACCGCGGGCCCGCGTACCACGCCGTCCTTGATCCGAAGCTGGCCGGTCTGGCGGGTGAATTCGGTGCGCATGCGCGTGAAGGCAATCCCCTTCGGATTGTTGACGTTGCCGCCATTGTTGACCACCCGATCCAGCGCCGCCTCGCCCTTGACGGTGAAATCGGTGACATTGAGCAGGCCTTCCTGCGGCGTATCATCGGCGGTCGGCGTGTCCATCGCCACCCACATCTCACCGCCGACCATCTTCGAGTAAGTGTCGGTGAAACGGAACAGCGCGCCCGCATCGTGGGTTTCGACGAACAGCAGATCACGGCCCCGCCCGCGCGACCGCAGGCTGCCGGTCACCGGCGTGTCCCGGCCAAGTTTGCCGGACAGCGAAAAAGCCCGGATCGTGCCGCCACGGCGCGAGAGCTTGAGATCGACGCTGCGAAGCGCTTCGCCATAATAACCCGCAATCGCGCCAAGCTTGGCATCGACATCGAAATTGTCGAGCTTGACCGCCGACTTTCCGGCTCCGTTCTTTGTGCTGCCCGACAACGCGCTCTTGATGAATCCGCGTCCGTCGAACACATCGCCGCGCAGCGTCACCTTCAGCGAGCCATCGCTTACCCGCTCCGCCTTGAGCGAGGCCTTGTCGCCCTCCGACGGCGCGAAGGTCGGAAATAAAGCGCTGACCAGATCGTTGTTCTGGTCAACCTCCACGGCGCCCTTGATCGATGTTCCGCCGCCGTCGATGACGATATCCTCGAAACGGGTGCCTTGCGGCTTGTGAACGATGTTGAAGGTGATGCGGCCCGCCTTACCCGCGATCTTGGTCCAGCCCGGCAGGATGTTGTCGATCTTGGCGGGCGTGAGATCCGCATCCACCCCGAGTTTGCTGTCGTCGCCGCCGATCTTGCCGCTGATCTTCACAGGGATCGCGCCAGAGACGCTTGAGCCAAGATCGACCCCGAGCTTGGCGCGCGCGGCATCGTCGAGCGTCGCCGCGAGACGGATGTCCGCATCGCCATCGGCGTCCTTGTGATAGTCGATCGAGGCCGGCTGGCCCGCGATCTTCACATCGCCCTTGACGCGATAGCCCTGATTGTCGGCGACGAGCTTGAGCGTATTGGCTTCCAGCTTCTGGTTCATCGCCAGCTTGTCGATCGACACCGCGCCGAGATCGACACTGACGGAGTATTTGGTGTCTTCCTTGGTCAGCGCGGTTTTCAGCGGCATGTTCAGAGTGACGATCGCCGCGACATTGCCCTTGCTGGTGGCGGGATCGATCGTATTCCCGCCGACGTCCTTCAACCGGTCCGATTGAAGGATCTCGGCCGCCGCCGGCACCGGCCCGTCGAGGCGGAAGCGCACGCTGGCCGGCGCGGGTTTCGGCACGAGGTCGGGGACCTGGAACAGGACATCGGAAATCGTGAGCTTGCGCCCTCCCGGCGTATCGACGCCGCCCTGACCTATCGTGACCTTCACCGTCCGGCCGCTGACATGGCCCTTCATGTCGGCGTTATGGACCATGGGTAATTCGTCGAGCGGATGCAGCTCAACGCCCGCCGCCGAGAAATCGACCGACAAGCCCTCGTCCGGAATCGGCGGGCCGCCGCGCGCAAGGGTGTGGATCGGCGCGTTCACCGCGATGTCGAGATGCTGCAAGGTGCCGCCGCTGACGCGTTCGATCAGCCATTCGCGCACCTCCGGCACGATCAGGATCGGCCAGATGTTCTTCAGCGTCGATGCGGGCATCGCCGTCGTCGCGAGGCCGAGTTGAACCTGCGCCGCGGGCATCGAGTAATCGACCGCGCCCGAGCCCGCGACGCCGACCTCTCCGTTGCTGATATCGCACTGGGTCATGACGATCCGGCGATGTTCGGTATCGAACCGCAGGCGCACCGCGATGCGGTTGAAGATGACCGGGTTCTCTCCCTTCGGACCGGCGAGCACGATGGTGCCGCCGGACAGTCCCAGTTGCCAGTTCGGCGTGCGTCCGTTCGGAGCCTCGAGATGCGCAAGCGAGGTGACGCGATTGCTTCCCGAGGTGATCTGGAAAGGCGCGACCATGACGCGTCGCCCGGCATCCCAGTCGAGGCGGGCCTCGATCTGATCGATCGCCATCGGATAGTCCGGCGTAGCGCGATCGATGACGCTGCCCTTGCCGATGGAGAGAACACCGCCGAGATAAGTCGGCAAGCCGTCGCGGCCGACCTCACCCTTGATCTCGCCGCTCAGCAGCATGCCGTCGGTGGTGTAGGTGAAGTCCTTCAGCCGCGCGGCAAGGATGAGGTTTTTGGTCGGCACCTTGTTGGCCGTCAGTTCGACCTGCCGCACGCCGTTCTGCGGCGCACCGACGCCGAGCCTGAGCGACCAGGCATCCGCACCTTCCTCACCCACGGTCATCACAACGCCGCCCGCCGTGGGCCGCCTCAGGCTGAGGCTGATATTGTCGAAGGAGATTTTTGTCTTGCTCTGCTGGTCGTCCACCAGAAGCGAGCCATTGCGCAGACCGATCTCGTTCAGGCTCTGGCCATCCAGTCCCTTGGAGCCGAGCGTGTCGAGCCAGTTCATCACCGCAAGTAATCCGGGCGCGGACGCCGGGACCGCTGAGGGTTGTCCCGCTGCGGGAGGAGCCTGCGGGTAATCCGGTGGCGCGATCACCAGCGGCTTCACCGGCACCTTGCCGGTGGCGAGCGGCTGCGTGGTGCCCGCGGTGGACACGATTACCTCGCCCTCCGGCGTAATCCGCACCGACAATTCCGCATCGACGAGCCGCAGCGTCTCGGCGCGCAGCGTACCGAACAAAAGCGCCATGCCGGACAGGCGCACTTCCGCTTTCGGGGCGCTCGCAACGATGGCGCCGTTGTGGTCGCGCACCACGATGTCGCGCAGGCGCACCGCGACCCTGATCCGTCCCGCGCGTTCGATCTGGGTGCCTCCAACCTGGACGGTGTGATCGCGCCCGAGGTTCTGCTCGATGGCGGAGGCAAGCCATGGCGTGACGACATCGAGATTGATCGGTCCCGCGCCGAGGCGCAGCCACAATCCGAAAAAGCCGACGCCAAAGACGACGGCGAGAACGCCGAGCGTGGCGATGGTCCGGCGCAGCCAGACCGTGTCGAGAATCCGATGACCAAGTCTTGCGAAGGGAGCGGTCAGGCGGTGCAGGCCGACACGGCGGCGCTTGAGCAGGCGCCGGGCCTGATGGCAGCGTTCATCTTCCCACTCGGGAGCATCCCAATGGCTCGTTTGAGGTCGCGACGCTTTCTGAGGCTTCGAGTCCTGCATTGCCTCACGTTGGCGTTGAGCGTCGATTGGCTACGATGCGGGTTCTGATCGCCGGGGAAAATGGCTCAGAACGCGGCATGCAGCGAATCCCGTCTGTTATATGTCCCGTCCAACAGCGGGCGTGGCGAATCCCGCGTCAGTGTATCCCAAGGCCGGTAAATCCCAAGGTGCGTGAACCAAGGGCTGGCAAATGCCCAGCAGGCGATCCCGGCAGGCCCCTTCCTGCCGCAGCGTCAGGCGGAGCCAATTGACGGGCTGAAAGCGACGAAAGGAAGGCGTATGACCAAGAAAACGAACAAGAAAACCTCCAAGAAAACCGTCAGGAAAGCCGCCACGAAAGCTGTCACGAAAGCTGTCACGAAAGCCGCTGCGGCGAAGAAATCCCGAACAACCGCCAGCACTGGCCCTGCCACAACCGGGCCAGCCCACACCCTCAACGAAGGCATGGCGGCTCCCGCCTTCCGGCTGTCCCGCGACGACGGTGGCAACGTGTCGCTCAAGGACTTCGCCGGACACAATCTCGTCCTGTATTTCTATCCGCGCGCGAACACCCCCGGCTGCACACTGGAAGCCGCCGATTTCACCCGCCTCTCGCCCCGGTTCGAGGCCCTCGACACCGCCATCCTTGGCGTCTCCGCCGATTCGCAGGCGGCCTTGCAGCGATTCCGCAAAAAGCATGACCTCAACATCGCCCTCGCCTCGGATGAGACGCTTGCGATGCTCAAGGCCTACGGCGTGTGGGGCAAAAAAACCTTTATGGGGAGAACCTTCGACGGAATTCTTCGCACAACGGTTTGGATCGGCCCCAAGGGCCGCATCGCCCGGATCTGGCGGAACGTCAAAGTCCCCGGCCACGCCGAGGCCGTGTTCGACGCCATTCGCGAGGCATTTTCCTGAATATTAACCATGACGGTGTCAGATCGCCTCTGGCAGCCGCGCCGCTTGTTTGGCCGGCTCAGGAGTTCCGATGTCGCCGCCCCACCGCCAGTACAACCAGACGCCCCACCATTTTCCGCATGATGACGGGCGTCAGATGCCTCATCGCCCGCCTCCACCGGCCCGGAACACTCCGCAACGGCGATCCAAGCCCAACGGCTATGCCCTCATCCATCACGGCAGGCAGGTCCGCGTCGGGCCGGTCGTGTTCTGGATCATCACCGGCTCCATCATCCTGATGGGCGCGTGGTCGGCGGCAACCGCGACCTATTTCGCCTTCCGCGACGACGTGCTGACACGCCTGATCGCACGTCAGGCCGAGATGCAATACGCCTATGAGGACCGCATCGCGGAGCTTCGCTCGCGGATCGACCGGACGACCAGCCGTCAGTTGCTCGATCAGGAGGAATACGACCAGAAGCTCACGCAGATCCTGCGCCGTCAGTCCACGCTGGAATCGCGCGCCAATGCGCTGATGGGCCTGCCGGACAACGCGGCCACCGGCTCGATCCGGCCGACCCATACGCCACGCGGAACGCCGAAGCCCTCCCCGATCAACGACATCGCGCCGGTCGACACCACGCCGTCCGGCCGCGAGGCTAATCTTGAGGAGCGCCCGTCCCTCTTCGAAAAAATCCGCACGCACGTGACCGGGAAACGCGGCAACGGAAACATGCTGGCGCGGCTCGAAACCTCACTCGACAAGATCGAAAAACGGCAGGTCGCAAGCTTGAATGCCGCCGAGACCCGCTACGACACGCGACTGAAGCGTGTGCGCGGCCTGATCTCCGACCTCGGCCTGAACATGTCGCAACTCGAAGCCGCGACGCCGAAGAGTCATGTCGGCGGCCCGTACGTTCCCGTGCGCGCTCCGGCGGCTAATGCTAACGATTTCGATAAGCAGGTCTACCGCGTCGCGCTGAATCGCGCGCAGGTCGACAAGCTCAACCGCACGCTGGCGATGGTGCCCTATCGCAAGCCGGTGGTCGGCGAGATCGAATTGTCCTCGGGCTTCGGCGTCCGAAACGATCCGTTCATGGGGCGGCCCGCGATGCACACCGGCCTCGATTTCCGCGCTTCGACCGGCGATCCGGTGCGCGCCACCGCTGACGGCAAGGTTACATCCGCCGGATGGTCAGGCGGCTATGGCCGGATGGTCGAGATCGATCATGGCAACGGTCTTGCTACCCGTTACGGGCACCTGTCGCAGATCGACGTGAAAGTCGGCGATGTCGTGAAGATCGGCGAAGTGGTCGGCGAAGTCGGCTCCACCGGCCGTTCGACCGGACCGCACCTGCATTATGAAACGCGCATCAATGGCGAAGCCGTCGATCCGCAACGCTTCCTGCGGGCGGGCGCACGGTTCGCTCAGGGCTGACCGTCTTACGTGCCCATTTAATCCTCGCGGCGAAACCGCAGATGCATGGCGTTCGGTGTCGCGATGTGTTCGCTGACCGTGTAGCCGAGCGCAGGAAGATCGATCCCGTCAAAAAGGGATTCGCCGCGCCCCAGCAGGACCGGCGAAATCGCGATGTGCAAATCGTCGATCAGCCCTGCGCGAAGATACTCGCGGATCGTTGCCGCGCCGCCGCCGACCCGAATGTCCTTGGTTCCGGCCGCCTGCCTCGCGCGGTCAAGCGCCGCCTCGATTCCGTCCGTTACGAAATGAAAGACGGTGCCGCCCTTCATCGTAATCGGCGCACGTGCGTGATGGGTCAGGACAAAAACCGGACAGTGATAAGGCGGCTCATCGCCCCACCATCCCTTCCACGTTTCATCCGGCCAGGCGCCGCGAATGGGACCGAACATGTTCCGTCCCATGATCCACGCGCCGAGATTTTCAAAACCCATCGCGGCCAGATCGTCGTCAGGCCCGGTTGCGCCGCCGTCCTTCCCAAAGACCTTTTTCTGGAACGTGCGCGTGGCCATGGCCCATTGATGCAGACCAAACCCGCCAATGCCAAGAGGACTCTCAAGGCTCTGGTCAGGGCCCGCGCCATAGCCATCGAAGGAGACCGAGAAACTGCGAACGATTAGTCTGCCTTGTGGATTCATCGCAGCTCCTGACAAAGAAAAATCAGTCCACGTCCTCGATCTGGCCGGGCGCGGTGCCGAAGGCCTTCTGCGCCAGCGTCGCGGCCATGAACTCGTCGAGATCGCCATCGAGCACGCCGGACGTGTCCGAGGTCTGCACGCCGGTGCGAAGATCCTTCACCATCTGGTACGGTTGCAGGACGTAAGAACGGATCTGGTGGCCCCAACCAATATCGGTCTTGGCGGCCTGATCGGCGGCGGCCTGCTCCTCGCGCTTCTTGAGTTCGATCTCGTAAAGGCGCGCGCGCAGCATGTCCCACGCCTGCGCGCGGTTCTTGTGCTGCGAACGCCCGGCCTGACAGACGACGGCGACGCCGGTCGGGATATGCGTGAGGCGCACCGCGGATTCGGTCTTGTTGACGTGCTGACCACCCGCGCCACCCGAACGCATGGTATCGACGCGCACATCGGATTCGTTGATGTCGATCTTGATCGAATTATCGACCACCGGGAAAATCGCGATACTCGAAAACGACGTGTGCCGACGTGCGTTCGAATCGTAAGGAGAAATGCGCACGAGGCGGTGCACGCCTGCTTCGGTCTTGAGCCAGCCATAGGCATTGTGGCCGCTGATCTGGATCGTCGCGGACTTGATGCCCGCTTCTTCGCCTTGCGTCTCTTCGAGATACTCGATCTTGAAACCCTTGCGCTCGGCCCAGCGCGTGTACATGCGCAACAGCATCGAGGCCCAGTCCTGGCTCTCGGTTCCGCCCGCGCCCGCATGGACTTCGAGGTAGGTATCGAACCTGTCGGCCTCGCCGCTTAGCAGCGCCTCCAGTTCCTGACGCGCAACGTCCTTCTTGAGCGCCTTCAGCGCGTTTTCGGCCTCAAGCACCACGGCCTCGTCGTTCTCGGCCTCGCCGAGTTCGATCATGCCGATCTGGTCTTCGAGTTCACGTTCGGTCCGCCCGATGCCACCAAGCTGGTTTTCCAGCGAGGTCCGCTCCTGCATCAGCTTCTGGGCTTTCTGCGGGTCGTTCCAGAGATTGGGGTCTTCGGCGAGATTGTTCAGTTCGGCGAGACGCGCGGTTGCGGTATCGACGTCAAAGATGCCTCCTCAGCAGCCCGACTGACTGCTTGATCTCTTCGACAAGGCGTTCGATTTCAGGACGCATCTTGGTTCTTCGTCTTTCATTGAAACAAGGAGGCGCGCACGCGCAAATTCGTGCCGCAGGACTTAGCCGCTGCGGCGCGCCGATGCAATCAGGTCAGTAAAGGCCGCCGGTACCCGGGCGCATGATCGCGCGATCCGCGTCTGGCGACACGGTGAGTACCTGCCCGTTACCGTCGGCCATGCCGATGGCCGCGTAATTGTCAGGCGGCGCGGTGCCCGGCTTGAAGGCCTCGAGGATGGTGCGGCCGGTATCGCCCGGCCCCGCCCGCATGCCGCTCTTGAGATCGACGCGTACGAGCTTGATGCCCGCAGGCACACGGAACGGCACCGCGGGCTTGTCCGCCAGCGCGACTTTCAGGAAGTCCTTGGCGATCGGGGCGGCGAGATGGCCGCCGGTGCCGCCACGGCCGAGCGGCTTCGGCTTGTCGTAGCCGATATACAGACCGACGACGACATTCGGCGAGAAGCCGACGAACCAGGCGTCCTTTTCCTCGTTGGTGGTGCCGGTCTTGCCCGCGATCGGCTTGCCGACCTCGCGCACGACGGTCGCGGTGCCGCGCTGGACCACGCCTTCCATCATCGAGGTGATCTGGTAGGCCGTCATCGGATCGAGCACCTGCTCACGCCGGTCGATCAGCGTCGGCTCGGGCTGGTTGTGCCAGCCTTCCGGCGCATCGCAGCCACGGCATTCGCGCTGGTCGTGCTTATAGATGGTGTGGCCGAAACGGTCCTGGATGCGATCGATCAGCGTCGCCTTCACACGCTTGCCGCCATTGGCGATCATCGAATACGCGGTCACCATGCGCATCACGGTCGTCTCGCCCGCACCGAGCGCGTAGGACAGGTAGTTCGGCAACTCGTCATAGACGCCGAAGCGCTTGGCGTATTCGCCGATGATCGGCATGCCGATATCCTGCGCAAGCCGCACCGTCATGTTGTTGACGGAGTGCTCGAGGCCGAAACGCAGCGTCTGCGGGCCGTAATACTTGCCGGTCGAATAGTTTTCCGGCCGCCACACATTGCCCGAGCCCTGATCGATTTCGATCGGCGCATCGACCACGATGCTCGACGGCGTGTAGCCGTTATCCAGCGCGGTCGAATAGACGATCGGCTTGAAGGATGAGCCGGGCTGCCGGTAGGCCTGCGTGGCGCGGTTGAACTGGCTCTGGTCGAACGAGAAGCCGCCGCTCATCGCCAGCACGCGGCCGGTGCTCGGGTCCATCACGATCATGCCGCCCGACACTTCGGGAATCTGGCGCAGCCGGTATTGCCCCTCGACGGCCTTGCCGTCCTTGCCAAGCAGCGGATCGACGTAGACGACATCGCCCGGCGTCAGCACTTGCGTCACCTTGGTCGGCGCCTTGTAGCGGGTCGGCCCCGAGGCCGCCTTGGCCCAGCGCACGCCGTCCATGGTCACGAGGCCGGTATCACGCGCCTTGGAGATCGCGCCGCCGAGCACGCGGCCCGGCTGGAAGCCGATGCGCGCCGACTGGTCATTCGCCTCCAGCACCACCGCCATGCGCCACGGCGAAACATCGGACAGCGATTTGACCTCGGCGAGTTTTATGCCCCAGTCGCCGCTGATATCGATCTTGGTGACAGGCCCGCGCCAGCCGACCGACTCGTCGTAATTGACGAGGCCCTTGACCATCGCCTGCCGCGCGATCACCTGCAATTTCGGATCGAGCGTGGCGCGCACCGACAGGCCGCCCTCATAGAGCTTCTTTTCGCCGTAGCGCTCGAAGATGTCGCGGCGGACCTCCTCGGCGAAATACTCGCCCGCGAAGACATGCGTCGCGTTGCTGCGGCTGGTGACGACAAGCGGCTCCTTGCGCGCGGCGGCAGCTTCCGCGGGCTTGATCCAGCCATTCTCGGCAAGACGATCGATTACGTAATTGCGGCGCTCGACAGCGCGATCATGGTTGCGCACCGGATGAAGCTGGGCGGGCGCCTTCGGCAAGGCAGCGAGATAGGCCGCTTCCGCGATCGACAGCTCGTTGACCGACTTGTCGAAGTAAACGAGCGAAGCCGCAGCGATGCCATAGGCGCCGAGACCAAGATAGATTTCGTTGAGATAAAGCTCGAGGATCTTTTCCTTGCTGTAGGTGCGCTCGATGCGCATCGCGAGCAAGGCTTCCTTGATCTTGCGGGTAAAGGAGACTTCGTTCGTCAGCAGGAAGTTCTTGGCGACCTGCTGGGTGATGGTGGATGCGCCCTGCGGACGGCGGTTCGAACCGTAGTTCTGCGCATACAGGAGCGCGGCGCGCGCCATGCCGGTGAAGTCAATGCCGCCATGCTCGTAGAAATTCTTGTCCTCAGCCGCGAGGAACGCGTTGATGACGCGCTTGGGGATCGCCTGGATCGGCAGATAGAGCCGGCGTTCCTTGGCGTATTCGGCCAGCAGCGAACCGTCGGCGGCATGAACGCGCGTCATCACCGGGGGCTCGTAGTTCTTGAGCTGGGTGTAGTCCGGCAGGTCCTTGGAATAATGCCAGAGCAGGCCCGCGACGGCGCTGACGCCGACCAGGAACAGGATCGTTCCGGCGGCAAAAAGGAACCCCAGGAAGCGCACCAGCAACCGCATTCTCAATCCATATTCAGTTTAAAGACGCCTCTGGCCGGGGCGATCTCGCTCCGCGCGACCGGATCGTGGCGGAACCATAGCACTGAGGCAGGCGCTTGCGGGCGACCGATTCAGTTTTCACGATCCCCTCTATAGAGCGGAGGCTGTGTCCAAACTAGGGCTCCTGTCAGGGCTTGGCGTTCACGGATGCCCTGCGCTCATCCGTGTGGCCTGCGCGCCACCACGGGGGCCGAAAAAGGCATCGATCGCGGCGGCAACGGAACCGGCCATCTTCCCCCGCCAGCCTTCCGAAACCAGATTGTGCAAATCACCCTTGTTCGACACGTAGCCCAATTCGATCAACACCGACGGCACATCATGCGCCTTCAGAACCCGGAACCCGGCGGACTTCAGCGGATGTTTATGCATCCGCGCCACCGTCTTCATCTCCTGCACCAAGGTTTTGGCGAACCGGCTTGAGAATGCACGCGTTTCCCGCTGCGTGAGGTCGATCAGGATGTCCGCGACCTCTGTGGGTTCCTCGGTCAAATCGATACCCGCTATGGCGTCGGCCTTGTTCTCCGACTCGGCGAGCCGCTCGGCCTCGGCATCGGACGCCCGCTCCGACAACGTGTAGATCGTGGCGCCCTGCGCATCGCCTTCCCGCTTCGGCAAGGCATCGGCATGGATCGAGACGAACAGCGACGCCGTATGGTCGCGGGCGAACTTCACGCGTTCGGCGAGCGGAATGAAGGTGTCGTCGTCGCGCGTCATCACCACGCGATATTTGCCGGATTTTTCGATGCGCTCGCGCAGCGCCTTGGCGAAGGCAAGCACGAGATCCTTCTCGTTTTCGCCGCTGGAAGCGACTGTACCATTGTCGATGCCGCCATGGCCGGGATCGAGCACGATGACGGGGCGGGAATCCTCGGGCTTGGCATTCTGCGGCGGAATTTTCGCATTTGGATCGGCATCGGCGACGACGGTGGGACGCAAATCCTGCGTCGCGGCCTGCCTCGCCTCGCGCTTCACCGTTTCCGCGTCGGACGCCGCCAGCTCAACCACCAGTCTGGCCGGCTGGCCGTTCGCGGCATCCAGCGAGTACGCCTTTTCGATCTTCGCCGGGCCGCTCAAATCCATCACGATCCGCGAGGCGCCGGGCATCACCATGCCGTAGCGGAAGGCCCGCACGAGTCCCCGGCCGGACTTGCCGCTGCCCTCGGGCAGGCGGAACGCCACCTGCGGAATATCGACCACGACCCGGTAAGGATCGGCCAGCACGAAACCATGCACGTCGACCTTGCGATCCAGATCGAGGATGAAGCGCGATTGCCGCTCGTCACCCGCAACGCGCGCATCGGATGCGACCGGCAGGCTGGCTGCAACTTCCGGGCGTGGTGGAACCGACTCGACCGCGTACGCCGCCGGGGCACCCAACAGTGCCACCCAGGCAAAACCGGCGGTGATCGCTCGCAGAACGCGGATTTTCGTCCAGCTTTTCAAGGAATCCCCCGCCTCGGCGCCCCCTTTTATCCCAATAGGACTCCACGGTTAACCGCTGCTTACCCCTGAAAGACTGTTTACAGGCTTGTGTTGCAGCCGCGTGACGCTTCCCTTGCCAGAAGACCCCAATGACCGTATGTTTTGTCCGCTGACGGTTTGAACTTCCGGTTGTATCGCGTTCAACTCCCGCACCAGCGTTCGGCCCCGATAATGCATTGAGGCCCAACGGATTGACCGGCCCTCCTCCCAGCCAGCGCAGCGCGCGGCCGGGCCCGGAAAGCCGGTTCGAGGTTCGGGAGAAACAGGAAGCCAGACGGCAACCGGCTCGCGCCCGCAAGGACGCGGACTGCCACTCCGGCGCTCACAATGCCGACTGGCTTTTAATGCACCAGCTTCTGCTGGCCCCGTTGGCAAGACAAGGCAGCACACCGCTGCCGAACGATTTAGACGGGCCGCCGCTTAGATGCGCCACACTGTTACGCCGATCCGGACCTCCCGTGAGGTCTTCCCAGGTCCCACGACAATCCAACGCGACACGTTTGCGCGACGGAAGACGTTCGGGCTGGATTCGGCACGGGGCATCGCCTTGTGGTTTGGCCTTCCCCTCACCCCCGAATCAGGTGGACCGTTCCGCCGTCCGGCCGCGCATGCTGCGCTGGCCGCCGGGCCTGCCGTCCGCCGCCATGAGTCCCAAAATGCCCAACAAAATGTTGATCGACGCCACCCACCCGGAGGAGACCCGGGTCGTCGTGGTTCGCGGCAATCGCGTCGAAGAGTTTGATTTCGAATCCGCACAACGCAAGCAGCTTCGCGGCAACATCTATCTCGCCAAGGTCACGCGCGTGGAGCCCTCGCTCCAGGCCGCGTTCATCGAGTACGGCGGCAATCGCCACGGCTTCCTCGCCTTCAGCGAAATCCATCCCGACTACTACCAGATTCCGGTCGCCGACCGTCAGGCGCTGATCGAGGCCGACGAGCGCGCGCATCGCGAGGCCGAGGAGGAAAACGAGAACCGCGCCAGCCGACGCCGTTCCCGCCACCGCAATTCGCGCCGCCGCGACCGTGGCGAGCGCGTGCAGAGCGCGATCGTCGAGGACAGCGCACCGGCCGCCGACGCGGCGCCCGCCTTCCCGCACGATTCCAGCGAACCGCAGCCTTTCGGCAGTTATGGCTACGATGACGAACCCACCGAAGCCGGCGTGACGCCCGCCTCCGTCGCGCCTTCGATGGTCCCGAGCGCCGATACGCAACCGCTGCCGAGCATCGAAGGCAACGATTACGGCGACCAGGCCGACGAAAGCACCGACGATCCGTATTTCGAAGCACCCGCGGCGGTGCACACCGAAAGCGATTCCGCCCATCAGCATGATGAGCATGACCACGACCATGACCATGACCATGACCATGACCATGACCATGACCATGCGTCTGACGACGAATCTCATCACGATGCGCATGACGAACACGATCACGACCATGCCGAAGGCGAACATGTCGAGTCGCCCGTCGCAGACAGCGACGAAGACGAGGATGACGACGAGGCCGAGGAAGAAGAACAGGTCGAATCCGTCGGCGGCGACGACGCGCTGGAGGAAGTGCCGGAGCGCGCCTTCCGCCCGCGCCGCCAGTACAAGATTCAGGAAGTCATCAAGCGCCGCCAGGTGATGCTGGTGCAGGTGGTCAAGGAGGAGCGCGGCAACAAGGGTGCGGCGCTCACGACCTACCTGTCGCTCGCCGGCCGCTATGCCGTGTTGATGCCGAACACCGCGCGCGGCGGCGGCATCAGCCGCAAGATCACCTCGGCGCAGGACCGCAACCGTCTCAAGGACGTGGTGCAGGACCTCGACGTGCCGGAAGGCATGGGCATCATCCTGCGCACGGCGGGCGCCTCGCGCACCAAGCCGGAAATCAAGCGCGACTTTGAATACCTGATCCGCATGTGGGAGACGGTGCGCGACCTCACGCTGAAGTCGCAGGCCCCGACCCTCGTTTATGAAGAGGGTTCTCTCATCAAGCGCTCGCTGCGCGATCTCTACAACAAGGAGATCGACGAGGTGCTGGTGGCCGGCGATTCCGGTTATCAGGAAGCGCGTGACTTCATGAAGATGCTGATGCCGTCGAGCGTCCGCGCCGTGAAGCCCTATCGCGACACGCAACCTTTGTTCTCGCGGATGGGCGTCGAGAGCCAGCTGGACGCGATGTTCTCGCCGACCGTGACGCTGCGGTCCGGCGGCTACATCGTCATCAACCAGACCGAGGCGCTGGTCTCGATCGACGTGAACTCGGGCCGCTCCACGCGCGAACACCACATCGAGGACACCGCGCTCAAGACCAACCTCGAAGCCGCCGAAGAAGTCGCCCGCCAGTTGCGGCTGCGCGACCTCGCGGGCCTGATCGTCATCGACTTCATCGACATGGACGAGAAGCGCAACAACCGCGCGGTCGAACGCAGGATGAGCGATTGCCTGCGGCAGGACCGCGCGCGCATTCAGGTCGGGCGCATCTCGCATTTCGGCCTTCTGGAAATGTCGCGCCAGCGCATCCGCGCCAGTGTGCTGGAGAGCTCCACCGAGCCCTGCCCGACCTGCGGCGGCACCGGCCACGTTCGTTCCGTCGCGTCGGTCGCGCTGCAACTGCTGCGCAGCCTCGAAGAGCAACTGATGAAGAGCGGCACCCACAATTACTCGGTGCGCACCCGCACCGATGTGGCGCTCTACGTTCTCAACCACAAGCGCGGCCATCTGCGCGACCTCGAGGAAGCCTTCCAGGTGACGCTCTCGGTGATCGCCGACCCGACAGTGAACGGCCAGCAGGCCTTCATCATCGAGCGCGGCGAACAGGTGCACACCACCGAAGCCGCCAAGGCCCTCCTCGCCGCGCGCGTTGCCGCGCAGCCGGTCGAGGTCGAGGAATTCGACGACGAGGAAGAGTTCTTCGAGGAAGACGTCGAAGCCGAGACCGAGAACGGTGAAACCGCGGACGCCGAGTCGAGCGAAGCGCGCAGCGAGGGCGAAGAAGGTCCGCGCCGCAGGCGTCGTCGCCGTCGTGGACGCGGCCGTGGCGAAGGCCGCGATGCCGCGCAGCCATCTTCCGCCAATGGCGAAGCTGTTGCCGGTGAAGAGTCCCAGGTTGAATCCGGCGAAGATGGCGAAGACGATTCCGAAGCCGCGCCCGCCCGCGCCGATCAGGAAAACGGCGAGCGCCGCCCCCGCCGCCGTGGCCGCCGTGGCGGCCGCCGCCGCCGTGGCAACCAAGACAATGCCAATGGCGAGGAAATGGCCGCTTCCGGCAATGACATCGAGGCGGATTCCTCGTTCGAGACCCATGAGGAACCACGCGATCTCGGGATGCCATCCTTCGAGGCGCCGCAGCCAGAGACATCCGAGCCTGCGGTTGCGGAAGTTACCGAGACCGCACGGCCATCCGCGGACGAAGCTCCGGCTTCCATGCACGACGAGGAAAAGGCTCCGCGCCGCTCCACCGTGCGCGAGAAGGTCAGCTTCTTCTTCGGCGATACGCCTGCGTCCGAGGCGCCCGTTCCGGCGGCTTCTCCTGAACCGTCCGAGCCGCCGCCACCTGCCGAGCCCGCGCCGACATCGCCGCGCCGCATGGGCTGGTGGAGACGCTCCAGCGAGTAACAAACCGACGGGGCCTTAAACCCCGCCGCATCGTCATTGCGAGCGAAGCGAAGCAATCCAGTTTTCTAGACTGGATTGCTTCGTCGCTTATGCTCCTCGCAATGACAACATCTCAGCCTTGTTGCCCGGAATTGCTTTACGCAAGCCAGCGCGTGATCCGCGCGATCGCCTCTTCCGTCTCAGCCCTTGAGCCTGCGTAGCAGAAACGCAGGAACGATCTGCCGTGGACCGGATCGAAATCGATACCGGGCGTCGCCGCGACATGCGCCTCCTCCAGCATACGGCGGGCAAAATCGAAACTGTCGTTCGTGAAGCGCGAGACATCGGCATAGAGATAGAACGCCCCATCGGCGGGCAGAAAACTATCGAGACCCGCGCGCGGCAATCCCTCGATCAGCAAGCGGCGGTTGTCCTGATAGCCGTGCTTGATTGCATCCATCTCGGCCGTGCCCTCGAACGCGGCTTCGGCCGCGATCTGCGACAGCGTCGGCACCGAGATCGCGAGATTCTGCTGCAACCGCTCGACCGCGCGCACCAAAGGCGCCGGCACCACCATCCAGCCGATCCGCCATCCCGTCATGCAGAAATATTTCGAGAACGAGTTGATGACGAGCGCGTCATCCGACAGCGCAGCCGCTGTGGTCGCCGGGAATGCGTAGTCGAGGCCATGATAAATTTCGTCGGAGATGAAGCGGATGTTCTCGCTGGCGGCGGCGGCCATCAATTCCGCCATCGCCTCGCGGCTCATCATCGTGCCTGTGGGGTTGGCGGGGCTCGCCACAAGAACGCCCTTGAGAGGCGTCTTGCGATGCGCGGCGAGCAGCATCGCGCCGGAGAGCGCATGGCGGGTCGCGGCGGTGGTTTCGATCGGCACCGGCTCGCAGCCGAGCGCCGTCAGAATATGACGATACGGCGGATAGCCCGGCAGCGTCACCGCCACCCGGTCGCCCGGCTCGAACAGCGTCAGAAACGCCAGAATGAAAGCGTTCGACGAGCCGGTGGTGACAACGATCCGCTCGGGATCGAGGTCATGGCCATGCGTCTCGCGATAATAGCGCGCGATCCGCCGGCGCAATGACGGAATGCCCAGTGCAGAGGTGTAATCGAGCCGCCCGGCGTCGATCGCGGCCCTGGCCGCCGCCCGTGCCGTGGCCGGCGCCGGCGACGCGGGCTGGCCGACCTCCATATGGATCACATGGCCGCCCGTCGCCTCGATTCGGGCTGCCGCCGCCATCACGTCCATCACCATGAAGGGCGGAACATCGCCACGGCGCGAGGCCGTCAAAAGCTCCGTCGCGGAGCGAATTCTCCCATCACGCATGAAATCTGCTATGCCCATGATTGAAAACGGAACTGGCCAGGTGCGGTTCGATAACGCCGCCGCGCTCCCGCCGCATTCCGTCCCTTGAACGGTCTTTACCACGCGCTACCGCTGCACTCCATTGCCTGCGGTCGCACCAGATGGATTTGCCTGCCGCGCCCATGACGTCACTTGCCGCCCAGACAGCACCGGCCCGACCCGGCTTCGCCCGCCGCGCGATCGCGACGCTCACCGCGACGGCGCTGTTGCTGACGAGCTGGCCTGCCGTGGGGCCGCTGTCGGCGCAGACCAAGGCCAAGGGTCCGCCCCTGCTGCGCGATACCGAAACCGAGCAATTGTTGCGCGACTATTCCCGGCCGATCCTGCGCGCTGCCGGGCTGGAGAAGCAGAACATCCAGGTCGTCATCATCAACGATCCGAGTTTCAACGCTTTCGTCGCCGACGGCCGGCGCATCTTCGTCAATTACGGTGCGCTCCTAAAATCGGAAACGCCCAACCAGATCATCGGCGTGCTCGCCCACGAGACGGGCCATCTCGCGGGCGGCCATCTTGCGAAAATGCGCCAGCAGATCGCGAACGCCCAAACCCAGATGATCGTCGCCATGCTGCTCGGCGTCGGCGCGGCGGTTGCGGGTGCAAGAGCGGGCGCAGGCGCCGGGGGCGCGGCCGCGATCGCCGCGCCGCAATCCATGATCATGCGCACGCTGCTGTCATACCAGCGCCAGCAGGAAGAAAGCGCCGACAAGGCCGGCGTCAAATTCCTCAACGCGACCGGACAATCCGCGAAGGGCATGTACGAGACGTTCAAGCGCTTCCAGAGCGAGAGCCTGTTCTCCGCTTACGGCGCGGATCCTTACATGCAGTCGCACCCGATGCCCGCCGAGCGCGTCGAGGCTCTCGAAGGACTCGCGAAGTCGAGTCCCTACTGGAGCAAGAAGGACGATCCGGCGCTTCAGCATCGCCACGATATGATGCGCGCGAAGGTCTCCGGCTTCATGGAGCGCGCCGAGACCGTGTACCGCCGCTATCCGATCTCCGACAACAGCCTGCCTGCCCGCTACGCCCGCGCCATCGCCACCTATCTCCACGGCGATCCGCGCAGCGCCATCGTCCAGATCGACGGACTGATCAAGGTCGAGCCTGCCAACCCGTATTTTTACGAACTCAAGGGACAGGCGCTGCTTGAGGGAGGCCGTCCCACGGAGGCCATCGCGCCCCTTCGCAAGGCGGTCCAACTGTCGCATCAGGCGCCGCTCATTGAGATGTTACTTGGTCAGGCGCTGGTGGCGTCGGATAATAAGGCCTACGCAAACGAGGCCATTTCGATTCTCAAGGCTGCGCTGGCGCGCGAACCCGAAGCCCCTCTCGGCTACACCCAGATTGCCATGGCCTATGGCCGCAAGGGCGATCTTGCCGACGCCGATCTCGCCTCAGCGAATGCCGCCTATCTGCGCGGCGACCACAAGACCGCGCGCGACCTCGCCTCGCGCGCCAAGACCCGTTTTCCGATCGGCTCGCCCGGATGGGTTCGCGCCGACGACATCGTCAATACGAAACCGATCAAGAACTGATGCCGCCTGACCGGCCCAAAGGAGTCTCCATGCCGTTCTTTCGCTCGCTCACACCATTCGCTCTCGCGCTTGCCGTGAGCCTACCCATCGCCGCGTCGGCGCAGTCGTTCACCGACGCGCAACGCAAGGACATCGAGACGGTGGTCAGGGATTATCTGATCGCGCATCCCGAAGTGCTGGAAGAAGCCTCCGCCGAACTCGGCCGCCGCCAGGCCGCCGCCGAAGTCACCAAGCAGAAGGCCGCTGTCGAGAAGCACGCCGACGCTCTGTTCAACTCCCCCAACGGCGTGGTGCTCGGCAATCCGAAGGGCGACGTCAATTTCGTCGAGTTCTTCGATTACAATTGCGGCTACTGCAAGCGCGCGATGAGCGACATGCTCGACCTCATCAAGTTCGATCCGAAGCTGCGCGTCACGCTGAAGGAATTTCCGGTGCTCAGCCCCGGCTCGGTCGAAGCCGCGCGCGTCGCGATCGCCGTGCACATGCAGGACCCGTCGGGCCAGAAATATCTCGCCTTCCACCAGAAGCTGCTGGGCGGCCACGGACAGGCCGACAAGGCCCGTGCGCTCGCTGTCGCCAAGGAAGCCGGAGTCGACATGGCCCGGCTCGAGAAGGACCTGACCAGCCCGCAGATCAACGAGACCCTGAAGGAGAACTTCAAGATCGCCGAGGACATGGGCCTCACCGGCACGCCGAGCTACGTGATCGGCAAGGATGTCGTGGTCGGCGCGGTCGGGCTCTCCGACCTCACCAAGAAGGTCGCGCTGGCCCGCTGCGGCAAGGAAAGCTGCTGACCGTCATTCCATTCTGCATTCAAAAGCCCGCGCCTGCTGCCGGCGCGGGCTTTTTGTCAGGTTCGCGCGTGTCGGACCTTGGACATTGGTTAATCAAAGATTTGCATGGTTTTTCCGGGGTTTTCCCCGCACCGGCGGGAACCCGCCTATCCCCAAGGCGCGGCGGAAAGGCTTCCCTCGCGGGTTAAGATTACCTATAACCCCCGGCAGCGCTTCGCTTTTTGGCGCATCTCGCGATTTCAGGGATCGGCATTCGGATGACCAGGACGATTTACGTGCTCAACGGCCCGAACCTGAACCTTCTGGGCACGCGAGAACCTGAAATCTACGGTCATCATACCCTCGCCGATGTCGAGAAGCTGTGCCGCGACACCGCCAGCCGCTTCGGCGCGGAAGCCGTCTGCCGCCAGACCAACCGCGAAGGTGAAATCGTCGATCTCATCCAGGAGGCCGCGGCCAAGAAAGCCGTTGGCATCATCATCAATGCGGGCGGCTATTCGCATACCTCGATTGCCATCCATGACGCCCTCGTTGGCGTCCAAATCCCGACGGTTGAAGTTCACGTCTCGAACGTCTATGCACGCGAGCGTTTCCGTCACCAATCTTTCATCGCAAAGGCAGCTTTCGCGAGTCTGTGCGGGTTCGGCATCGAGGGCTACAGGCTCGCGATCCAGGGCCTCGCCGCCCGGATCGGTCTTTCGGCGAAAACCTGATCGATCACTGTCCCCCGCGCAATTCTGGAATCCGACATGGCCCGTGAGCCGCAAGATAAAACCACCCCCGGCAAAACCGACGAGCGCGATCTCATTCGCGATCTCGCGGCGCTGCTGGATGAATCCAATCTGACCGAAATCGAAGTCGAGCGCTCGGGCCTTCGCGTCCGCATCGCACGCAACATCACGGTCGCGGCGAGTGTTCCGGTTGCGCCCGTTGTCGCGGCCGCGCCGGTCGCCGCAGCCGCCGCCCCGGCAGCCACCGGCGCCGCGATCCTCGACGTCGCCAAGCATCCCGGCATGGTCCCCTCACCGATGGTCGGTACCGCCTATCTCGCGTCGGAACCCGGCGCGAAACCCTTCGTCGAGGTGGGCACCAAGGTGAAGGCCGGCGACACGCTGCTGATCGTCGAGGCGATGAAGACGATGAACCAGATTCCGTCGCCACGCACCGGCACGGTCACGCAGGTTCTTGTCGAAGACGGCCAGCCGATCGAATTCGGCGAGCCGCTCGTCATCATTGAATAAACCCACGGCCTCCAAGGGGCCGCCAAGGCAGGCACGATGTTCGACAAGATTCTGATTGCCAATCGTGGCGAAATCGCCCTGCGTGTGCTGCGTGCGTGCAAGGAGCTCGGCATCGCGACGGTCGCCGTGCACTCCACTGCCGACGCCAACGCCATGCATGTGCGCCTCGCCGACGAGAGCGTCTGCATCGGCCCACCCGCCGCCAAGGACAGCTATCTCAACATCCCCGCGCTGCTCGCCGCCTGCGAAATCACCGGCGCCGAAGCCGTGCATCCCGGTTACGGCTTTCTGTCGGAAAATGCACGCTTCGCGGAAATTCTCGCCGAACACGATCTCGACTTCATCGGACCGAAGGCCGAGCACATCCGCACCATGGGCGACAAGATCGAGGCGAAGAAAACCGCCAAGCGCCTCGGCATTCCGGTCGTTCCAGGTTCCGACGGCAGCGTCAGCCCGGGCGACGACGCCATGGCGATCGCCAAAAAGATCGGCTTCCCGGTTCTGGTGAAAGCAGCCGCTGGCGGCGGCGGGCGCGGCATGAAAGTCGCGCAGACCGAAGCCGATTTGATGCTGGCGCTGTCCACGGCGAGCAACGAGGCCAAGGCCGCTTTCGGCGACGGCTCGGTCTATCTCGAGAAATATCTCGGCAAGCCGCGCCATATCGAAATCCAGATTCTGGGCGACGGCCGCGGCGGCGCGATCCATCTCGGCGAACGCGACTGCTCGTTGCAGCGCCGCCATCAGAAGGTCTGGGAGGAAAGCCCCTCGCCGATCATTTCGCCCGAAGCGCGCGCGCGCATCGGCGAGGTCTGCGCGAAGGCGATGCGCGAGATGAAATATCTCGGCGTCGGCACCATCGAGTTCCTCTACGAGGACGGCGAATTCTACTTCATCGAAATGAACACCCGCATCCAGGTCGAGCATCCGGTCACCGAAATGATCACCGGCATCGATCTCGTGCTGGAGCAAATCCGGGTCGCGGCGGGCGGCGACCTGCCCTGCACGCAGAAGGATGTCGCCATCAACGGCCACGCCATCGAGTGCCGCATCAATGCGGAGAACCCGGTGACCTTCCGCCCCTCGCCGGGCAAGATCACCCAGTTCCATCCGCCCGGCGGCCTCGGCGTGCGGATCGATTCAGCAGTCTATCAGGGCTATGTCATTCCGCCCTATTACGACTCTCTGGTCGGCAAGCTGATCGTCCATGGCAAAACCCGCGGCGAATGCCTGATGCGGCTGCGCCGTGCACTGGATGAAATCGTCATCGATGGCGTCGAAACCACACTGCCGCTGTTCCGGGCACTCGCCCGCGAGCCCAGCATCATCGACGGCGACTATCACATCCACTGGCTCGAACAATATCTTGCCAGCGGAGATACAAAGCCCCATTAAAAGAACGGCACCCCCGCCTCGTCCTGCCAACCAGCGGAGCCAGCCGGATTGACGAACGTGACCGAGAGGCTGTCGTGACTTCGGAAGCCGCGCGCCTTCGTACGATGTGGCAGATTGGCCTTTTGACGGCCGGCTTTCTCATACTCGTCGCAATCAGTGCCGCCTCGCTTTATCTCGGCCATCGCGCCCGCACCGACTCATTGTGGGTGACGCATACGATCGAGGTCGAAGGCCAGATCGGCATCGTCCAGCTCCAGCTCCAGCGCGCCGAAAGCGCCCTGCGTGGCTTCCTCCTGACCCAGGACAAGAGCTACCGGTCCGACTTCGAGCAGGCCGAAGCGCTGATCACTCCATCGATTTCCCGGTTGCGGGAATTAACACAGGATAATCCCGTCGAACAAAGCAACATTGCGACACTTGAAAAGCTGGTAAAGCAGCGGCTTCAATTCTTCCACACCGTCATCCCAGAGATTGATTCCGGCCGGATCGACCAAGCCCGAACGGCCCTGATGAAATCCTCGCAGGGCGATGAAATGAGCCACCTGCTGGATGTTGCGCGTGACATGCGTGCGGAGGAAAATCGCCTGTTCGAGCTTCGCACCGATGCAGCGGATCGCAGCCAGTCGCTGAATGTGATGGTCACGATCATCGGCAGCGGCTTCATCATTCTGTTCGCGGTCCTTTCCATTCTGCTGCTTCGCACGTCGGCGCGTGCGCGCAACGATGCCGAGGCACGACTGCGGGACATCAATCTTAATCTCGAATCCACCGTGGATGAGCGCACCGGCGATCTGCGCGAGGCCAATCAGGAAATCCAGCGCTTTGCTTATATCGTCAGCCACGACCTGCGCTCGCCACTCGTCAACATCATGGGTTTCACCAGCGAACTGGAAGAATTGCGCGGAGACATTTTCAACCGCATCGCCCGCTATAGCCGCGCCGCGGCCGGCGCACCGCCTCAGGCCGTCTCGGAAGGAGGCGCCGACGAACTCGTTCTCGCGCCTGAAGATCACAAGCTGTCGGAGGATTTTTCGGAGGCGCTTGGGTTCATCAAATCGTCGATCGGGAAAATGGATCGCCTCATCAGCGCGATCCTCAAGCTCACGCGCGAGGGACGGCGGGAGTTCAACCCTGTCCATGTGGACATGCGCGCGCTGATTCAGGAAATCGCCAACAGCATGACCCACCAGACCACCGAGGCTCAGGCGCAGATCAATATCGATCCCCTGCCCAATCTGGTCAGCGACCGTCTTGCGCTCGAGCAGATCTTCTCCAATTTGATTGAAAATGCGCTGAAGTATCTGCGGAACGATGTTCCCGGCGAAATCAGCATCCGTGGCCGCACCAAGCTGGGCTTTGTGGTATACGACGTCATCGACAACGGGCGGGGTATCGATCCCAATGATCACGATCGTATTTTCGACCTGTTTCGCCGCGCGGGCATGCAGGACAAGCCCGGCCAAGGCATCGGCCTCGCGCATGTGAGAGCCCTGGTCCGCCGGCTCGGCGGTTCCATTACGGTCTCGTCCGAACTCGACAAGGGCAGCACGTTTACGATAGCGCTGCCCGCACAGTGGAATTTATCAAGGCAAGGGAAGTCGTATGGGTAATCCTGTCAAAATCGTGATGATCGAGGACGACGAGGGACACGCCCGCCTGATCGAGCGGAATATCCGCCGTTCCGGCGTCAATAACGACATCATCCCCTTCACCACCGGCACCGAGGCCGTCAACTATCTGTTCGGCGCGGACGGAACCGCCGACCAGCACAAGGGACAGGCGCTTCTGATCCTGCTCGACCTCAATCTGCCGGACATGACCGGCATCGACATCCTCAGGCGCGTCAAGGACAACGCAACGCTGAAGTCCGCGCCCGTCGTCGTGCTCACCACCACCGACGACGCGCAGGAGATCAAGCGCTGCTACGAACTCGGCTGCAACGTCTACATCACCAAGCCCGTCAATTACGAAAACTTCGCCAACGCCATTCGTCAGCTCGGCCTGTTCTTTTCCGTGATACAGGTGCCGCCGGTCAAAGCATGACGCCCCCCAAACCGCGATTGCTGTATATCGACGACGATCCGGGCCTTGCCCGGCTCGTCCAGCGTGGACTGGAACGCCATGGCATCGACGTCGATCACGCGCTCGATGGAGCAAGCGGAATCGCGCGCCTGAAAAGCGGCGGCATCGACGTCGTCGCGCTCGACCAGCACATGCCCGGCCTCGACGGCCTCGATACGCTCGAGCAAATCTACCGGCTGCCGATGGCGACACCGCCGATCGTTTTCGTCACCGCCTCGGAAGACAGTCAGGTCGCCATCACCGCGCTGAAGGCCGGCGCCATCGATTATATCGTCAAGGACACCAAGGGCGATTTCGTTCCCCTGCTTCATGCGGCCGTCACCGGCGCACTGGAAACCGCGCGCCTGCGCAAGGCCCGCGAGGAAGCCGAGGCCGAGGTCCACGCCTCACGCGACCGCTATGCGGCACTTGCGGCCGAACGCGAGATGTTGCTGCGCGAGGTCAACCACCGCGTCGGCAACTCCCTTCAGATCATCGCTTCGCTGCTGCATCTTCAGGCGTCGTCGAGCAGCGACGAACACGTCAAGGCCGCGCTCACCAATGCGATGGGCCGTGTCGCAGCGGTCGCGCAAGTTCATCGCCGCCTTTACACGTCGCACGACCTCAAGAGCGTCATGCTGAACCAGTATCTCGAAGCCCTGCTGGAGGATCTGCGCCGTTCCGCCGAAGGCAACCGCATGTCGCGCCTGACGCTGAAAGCCGATCCCGTCGAGATCGATCCGGACCGCGCGGTCGGCATCGGCATCATCGTCAACGAACTGGTGATGAACGCCGTCAAATACGCTTACCCCGACGGCGCAGGCCCGATCCATGTCGATCTGCACAATCGCGCGAAGAACATCGAACTCGTGATCTCCGACGAAGGTGTCGGCTTTCAGGCCAAGCAGGACCCCCGCTCCACCGGCATGGGCCAGCGCATCGTCAGCGCCATGGCCATCAAGCTCGATGCGAGCGTGGAACGCGATCCCTCGCATTCCGGCACGCGGATCGTGATCAATTTCAGCCCCTCCGGCAAAACGCCCCCCGCCGCACACGCCTGACGGCGGCGGCATCTTCCGCTACAATGAGCCCATGAGCTCGCGCGACACCGCAACGTCCGAAATCACGCCCGAGGTGTTGTTGCGGGCCTATGCCTGCGGCATCTTTCCGATGGCGGAAAGCGCCGACGATCCGAGCCTGTTCTGGGTGGAGCCGGAACAGCGCGGCATCTTTCCGCTCGATGGCCTGCATATTTCCTCTCGCCTCGCACGCACCGTGCGCTCGGACCGCTACCGCGTCACGGTCAATGCCGCTTTCGAGCGCGTCATCGGCGAATGCGCGGCTCCCCAGCCCGGGCGCGAGGACACATGGATCAACCACCGCATCCGCAAGCTCTACGGCGCGCTGCATGGGATCGGCCACTGCCACAGCATCGAGGCATGGGACGGCGACGAGCTTGCGGGCGGGCTGTATGGCGTGTCGCTCGGCGGCGCATTCTTCGGCGAGAGCATGTTCCACCGCAGCCGCGACGCTTCCAAGGTGGCGCTGGTTCATCTCGCCGCGCGCCTGATCGCGGGCGGCTTCGGGCTGCTCGATACGCAATTCGTCACCGAACATCTGCGTAGCCTTGGCGCCGTCGAGATATCCCGCCGCAAATATCGTTCGCTGCTCGACCACGCCATTCAATTGCCGGGAGATTTTTTCGCACTGCCTGCCGATCGCCCTGTGAATGGCGCGGATGCACTCGCGATCGTGCGCGGGACAGGCGGCCAGACGTAACTCTGCGCTGTTAGGTAAGCCTAACGGAAAGCACCGGGCGGCGGCGGCAGCATTTGGCGCTGCTGCACAGGTTGCTGAGCTGGCGGCTGAGGCCGCGGCTGGCGCTTCGGCTGCTGCTGTTGCACAGGCGGCGGAGGCTTCACCGGCTCGTTCTGCGCCGTTACCGGCTGCTCAGGGCCCTTACAATCCGTCAGCCAGACGTCATAGATGGGATGTTCGACCGCATGCAGGCCGGGGCTCGCCGCGAACATCCAGCCGGAGAAGATCCGCTTCACTTCATTCTGGAGCGTGATCTCATCGACCTCGACGAACGCGTCGGTGTTCGCCGCCTCTGTCGCGGGGCGCGTGTAGCAGGCATCGGTCTTCACCCGCAGCGCGCCGAACTGAACGGTTTCGCCGATATCTTCATCGAAGGTGATGATGCGGCCGGTGATCTTGTCGAGACCGGAGAACACCGCCTTCCTGTTCGGAATCTTCACGGCGGGCGGCTCGGTCACGATCTCGTCGCCGGGCTGCAACGTCGCCGGAGATTGCTGCGGATTGCCGCGCGGCTGCTTCTGGCCCGGTGGCAGGCCGGGCAGCGGATTGGCTGCCGGCGGATTGGCCGCGACACCCGGATGCTGTTGCTGCGGAGGGACCGCCGCGCTGCCCGGCGGCGGCGCCAGTGGCTGGGATTGCACGGCGCCCGGCAAGGGCGCGGCCTGCCCTCGCGGCAATGGCCGGGACTGCTGCGGCGCGGGCAACAGGCGGCCCTGCGGAATTTCGGGCACTTCTTCTTCGTCGGGGTCCTGTGAAGGATCGCCGCGCTGGATTCCGGCGGGAGGACGCAATGGCTGATCGGAAAAGATATTGCCGATCTGCGCGCGCGCGGACGGCAAGGCGAGCGGCGGCACCGCGATCAATGTCGCAAACAAAATCGTGGCGGCGGTTCGGGACATTGCGCGCTCTGCTTAAGCGATTCGAACTCGCGACATTCTACGGAAACCGCACGGCGCGAGGCCATCGGTTAACACGGGCATTGCGGCAGCGAAAGGGCGCGCGCCCGCTCGTCTTTCAGCTACCCGGCGTCCAGGCCTGATAGTCGCCGGTCGCCTTGGGACGCTGGCCGCTTGCCAGAGTCGAACCCGACGGACGATAGGCCGCCGGCGTGCCGGTCAGGTTCGGGCGGTGCGGTTTCTGCCATTCGCGCGGCGTGTAATGTTCCTCGGTCGGCGGCACATCGACGGTGTGATGCAGCCAGCCATGCCAGTCCGGCGAAACCTTGGTGGCTTCGGCATAGCCGTCATAGATCACCCACCGCCGCTCGATTCCGAGAGTCGGATCGATCTTGCCGCCCCTGGTGCGGTAATAGCGGTTGCCCATCTCGTCGGTGCCGACCAGTTCACCAAATCGCCAGGTCCAAAGCTGGGTCCCGAACGTGAATCCGTTCCACCAGGTAAAAATCCTCAAGAAAAACAGCTTCATGGGAGAATCCGTGCGATCGGGGAGTCTTGCGCGCGCCCTTGATGCCACCCGCCTCTGCCCTTGTCCAGATGCAGCTTCGGATACCGCTTCCGGCTTGGGCAAGGTACGGAAAGGTAGGGCATTTTGTCATGGAACTTTGCCACAGAAGCGCCGAAAACCCTCCCGACATTTCGGGAACTTCATGGAACGCGTCCTTATCCCGCGCGTTAGAATATGGCGAACATCGCCCGACAGGGATTTTTTGGAGTTACAGAATGAGCAATTTGACCAAGGGTATCGCAGTTGCCGCTATTGCGTTGGCGCTGCCGTTGACCATGGGTTCCAGTGCGAATGCCGCGCCGCTGATGGCGGGGTCGGCCCTGTCGGCCGCAAGCGGCGCAACCGCGTCCTCCAACCTCATCGACGTCCAGTGGCGTCGTCATGGCTATTACCGCCGTGGCGGCTATGGCTGGGGCGGCGTCGGCGCAGGTCTCGCGGCCGGTGCGCTGATCGGCGGTGCCATCGCGGCAAGCCAGGCTCCCTATTACTACGGTCCGGGTCCGGGCTATTACGCGCCCGCTCCTGCCTATGTGGAAGGCGACTCGGTATCGTACTGCATGCAGCGCTACAAATCCTACGACCCCCGCAGCGGCACGTTCCTCGGTTACGATGGCCTGCGCCATCCTTGCCCGTAAATCTTCATGTAACGGATGAAGAAAAGCGGCGTAGCAATACGCCGCTTTTTTTGTTGCCTTACGAACGCGCCGCGATGGCGACGCCTATGACCGTCAGCAGCAATGCGCCGATCTGGGGAATGCCGAGCGGCTCTCCAAGGGAGATCGCCGACGCCACCACGCCGGTGACCGGCACGATCAATGTCCCGATCGCGGCCGTCGAGGCCGGCAACCGCTCCAGCGCGGCAAACCAGCAGGCATAGCCGATCGCTCCCTGAAAAATGGTGCTGAATCCGAACAGCAACCAGCCAAGCGCCGACATCCCGCCGAAGTGTGGATGCTCGAACAGGATGCCGATCAGCGCCACGGGAAAGCAGCCAAGCCCGATCTGCCAGACCGCAGCCGGCAGCGGACGAATCGCGATGGGCCGCCGTTTGGCGAGAACCGCGCCGAGAGCGAACAGAAGGGCCGCTATCAGCGCGTAAGCGATTCCCGGTATCTTCTCCCAGGAGACGTTGATGCTGTCGCCGCCCATCAACAGCACGACGCCGCCGATCGCCATTGCAATGGCAATGACCCGCAGCACGGAAAGCCGTTCGCCAAGCATCGGCCACGCAAGACCCGCGGCCCACACTGGAATCGTGGCACCGAGAATCGCGGTTTCCGAAGCCGGCAGATGCACCAGCGACAGCCCCATCAGCCCCATCCAGAAGCCGACCATCAGCGCCGCATAAAGAACGAGCTTGCCCCATTCGCCACGCGGTGCGCGCAATGACTGCCCCTTCGCCAGAACGAAACCCGCAAGAATCAGCGCGCTGAACACCCCCGGCAGGCCACGGAGCGTCAACGGCGGCAGTTCATGCAGCAGATACTTGGCGACGGGCCAGTTGATGCCCCAGATAATGGTGGCGACGAACAGCAACGCGTAGCCGACGGCACGGTTTTCGTGCGGCGGTTGGGTCGAGGAAGTTGGAGGCGACACCGCAATCGGCTCGTCCGGCGCGCGTTGGTCCATCGGCTGCTCTCGGAGAATCTATACCCACAGTGATTGTGGAAGACGGGGAGAAAGCCACGCGGCGGCCCCACGGTCCACCCGAAAAGCGCCAGACTGGATGCATGGACGACGGCAGTTTCTGCATGTCTTCCAAGGCCGGGAACGGTGAGCAAGGAACCTGCCGAAAGGGGCATTTTCGCCTTTGGAATCGGGACGGACTCACCCATACTTTGCTGGCGGGACACACGGCCCAACGAGGCTGAACGCCACTGGCAATCCCCGTTTTCCACCATATTTAGTGTTTGATTCAGGATTGAGTACTAATTCTTGACGGGCGCGCGGGAGTCGTCCTAGCGTTCGGACTGTCGGGTGCGGAGTATTCGCGTTGGCGCCAGACCCTATCGCAACAAGCCAGCAGACAGCTCCGCCGTGCCGGGACAGGCCGCGGACAGAGGACTTGTCTGCGGTTTTTGAAGTCTAGCCCGCGAACACAACGCGGGCATGAACGGGTGGGTGGCGTTGGAGCCGGTCGGGCGCAGAACCTGACGACGCTCCGCAGAGTTAAACAGGCCGGGGCCGCATTCGGGCCAGATCATGGCCAAACGGCGAACCTTAGGTTCGCGAACTGAAATCTTCCGGCGCCGCGAGAATGCGGGCCTGCCGGACATTGAGACGGGGCATACGATGCGAATTCAACGCCGCTACACCAAGGTCGATCAGTCACCCTACGCCGAGATTTCCTTCCGGCTGACGACGAGCGAGATTCGCAATCCCGATGGCTCCGTGGTGTTCAAGCTCGACAATGTCGAGGTGCCGGAGTTCTGGTCGCAGGTCGCCTCCGATGTGCTGGCGCAGAAATATTTCCGCAAGGCCGGTGTCGCAGCGAAGTTGAAGAAGGTCGAGGAAGAAACCGTCCCCTCATGGCTGTGGCGCTCGGTGCCGGACACCGAGGCGCTCAAGGCCCTGCCCGAGTCCGAGCGCTTCATCGGCGAACTCACGGCAAAGCAAGTGTTCGATCGCCTCGCCGGTTGCTGGACCTATTGGGGCTGGAAGGGCGGCTACTTCACTTCCGAGGACGACGCGCACGCCTTCCATGACGAGCTGCGCTTCATGCTCGCAAAGCAGATGGTCGCGCCGAACTCGCCGCAATGGTTCAACACCGGCCTGCATTGGGCCTACGGCATCGACGGTCCCGGACAGGGCCACTATTACGTCGACTGGAAGACCGGCAAGCTGACCAAGTCGAAATCGTCGTACGAGCATCCGCAGCCGCACGCCTGCTTCATCCAGGGCATCGAGGACGATCTCGTCAACGAGGGCGGCATCATGGACCTGTGGGTGCGTGAAGCGCGCCTATTCAAATACGGCTCGGGCACCGGCTCGAACTTCTCGCGGCTGCGCGGCGAAGGCGAGAGACTGTCGGGCGGCGGCCGCTCGTCGGGCCTCATGAGCTTCCTCAAGATCGGCGACCGCGCGGCGGGCGCAATCAAGTCCGGGGGCACCACGCGCCGCGCGGCGAAGATGGTGGTGGTCGATGCCGATCATCCGGACATCGAAACCTATATCGACTGGAAGGTGCGCGAGGAGCAGAAGGTCGCGGCCCTCGTGACCGGCTCCAAGATCAACCAGAAGCACCTCAAGGCCATCATGAAGGCCTGCGTGAACTGCGAAGGCCCCGGCGACGACTGCTATCTGCCCGAGAAGAACCCCGCGCTGAAGCGCGAGATCAAGCTCGCCCGCCGCGCGCTCGTCACCGACAACATGATCAAACGCGTGATCCAGTTCGCGCGTCAGGGCTACACCGATATCCAGTTCGACACCTACGATACCGACTGGGATTCGGAAGCCTACCTCACGGTCTCCGGCCAGAACTCCAACAACTCGGTGTCGCTGAAGGACGACTTCCTGCGCGCGGTGGAGACCGATGGTTCGTGGAATCTGATCGGCCGCACCAACGGCAAGGTGACCAAGACGCTCAAGGCCCGCGATTTGTGGGAGAAGATCGGCTACGCCGCATGGGCCTCCGCCGATCCTGGCCTGCACTTCAACACCACGATGAACGACTGGCATACCTGCAAGGCGTCCGGCGACATCCGCGCGTCGAACCCGTGCTCGGAATACATGTTCCTCGACGATACGGCGTGCAACCTCGCCTCCGCGAACCTGCTGACGTTCTACGACACCCACACCCGCCGTTTTGACACCGACGCTTACGAGCATCTGTGCCGGTTGTGGACCGTCGTGCTCGAAATCTCCGTCATGATGGCGCAATTCCCGTCGAAGGCGATCGCGGAGCTGTCCTACGAATTCCGCACGCTCGGCCTCGGCTACGCCAACATCGGCGGCCTGTTGATGACCATGGGCCTGTCCTACGACTCCAAGGAGGGCCGCGCGCTGTGCGGCGCCCTCTCCGCGATCATGACCGGCACCGCCTACGCGACCTCCGCCGAAATGGCGGCCGAGCTTGGCACCTTCCCCGGCTACAAGAAGAACGCGAGCCACATGCTGCGCGTGATCCGCAACCATCGCCGCGCCGCGCATGGCGAAGCAGCCGGTTACGAGGCGCTCGCCGTCAACCCGGTGCCGCTCGACCATGCCTCCTGCCCGCAGGCGGACATCGTGGACCACGCCAGGGCGGTGTGGGACCGCGCACTGGAACTCGGCAAGGCCAACGGCTACCGCAACGCGCAGACCACGGTGGTGGCGCCGACCGGCACCATCGGCCTTGTGATGGATTGCGACACCACCGGCATCGAGCCCGACTTCGCGCTGGTGAAGTTCAAGAAGCTCGCGGGCGGCGGCTATTGGAAGATCATCAACCGCGCCGTGCCGGAAGCGCTGCGCGCGCTCGGCTATCGCGAGAGCGAGATCGCCGAGATCGAAGCCTACGCGGTGGGCCACGGCTCGCTGTCGAACGCGCCCGGCATCAACGCCTCCTCGCTCAAGACCAAGGGCTTCACCGATGAAGCGCTGGCGAAGGTCGAGAAGGCGCTGCCGACCGCCTTCGACATCAAGTTCGTGTTCAACAAGTGGACGCTGGGCGAGGATTTCATCCGCGACAGCCTGCACATCGCGCCCGAAGTGATGAACGCTCCCGGCTTCGATTTGCTCGCGGCACTCGGCTTCTCCAGACGCGACATCGAGGCCGCCAACGTCCACATCTGCGGCGCGATGACCGTGGAAGGCGCGCCGCATCTCAAGGACGAGCACTACGCGGTGTTCGACTGCGCCAACCCGTGCGGCAAGGTCGGCAAGCGTTATCTGTCGGTCGAGAGCCACATCCGCATGATGGCGGCGTCGCAGCCCTTCATCTCGGGTGCGATCTCCAAGACCATCAACATGCCGAACGACGCCACGGTGGACGACTGCAAGTCGGCGTACCTGCTATCGTGGAAGCTCGCGCTGAAAGCCAACGCGCTCTATCGCGACGGCTCGAAACTGTCGCAGCCGCTAAACTCGCAGCTCATCGCCGACGATGACGACGAGGACGATGCGATCGAGGCATTCCACGACAAGCCGATGGCCGCGCGCGCCACGCAGGTGGTGGAGAAGATCGTCGAACGCGTGGTCGAGCATGTCTCGCGCGAGCGCGAGAAGATGCCGGACCGCCGCAAGGGCTACACCCAGAAGGCCATCGTCGGCGGGCACAAGGTTTATCTGCGTACCGGCGAATATGACGACGGCCGCCTCGGCGAGATCTTCGTCGACATGCACAAGGAAGGCGCGGCTCTGCGCTCCTTCATCAACAACTTCGCCATTGCAGTTTCATTGGGCCTGCAATACGGCGTGCCGCTGGACGAGTATGTCGATGCGTTCACCTTCACCCGCTTCGAGCCCGCCGGCCCGGTGCAGGGCAACGACTCCATCAAATACGCGACCTCGATCCTCGACTACGTGTTCCGCGAACTCGCGGTGAGCTACCTGTCGCGCTACGACCTCGCCCATGTCGATCCGAGCGAGACGCAGTTCGACGCGCTCGGCAAGGGCGTGTCAGAGGGCAAGGCGCAGAGCGGCCCGAGCAAGTATCTCTCCAAGGGCCTCACCCGCTCCCGTTCCGACAACCTCGTTGTCATGCAGGGCGGCGCGAGCGCGGCCGTCACCGCGCATAATGACTCCGCCCCGGTCGGCGGATCGCGCGTCACCGCGATGGCCTCAGGTGCGGAAAGCGCCGCCGCGCTGAAGACGGCGGAGCCGGAGCGCGCATTGTCGCCGACAGAAAAGCTCGAGCAGCAGAACTGGAGCAAGGCAGGCACCGCGCAGGCCGCAGCCGCCCCCGCCACGTTGTCAAAAGCCGAGCGCCGCGCGGAAGCGAAAGCCCGCGGCTACGAAGGCGACATGTGCTCGGAGTGCTCCAACTTCACGCTGGTGCGCAACGGCACCTGCATGAAGTGCGATACGTGCGGAAGCACGACGGGGTGTTCGTGAGGGGTGCCCTTAAATTCTAGCAAGAAACATTAGCCCACCGATTCATCGATCGGTGGGCCTTTTCAATACAAGGGCATATTTTTGAGCGACGAATCCAATGAAAACTCTACGGGCTTATTTACTCAAATCGAAGACATAAAGATCGCTGATGTGAGTGATACTCGACTTGAGGGTTTCGAGTCCGAAGACGAATTTAACGCTCTTTCAGTCGAACTTCTTATCGAGGTTGGCTCATATATTTGTGTTGCCGGAAGTATTCTTCCCGGCCAGACGGGGCGTTGGAACAGAAATCAAGCCATCTTAGGCGGCCATCTAGTTCGACTCTACAAACTAATTTCCGCGCTTCTCGATCAAGTGTGCCAGCGGCGACGAGAAATCACTTTTATTATTGCTCGCCTTACCTTTGAATGCATCGTAAATCTTCGCTTTTTGATACGACATTCAAAAAATCCGGAGATTTTCGATTCTTATGTCGCTTATTCATTTAAACAGGAAAAGCGACTTCATAACAGAATCTCTGAGAATATAGAAAAGAGAGATGGAGACATCTTACCTGTCGAAAAGAGAATGCTCGCGTCAATCGCTCGCGCCGTAAATATGTCTGAGATGAATCTCGACAATTTATCGCCCTCAAAGCCAAAAGAATGGGGCAACAAAAATTTGTATCAACGCGCAGAAGAAATTGGGTTGCATAAAGTTTATTTGGGCACGTTCGGAGGGCCCTCGGCAGCCGTCCACGGTAATTGGATGGATTTGTTGGAAATGCACTTAGAAAGCGAAGACGAGACGGAGGGCTTTACACCAAGCTTAACTTGGACACATCCACGGCCACAAATAGCGGATACGACGGCGCTTCTCGCGGTGGATGCGGTCAAAGATTATTTTCAGCTGCTATTTGAAGAAGACAGTGAGTTCTTCGATGATCGTCTTGATGATTTATTCCATCGAATTCATAGGGCGATGGAAGCTCACGAGGCGTTCCTGATCAATTCTAAAGCGCTCTAATCTCCCGACTACGGATCTTCCTACGCCGCCTTCTTCACTTCTTGCACCACGCTCGGCGGAACAGGAAACAGCTTCGCCCTCACCAGCAGCCACACCGTCCCAATAAAGATCGCCCGATAATGGCATTGGCGACCGCGAATTTGCCGGCGGCGAGCCATTCATAGATGCCGCTCTCGCCGCGCATCACGAAGCTCAGAAGGCAAACGGGAAGCGCTGTCGCGGCGAAGGTGAAGGCCCGTTATGCAGAATGGTGTATTATCCCCAAGGGAGCTGACTGTAAATCAGCTGCCGCGTTTTCCTTACATCAAACAAAAAGCCCCGCTCTCGCGGGGCTTTCGCATTTTATGACCAATTCCCCCACCCGCTCGCAAAAATTTGTCGCGAAACAACTTGCGTTGAATCGTAACTTTAGTAAGTTCTAAAGTACATAACGCGCATGTGGCGCACCGTTTGCTTCCCGCCTGCAACACAGAAGTGTTCGCGAAGGCCGCTGAAAATGCGGCCTGCGTGTATCCTGACGATTCCGCTTTTTCTTTTCCGCCCGTCATGGGCGGATGTTCGCGCAGTCGAACATCAAAGATGATTGAAAGGATCGGAGAGGTCTTCCATGAAGTCTTCTTCCTTGCGCCTGATGGCGCTTGCTATTGCCCTGCTGCCTGTCACGACCGCGACCTATGCGGCGGACGGCAAGGACATCGCCGCGAACGGCACCTCGAACGGCGCGCCGGGCTGCTCTTCATGCCATGGCGAGCAAGGCGAAGGACAGCCCGCCGCCGGTTTTCCCCGCCTTGCCGGGTTGAACGCGACTTACATCGCGCATCAGCTCGCGAACTTCCAAGACAATTCGCGGAAAAGCGACACCATGCAGCCGGTCGCAGCGGCGTTGAGCAATGACGAGCGCAAGGCCATCGCCGCCTATTATGCCGGTCTCAAGGCGCCGAAAGCCGCCGAGGATTCCGCGCCTGACCCCGATCTCGTCAAAGCCGGCGCTTCACTGGCCGCCGTCGGAGACTGGCCCAAAGGGTTGCCCGGATGCGGACAATGCCACGGATCGAGCGGTCTCGGCGTCGGCGCGTCATTTCCGGGCATCGCGGGACAATCCGCCGCTTACATCGAAACCGAGTTGAACGCCTGGAAATCGGGCGAGCGGAAAAACGATCCGATGGGCCTGATGGCCAACGTCGCCAAAAAACTCGACGACAATCAGATCAAGGCGGTTGCCGCTTATTACGCGAGCCTTCCGGTCATCTCCTCGACGATTGCATCGGGCAACAAGCCATGAATGATAATCAGCTGACACCCTCCGCCTGGTTCGCAGGCGTCCTTGCCCTCGCCGCGGCCGGTTTCATCGGCTACACGCTGCCAAAGGCATCGACCGAGACAACAGTGACCGCTGCCCCGGCCTCATCCCCGGCTCCTGCGAAGGTTACGCCGGTTGCTGCAAAGCCTCAGGCAAAAGCATCATCGTCTTACGCGCCTCCTCCGGAAAGCGAGATTCCGAAAGGCCCGTTCGGCGACATGGTGCGGCTCGGCGAAGCGATTTTTCACGACACACAAAACAACGCCAAGGAGTTTGTCGGCAACGATCTGCAATGCTCGAATTGCCACATCGATCGCGGCCGCCAGCCTCACTCGGCCCCCTTGGGCGCTGCGTATCTGCTGTATCCCGCCTATCGCGCGAAGAACGGCCATGTGAATTCGTTTCAGGAGCGATTGCAGGGTTGTTTCCGCTTCAGCATGAACGGCAAGGCGCCCGCCTTCAATGACAAGGTGCTGGTCGCGCTGGAGACATACGCCTACTTCCTCGCCAAGGGCGGCCCGACCGGCGTCGCCGTGGAAGGCCATGGCTATCCCAAATTGAAGCCGCCGGAGAAGCCCGCGGATTACGATCGCGGCGCGCAGGTCTATGCGCAGCATTGCGCCGTCTGCCATGGCGGCAACGGCGAGGGACAAAAATCCGCTGACGGGCAGACCGTGTTTCCGGCGCTGTGGGGCGCGCGCTCCTTCAACTGGGGCGCGGGCATGGGATCGATCAACAACGCCGCCGGGTTCATCAAGGCCAACATGCCGCTTGGTCTGGGAGGCACGCTCAGCGATCAGGATGCGTGGGATGTCGCCACTTACATGGACAGCCAGGAAAGGCCTCAGGACCCGCGTTTCAACGGCTCCGTCGCCGAGACCCGCAAGAAATATCACGACGAGCCGACATCGAAATACGGGATCGTCGTCAACGGCGTGCTTCTGGGCGAGAAGTCCACGCCGTCCGGCACGATCAACGCGGCAAACCCCGACGACAAATAGAATCTTCGCCGCCTGACAAAAAAGCCCCGCTCGCGCGGGGCTTTCGTATTTGTCATGCAGCGGCTTTGTAACCCGAAGGTCGCCTCCTCACGCCGCCTGCAATTCAGGCTCGTAGGCTGCTTCGTCCTCCGGCAATTCGCCGGCCAGTGCGGCCGCGAATTTCGTCTGGTCGAGTTCGTTCTCCCAGCGCGCGACGACGACGGTCGCGACCGCGTTGCCGACGAAATTCGTCAGCGCGCGGCATTCCGACATGAAGCGGTCGATGCCGAGGATCAGCGCCATGCCCGCGATCGGCACCGACGGCACCACCGACAGCGTCGCCGCCAGTGTGATGAAGCCAGCACCCGTGATGCCCGCCGCGCCCTTCGAGCTCAGCATCGCCACCAAAAGCAGCAGGATCTGGTTCGCGAGGCTCAGATGCGTGTCGGTCGCCTGCGCGATGAACAACGCCGCCAGCGTCATGTAGATGTTGGTGCCGTCGAGGTTGAAGGAATAGCCGGTCGGAATCACGAGGCCGACGACCGAGCGGTCGCAGCCCGCGCGCTCCATCTTCGTCATCAGCGCGGGCAGTGCCGCTTCCGACGACGATGTGCCGAGCACCAGCAAGAGTTCTTCCTTGATGTAGCGGATCAGCGCCAGGATCGAGAAGCCGTTGTAGCGGGCGACCGCGCCGAGCACGACCAGCACGAACAACAGCGACGTGACGTAGAACGTGCCGATCAGGAAGGCGAGATTGGCGATCGAGCCGATGCCGTATTTGCCGATGGTGAAGGCCATCGCGCCGAACGCGCCGATGGGCGCTGCCTTCATCAGGATCGCGACCAGACGGAACACCGGATTGGTCAGCGCCTGTAGAAAATCGACGACCGGCTTGCCGTGGTCGCCCGCCATCGCCAGCGCCACGCCGAACAGCACCGAGAAGAACAGCACCTGCAAGATGTCGCCCTTGGCGAACGCGCCGACGATGGTGTTCGGAATGATGTCCATCAGGAAGCCGACGATGGAAGCGTCGTGCGCCTTCGCGGCGTAAGCGGCGGCGGCCTTGGCGTCGAGCGTCGCGGGGTCGATGTGCATGCCCGCGCCCGGCTGCACCACGTTGGAAATGATCAAACCGATGATCAGCGCCAGCGTCGAGAACGTCAGGAAGTAGAGCATCGCCTTGCCGGCGACGCGGCCGACGCGCTTGAGATCCGACACGCCCGCGATGCCGGTCGCGACCGTGAGGAAGATCACCGGCGTGATCACCATCTTCACCAGCTTGATGAAGGCATCGCCGAGCGGCTTCATCGCCGCGCCGACGCCGGGATCGAAATGCCCGAGCAAAACGCCCGCGACGATCGCCGCCAGAACCTGGACATAGAGATGCCGGTAGAACGGAACCTTGCCGTGCTTCTCCACGGCCTCGAAAGTGGTCTGCATGTTAGCCTCCCTGCCCCGATGGCCATGTTCCGCCTCGGGGTCGATTGTTGAACTGTCGCGGCCAACAGCCGCCACGGCAGACATCAGCAACCCCCGTGCCAGCCGCTTTATTTTCTTCAACGCATTGATATTTCTTGATTTTGTTTGCTACTGCGTCCGCCTCAAACCAGTTTTGGGCGATAATTCGCACTTATGGTATTGAGAGATGTGCAGAAAAATGCACAGATACGCCATGCCACCGGCCGCACAGCCAGCCCCTGTCCTCACGCCCGCCCAGCTCCGGAGACGGACCCGCCGTGTCTGGATCGGCTTTGCCGTGCTGGCACTCGCGCTGATCGGCATCACGTTGGTCGTCGCCGGATATTTCGGCCGGGTCCGCGAAATCGCGACCCTCACCGAGCAGGGCCGAACCGACGCCAACCTGAAAGTGGCGCTGCTGCGCGCCAGTCTGGAAAGCCCGCGCGCCATTCCGTTACTGCTGTCGCAGGACCAGCGGGTGCATGACGCCCTCGCCATCGGCGATGCCGCGTCCGTCGCGAGACTGAACGAGAAACTGGAAGGGCTCGTGGCGGGCACCAAGGCCGCCGTGCTTTACGTGATCGGCACCGATGGCGTGACCATCGCTTCCAGCAACTTCCAGGAATCCGACAGCTTCGTCGGCAACGACTATGCCTACCGCGAGTATTTCTTCCGCGCCATGCGCGAGGGTACGGCGGAGTATTTCGCGTTCGGCAGCATCAGCAAGCGGCCGGGCCTGTACATCTCGCGCATCGTCGGCAGCTTGCAGAAGCCGCTCGGCATCGTCGTCGTGAAGATGGAATTCGACCAGCTCGAGGCCGACTGGCGCGAAAGCAACCGCCCGTCTTACGTCATCGACGAGCACGGGGTCGTGCTGCTGACCAGTGTCCCGTCGTGGCGCTTCCTGACCGACGGTAAGCTCTCCGATACGGTGTACGCCACCGTTGTCGGCAGCCTGCAATTCGGCGACGCGCCGCTTACGCCGCTTCCCATTGCCGAGAATCAGGCTCTCGCATCCGGCACCTCGCTGGTGCAGGCGACATTGCCCGGCCGCCGCAATACGAACTATCTCAGGCTGACGACGCGGGTGCCATCGACGCCCTGGCGGCTGGATTATCTGGTGCCTGTCGAACCGGCGACGGCCGCCGCCATGCGCGAAGCGCGCCTGCTGGCGCTCGGCGTCGTCATCCCTCTGCTCGCGCTGGCCGCCTTCCTGCTGTGGCGCCGCCACGCGGCGCAGATGCGCATCGCCACAAGCGAAATGGCGCGGGTCGAACTGGAACGGCGCGTCACCGAACGCACCGAGGATCTGAGCCGCGCCCGCGACCGGCTCGAGATCGAGATTTCCGATCACCGCACCACCGGAGCAAAATTGCAGATCGTCCAGCAGGAACTGGTGCAGGCCAATCGCCTCGCCATCCTCGGACAGGTGACGGCAGGCGTCGCGCACGAAATCAACCAGCCGGTCGCGACCATCCGCGCCTATGCCGACAATGCCCGCATCTTCCTCGATCGCGGCCAGCCCTCATCAGCCGCCGACAATCTGGGCAAGATCGCCTCGCTGACGGAGCGCATCGGCTCCATCACCGACGAATTGAAGGCGTTCGCCCGCAAGGGGCGCACCGCCGCCGAATCCGTCGAACTGCGCGCCGCCATCGACGGCGCGGTGGTGCTGTTGAGAAGCCGCTTCGCTGGACATCTGGACGCACTGAAATACGACCTGCCCGCCTCCGGCATCAAGGTGTCCGGCACCCGCATCCGCCTCGAGCAGGTGCTCATCAACCTGTTCCAGAACGCGCTGGAAGCGCTACAGGGACGCGACGACCCGCGTGTCGAGGTGTCCGTCGAAACCCATGGCGACGAGGTCGCTGTAAAAATCTCCGACAACGGTCCCGGCATTCCCGAAGCCATCCGGCGCGCGCTGTTCTCGCCATTCAATACATCGAAGGAAAACGGGCTCGGCCTCGGCCTCGTGATCTCCAAGGAGATCGTCTCCGATTATGGCGGGCGCATCGAGGTTGACAGCAGCGAACACGGCACATGCTTCACGATCTATCTGGTGAGGGCTCCATGACACAGAGCGCAGCAATGAACGCCTCTTTCTCCGTCGTCCTGCTGGATGACGACCGCGATCTTCTGAAGGCGACCCAGCAGACGCTGGAGCTTGCCGGATTCCAGGTTCAGGCATTCACCGCTGCGGCGGATGCGCTTGCCGTGCTCGACCGGCATTTCAATGGCGTCGTCGTATCCGACATCCGCATGCCGGGCATCGACGGGTTGCAGTTCTTCCAGCGCCTGCAACACGTGGATGCCGACATTCCGGTGATCCTCATCACCGGCCACGGCGATATTTCGATGGCGGTGAAAGCTATCCAGGATGGAGCCTACGATTTCATCACCAAGCCTTTCGCCACCGAGCGGCTGGCGCACAGCGTGCGGCAGGCGGCGGAGAAGCGCCAGTTGGTGATGGAAAACCGCGCGCTGCGTGAGGCCGCAGGCGAAGCCGAGAACGGCCTGCCGCTGATCGGCCAGACACCGGCGATGGAATGGTTGCGCCATACGCTGCGCCAGATCGCCGATACCGATGTCGATGTGCTGGTGACGGGAGAAACCGGTTCGGGCAAGGAAGTCGTCGCAACGCTGCTGCACCGCTGGAGCAGCCGCCGCTCAGCCAACAATTTCGTGGCCCTCAATTGCAGCGCCCTGCCGGAGAGCATCATCGAGAGCGAGCTGTTCGGCCACGAGCAAGGCGCATTCACCGGCGCCCAGAAGCGCCGGCTCGGGCGTATCCAGCATGCCGATGGCGGCACGCTGTTTCTCGACGAAATCGAAAGCATGCCGCAATCGGTTCAGGTGCAGATGTTGCGCGTGCTGGAAATGCGCGAGGTCGCACCGCTCGGCACCAATGAAGTCCGCCCTATCGACCTGCGTATCGTTGCCGCTTCAAAGGTCGATCTCGGCGATCCCGCCCAGCGCGGCAATTTCCGTGAGGACCTTTACTACCGCCTCAACGTCATCACATTGTCGATCCCGCCGCTGCGGGAACGGCGCGACGACATCCCGATGCTGTTCGGTTATTTCACCAACCGCGCCGCCGCGCGCTTCCAGCGGGCCGTGCCTGACGTTCCGGCTTCCGTGCATCGCTACCTGCGCGACCACCAGTGGCCGGGAAACGTGCGCGAGCTGTCGCATTTCGCCGAGCGCTTCGTGCTCGGCCTCGACAATGAAACGCAGGACAACGCCAGAGGACGCCTCGAAAACATATTGCCTCTGCCCGAACGCCTGGAGCTGTTCGAGGCGTCGATCATCCGCGAGGCGCTCGAAAATCATGACGGCGACGTCCGCCGCACCATCGAAGCACTCGGCATCCCGCGCAAGACCTTCTACGACAAGCTGCAACGTCACGGCATCGTGCGCAGCGAGTTCTCGAAAGCCAATTGAACACATCGCCGGAAACAAAAAGCCCCGCTCGCGCGGGGCTTCGTGTTCGGTATGATGCTGCGCCTCAACCCATGCACTTCTTGACGAAGCTGGTCTTGGCCGCGCCGGACAGCGCCTTGCCGTCGGCGCTCTTGGCGTTGTCCTCGCAGCATTTCTTCATATGGCTAACCTTGGCGGCGCCAGCGAGCGGCTTGCCGTCGGCGCCCACCGCCTTGCAGGCTGAATCGGCGAAAGCGGGCGAGGCAACGAAAAGGCTCAACAGGATCGCAAGAGAGAAGCGCTTCATGGGGGTACTCCCGGTGAAATAAGGTCCCCAGCCTATCCGATCCATTTATTCTGACAACAGCCGGAACGATGGAATTTATAGGCTGCTCCGGATCCTGAGGCAGATCACACGAACTTTTTATGACCAGCGTGGTCCCCGGCGCTGCCGGTCCGCGCCCGCTTGGCGGCCCGCGCAGGGTCTGGCTATAATCCTCATTGGGAAAACGCGGCTCGAATTGGGGACATCAGGCTGGGCCATCGTGACCGCGAACATCACAAGACAGGTATTTTCTTCCCGGCCGCCTTCCATGCATCGGCAGACGGCCATGGCCGTCGCGGCCGCATTCATGATCGCCGCGACAGGCGCTGCCTTCGCGCGTGACGCCGGCGACGACGCCAAGCCCGCCAAGGCGGACGCCTCGCAACTGCCGAACGTCTATCTCGACATGCGGACCAACTATTTCACCGTGCCCGCCGGGACGCTGAATATCGGCTTCGGCAATTCGCTGTCGCTGCCCTCATTATCATCCCTGTCGTCGGTCTCGGGTCAGGGAGCCTCGATCGACCTGCCGCTGACTGTCGATTTCAACGAGCGCTTCTCGGTATTCGGGGGGATCACGGCCAGCGCCTCGAAAACCGATCTCACGCCCTGGTCGTCGCTGGCGGTCATAAGCTGGAACGTCGGCGTTCAGGCCGACATCATCGAACAGAACGGCGGGCCGTTCCCTACCGTGACGGTGCTTTCGACGCTCACCAAATCCGCAACCGAAGGCCCGCTGGCGACCACCAGTCTCACCACTGTGGCCGAGGCGGCCTACGCTTTCGATACCGACGAGACGCGAGCCCTGCTCGCGGGTGTGCAACTGACCAATATCCGGGTGGATTCCGGCCTCGCCTCGGTCCGCCCGGCCATCATCGGCTATGTCGGCGCCTATTACCAATGGCCGAGCAACTGGAAACTGACCGGGCGCGCGGGCATCCAGTCCTTCGGCGGTGCGAACACTTCGGCACTCGCCCCGTATTTGCCGTCCGGCCAGTCGCTGCTGTCGCTGCGCTCCTTCACCCAGCCGATGCTTCGGGCCGATCTCGACCGGATGGACGACAACGATAACCGCCTGTTCGGCTTGACCGCGACGGTGTTCTGGACGCCGAAGCCCGCGTTCCAGTTCACCCTGCGCACACCGCTTTATCTGGTCAGGCACTGACGGCCGGACGGTCTTCCACAGCGTCAAATAAGCTGTGCATGACGCGGCTTCGGCCTACGAATCCGCGCCGTTGCAGGCGTAAGTTCCAGCAGTGTGTTGTGGCGAGTCGGCGTCCGTTCCGGGTTCTCCGCTCGCGCGCGCGGAGGGTGTACCCATGTTCAGTCACGTCCAGCTTCGCGATTTCAAGCCCGACGTCGTGATCTGCCCCCATTGTACCCAGCACCTGATGGGCGTGAAGGACGTACAGTGGACCGCCGACCGCGTCTCCTTCACCTATGGCTGCGCCGGTTGCGGTCATGAGATCGACCGTCCCGTGGGGGAGGATGTGATCCCGGCCGCGCGTGTAGCCGCACCCGAGCCGCACAAGCCCGCCAGCGACGACGTGACCGTGATGGAGGACTTCCCCTTCCCGTTCCGCAAGTCGCGCGAAGCACCCCTGTTTGCCCTGAAGGCTGATGATGCCGGTCCGACGGACAACCTCATTGCGGCAAATGATCCGGCCGACGACGATGATGACGACAACGAGATGACGGAGCATCACGACGCACCGGCTCCGTTCGGCTCGATGCGCCTGCTTCCACCGAAGCCGTCATGGATGGAGACGCCGGTGTTCGGCCGCGAGCGCCCCGCTCTGACGCCCAAGCAGGTGTTCGACACCGAGCGCCGCGACAGCGAACGGCGCGATGGTCCGCCGCCCGACTCCGCCGCCACGACCCGTGCCAGCGCGCTGCTGCGCGACGTCAGTATTTTCAGCCTGTAACGGCGGCCTCAAGACCCGCCGTAGCGGAGAGCATCGATGCAGGACAGAGTCGTCGCGATCACCGGTGCATCCGGTGCGCTCGGCCGCGCGGTGGTCGCCGAAGCGGTTGAGCGCGGCGCGCGCCTCGCCTTGATCGACCATGCCGGGGCCCGCAGCGCGCCACGTCCCAACCGGATCGAGATCGGCGGCATCGACCTTGCCGAACCCAGCGAAGCCAACCGCGCGATTGAAGCGGCTGTCACGCATTACGGGCGGCTCGATGCCCTCATCAACATCGCAGGCGCCTTTTCATTTCAGACCGTCAGCGAAGGCGATACCGCGACATGGGAGCGGCTCTATCGTGTCAACACCCTGACCGCACTGAATGCCTCTCGTGCAGCGATTCCGCATCTGATCGCCTCAGGCTCGGGACGCATCGTCAATATCGGCGCGCTGGGCGCGCTGAAAGCGGGCATCGGCATGGGCGCTTATGCGGCCTCCAAGTCCGGCGTGCATCGCCTCACCGAGGCGCTCGCAAGCGAGCTGAAGGGCAAGGTCACGGTCAACGCCGTGCTACCTTCCACCATCGACACGCCCGCCAACCGCCGCGACATGCCGAAGGCGGATTTTTCCGCGTGGGTCAGCCCGGAGGAACTGGCGAGTGTCATCCTGTTTCTCGCAAGCACTGAGGCCAGCGCCGTCACCGGCACATTGATCCCGGTCAGCGGGCGCGTGTAATTCAGATGTTCGCCCCGGCATCGCGGCTCGGCACCACGACCGAACTCGGGAACATCCTGCGGATCAGCATGTAGAAGATCGGCGTGAACAGCAGCCCGAACAGCGTGACGCCCAGCATTCCGAAGAACACCGCGACGCCGACCGCCTGACGCATCTCCGAGCCGGAGCCGGTCGAGATCACCAGCGGCAGCACGCCGAGGATGAAGGCGAACGAGGTCATCAGGATCGGCCGCAGACGCAACCGGCACGCCTCGATCACCGCATGCAGCGTGTCCTTGCCCTCGTGCTCGATGTCGCGCGCGAATTCCACGATCAGGATCGCGTTCTTCGCGGCGAGGCCGACCAGCACGACGAAACCGATCTGGGTGAGGATGTTGATGTCCTGCCCCATCAGCCGCACGCCGATGGTGGCGGCGAGCAGGCACATCGGCACGATCAGGATCACCGACAGCGGCAGCGTCCAGCTTCCGTATTGCGCGGCGAGCACCAGGAACACGAACAGCACGCAGACCGGGAATACATAAAGTCCCGCGTTCGCCGCCGTCACCTGCTGGTACGACAGGTCGGTCCACTCATAGGAAAATCCGCTCGGCAGAATATCCGATGCGAGTTTCTTCATCTCCTCGATGGCCGTGGCCGAACTGGTGCCGGGGAGCGTGTCGCCCTGCAACTCCGCCGTCGGATACAGATTGTAGCGCGCTACGCGATCCGGGCCCGAGATATTGCGGAAGTTGACCACGCTGCCCAGCAGCACCATGTCGCCGGCCGCATTGCGCGTCTTGACGCGCGCAAGATCGGTCGTTTCCCTGCGGAACGGCAGGTCAGCCTGCGCGGTGACGTGATAGGTGCGGCCCAGAATGTTGAAGTCGTTGACGTAGGTCGAGCCGAAATAGGTCTCGATCGCTTCCGTCACGTTCTGGATCGGCACGCTGAGCATTTGCGCTTTCTGCCGGTCGATATCGACAAACACCTGCGGCGTGTCGGCGGTGAACGGCGAGAACACCGCCGTCAGGCCCGGCGCCTTTCTGGCCGCGGCGACCAGTTCCGTCGTCGCCGCGGAGAGCAATTCCGCGCCACGCCCTTCGCGATCCTGCACGCGCATGGCGAAACCGCCGCCGGTGCCGATGCCCGGCACGGCCGGAGGCGGCACCACGATCACAAAGGCGTTCTCGATCTTCGCGAGCCGCTTGCGCAATTCGTCGGTAATCACCTGCGCGGTCAGCCCCTTATGGGCCCGCTCCTCCGGTTCGTCGAACACGGGAAACAGCGCCGCCGCGTTGCTCGCCTGTGTGCGCGTCGCACCCGACAGGCCCGCGAACGCCGGGACGCGCACCACGCCCGGAACGCCGAGCGCAATGTTCTCGATCTGACGCACGACCGCCGTGGTCCGCGCCAGCGACGCGGCACCCGGCAACTGCACCGAGATGATGACGTAGCCGCGATCCTGCGCCGGAATGAATCCCTTCGACGTGCTCACCAGAAGCCACCCGGCGGAGCCGATCAGCACCGCATAGACCGCCAGCATCGCCGCCGAATGGCGAATGACGTACTCGGCGGTGACGGCATAATTGTTCGACAGCCAGTCGAACCCGCGATTGAAATAGGCCGTGAAGCGTCCCCACCACCGCGCGACGATGTTCCATCTGGCGGGCGGCTTCTTCTCGTGATGCGATTCAAGGATGAGCGAGGCCAGCGCGGGCGACAGCGTCAGCGAGCAGAAGCACGAGATCGCGGTCGCGACCGCAATCGTCACCGCGAATTGCTGGAAGAACTGCCCTGAAATGCCGCCGAGAAACGCCGTCGGCACGAACACCGCGCACAGCACCAGCGCGATGGAAACAAGCGCGCCGCCGACCTCCTGCATCGTCAGAAGCGCCGCGTCCCGCCGCGTCATGCCCGCACCGAGATGGCGCTCGACATTTTCGACGACGACGATGGCGTCGTCCACCACGATGCCGACCGCCAGCACCAGGCCGAACAGCGTCAGGTTGTTGACCGAGAATCCGAGCGCGGCCATCACCGCGAAGGTGCCGACCAGCGACACCGGAATCGCAATGATCGGGATGATCGCCGGCCGCCATCCTTGCAGGAACACCAGTACGACGATGACGACGAGGACCATCGCCTCATAGATCGTCTTGATGAGTTCGTTCACCGACTGCGCGATGAATTCGGTCGGATTGTAGCCGATATTGTATTCAAGCCCGGGCGGGAAATCGGCCTTCAGCCTCTCCATCTCGTTCGAGATGTTTTTCGAGGTTGCCAGCGCGTTCGACCCCGGCCGCTGCGAGACCAGAAGCGCGACCGCCGACTTGCGCAGCAGGAAGCTGTTGGTGGTATAGGACAGCGCTCCGAGTTCGATCCGCGCCACGTCGCGCAGCCGCACGGTGCGCCCGTCCGCGCCTGCCTTGATGACGATGTCCTCGAATTGCGATGCATCCTTCAGGCGGCCGGTAAAGGTCAGGCTTTCCTGAAAGGCCCTATCCGAAATCGGGGGCTCGCCGAGAATGCCGCCCGCAATTTGCAGGTTCTGCGCACGGATCGCCTTGAGCACGTCGCCCGCCGTCATGCCGAGGTTGGCGATCTTGTCCGGGTCGAGCCACAGCCGCATCGAATAGTCGCGCGCGCCGAAAATCTGGATGTCGCCGATGCCGTCGAGCCGCAGCAACTGATCGCGCACCTGCCGCAACGCATAGTTTGAAATATAAAGCTGGTCGTAGGCGTCGTTCGGCGACAGCATGAACACGACCATCAACAGGTCGGGACTGTTCTTGCGGGTGACGACGCCGTTGCGCTGCACCTCCTCAGGCAGTTGCGGCTGCGCGATCGCGACGCGGTTCTGCACCAGCACCTGCGCCTTGTCGAGATCGGTGCCGAGCTTGAAGGTGATGGTGATCTTCAACTGGCCGTCGGAGGTCGCCTGGCTGTACATGTACAGCATGTCCTCGACGCCGTTGATCTGCTGCTCGATCGGCGTCGCGACCGTGTCGGACACCGTCTGCGCCGACGCGCCCGGATATTGCGTGGTGACGACAACCGTCGGCGGCGCGACCTGCGGATACTCAGCGACAGGCAGCGTGGTATAGGCAATCGCGCCGACGATCAGCAGCACAATCGACAGCACCATCGCGAGGATGGGCTGATTGATGGAAAGACGGCCGAGGTTCATGGCTTGGCGTTGCCCTTGTCGGATTCCGGCGCATGCGGCGAGACTTTCGCGCCAATGCGCGCGCGCTGTAATCCTTCGATGATGACGTTGTCATTCGCATCCAGCCCTTCACGGATCACGCGCAACCCATCGTCGATGGGGCCGAGCACCACGGGTTTCGCGATCACCGTATCGTCGCTTTTGACGACGAACACGATCTTTCGCGACTGGTCGGTGGCAATCGCGGTGTCCGGCAGCAGCAGCGCCTCGTAAGGCGAACTGCCGAGCACGCGAACGCGCGCGAACTGGCCGGGCAAAATCGAAAGGTCGTGATTGTCGACCAGCGCGCGGCCGCGTAGCGTGCCGGTGCCGACATCGAGCCGGTTGTCGAGGAAGTCCATCTTGCCCATGTGCGAGGGCTTGGTTTCTCCCGCGAGCAGCACCTGTACGGGGTTCGGCGTATCGCGCGAGCTCGGGCGCTTGCCCTCGAACCAGAGTCGGGAATTCTTCAGATAGATGGATTCGTCCATGTCGAAGTAAAGGTGAATCGGGTCCATCGACACGATCGAGGTCAGAAGCGTCGCGCCGCTTTCGCTGCCCTGCACGAGATTGCCGACAGTGACGAGATGGCGGCTGATGCGCCCGGTGATCGGCGCACGCACCTGGCTGAATTCGACATCGAGTTGCGCCCGCTTCAATGCGCCCTCGGCCTGCAACGCGGAGGCCTGCGCGGTCTGCAATTGCTGGGTGCGCTGATCGACCACCGATTGCGAAACCGCGTCGGTCTTGATCAGCGAGGTGGCGCGCTCCAGTTCGCGCCTGGCGAGTTCGACATGGGCCTTGGCGTCCTGCAACTGGCCCTGCGCCTGTTCGGCGACCGCCTGATATTGCCGGGGGTCGATCGTGTAGAGAAGGTCGCCAGCCTTGACGATGGCGCCGTCCTTGAACTCGACGCCGGTGACAAAGCCGGTGACGCGCGCACGAATCTGCACCTGCTCGACGGCATCGAAGCGCCCGCTGAATTCGTCCCAGTCCGTGACAGTTCGTTTGACGGGATGAGCGACGGTAACGGAAGGCGGTGACGCGACGGCCTGCTGGTTCTGGCTCGGGCCGCAGCCCGACAGACCGACTGCCATCAGCGGCGCAGCCATGGCGGCAAGACGCGCAATAGCGGACAGACGAGCGGAATGAAAATGAAAAGGCGTCGCGGATCGTTCAATCATTCAAGTCAGCCCCGAAAGAAACAACACGCATGGCCATCTGAAACGATCCAGATGCATTTTGCAATCGTGCTCAAGCCGAAGCGATCAACGACTGTGCCATGCGAGGCCGGCATATGCCGGTCGGGGCAAGATGGTCACGCGAAGCAACTCGCGCAACCACCTCTAGCCAAAAGACCAAGACGATTCTTTTGTAAAGAAAACCAAAGGCACCGGATCTTCAAATCCGGCACGATGGATGCGGGTTACGCAACGCGGACCTGTGTCAGGAATTCATCGACAGAACGGCGCAACAATCCGGCCTGCTGATCGAGCTCACGCGCCCGTGCAAGAACTTCCGCTGCCGTCGCACCGGTCGCGGCCGCGGCCTCGCCGACGCCGCCGATATGCTCGCTGATCTCATGGGAGCCCGTGGCCGCCGCGTGAATGCTGCGGGCAATCTCGCCGGTCGCGGCGCCCTGCTTCTCAACCGCCGACGAGATTTCGCCTGCGATCTCGCTCATCTGCTTGATGGTCCCGGCAATGCCGCTGATCGCCAGAACGGCATCCGCCGTGGTGGACTGCATGTTGGTGACCTGCGCCGCGATTTCCTCGGTCGCCTTCGCCGTCTGTGTCGCGAGCGCCTTCACTTCGGAAGCGACCACGGCGAACCCCCGCCCTGCTTCGCCCGCGCGCGCCGCCTCGATGGTCGCATTGAGCGCCAGAAGATTGGTCTGTTCGGCGATGCTCTGAATGAGCTGGACCACAAGTCCGATCTTCTCGGCGCCGCCCGACAGCAATTGCACCGTGGAATTGGTTTGCTCGGCTTCGCCGACCGCCTTGCGCGCGATTTCGCTCGACTGCATCACCTGACGCGAGACCTCGGCCACCGAGGCGTTGAGTTCTTCGGCCGCGGCGGCCACGGTCTGCACGTTTTCGCGCGCATTGTCCGACGCCCGGCCCACGACCGAGGCACGCTCGCTGTTGTGGCCGGCATTCGCCGCCATCGATTCCGCCGTGGACTGCATTTGCGTCGCGGAGGTCGCGACCGCCTCGACCACCGCGTTGATGCTGGTCTCGAACCTGTCGGCGAGCGAGGCCATCGCCTCCCGCCGCTCCCCGGCCGAACGCTGCCGGGCATCGTCGTTCTGCGATTGCATCATCTGTAAATGGGCGATCCTGCCCTGCACCGTCTCAACAGCCGCCGCCAGCGCACCGAGTTCGCCACGCTGCGCGGCATAGGGAATGCCGCCGCCAACCTGCCCCGCCGAGATCGCCCGCAAGCTCTCGCCAATCGCCTGAATGGCCCGCATCGGGCCAGCTTTGACGGCCCAGAGAACGAGGCCGGTGCCGATACACATCCCGCCGATCACAACCGCCGCACTCGAGACCGACCCGGCTTCCAACGCGCTTCCCGCATAAAAACCCAAGCCTCCGGCCAGCGCGGTCGCGATCGCGGCGACCGATCCCATTCTGGCAACAAGCGAAAACCTATCGTGAAGCGACATCATGTCCCCCGGGAAAAGAATCGGATTATTCGAGCGGCAAGATAGTACCCCTCGATTGATTGTGATTCCCTTAACCAAACAAAACCGGCCCCGCGCGCGCGGCCTTCCCCACGCCGCGCAGCGCCGGGAAAATCGCCTCTCTCAGGCCGTCTGGGCGCTATTGGGCGCTGGAGGTCTTCTCGCCCGGCTGCTTGCCGGCGATCCGGACGCGATCGCCATCGACCACGCCATCGGCGGGCGTCACCACGATCCGATCCTGCGCCGCAAGCCCGGTCGCGATCTCGATCTCGCGGCCCAGATCGCGGGCTATCGTCACCTTCTTGAAACGAAGGCGATCATCGCCATCGACCGTCGCCACGCTCAAGCCGTCCCGGTTGAAAATGAGGGCGCTGGACGGGACCGTCAGCAGATTGTTCTCGCTCGTCAGGTTCAGCGTCACATCGGCATAGGAGCCGGGCCGCAATTCGCCGCTGGCATTGTCGAGCGTCAACTGCATCCGTGAGGTGCCGGAGCCCACATCGACCGCCTGTGAGGACGATTCAACAACCGCCGGGAACGAACGCCCGACATATTCCGGCACCGAGATCGACGCCGCGCCGCCGACCTTGACGGACGCGAGGTAGCTTTGCGGCACGTTGACGTAGACGCGCAGCTTCTTGATGTCGGAGACGACGAACATCGCGGCACCCGTGCCGGTGCCGCCATTGATCAGCGCGCCGACGTCGGTGTTGCGCTCGGTCACGACACCGTCGAACGGCGCCTCGACACGCTTGTATCCTGCCAGCGCCTGCAACCGGTCGACATTCGCCTGCATCGCCTTGACCTGGGCATCCTTGCTGGACAGATCGGCGGTGCGCTCGTCGATCTCCTGCAACGACACGAAGTTGGACGCGAGCAGCGCCCGGCGGCGCTTCAGCGTGGCGGCGGAGAGTTTCGAGGCGGCCTCCGCGTTGGCGAGGTCGGCGCGGGCTTGCAGCAATTGCTGGTCGAGATCCGGCGCATCGATCTCCGCGAGCAGTTGACCGGCCTTCACCCTGGCGCCGATATCGACCTTCCAGTCTTTCAGGTAGCCGCTGACGCGCGCATAGATCGGCGCGCGGTAATAGGCTTCGAGACGGCCCGGCAAGGTCAGATTCGCGCTCGGCGCCTTGACGCCGGGTTTGGAGACGGCAACGGTCGGGATCGCCTGCGCATCGGTCCACTCGCGCAACCGCGCATTGCCGTTCTCGCGCAGCACGATTCCCGTCACCACGGCCACCACGATCACGGCACCGGCGGCAATTCCCGCGAGGCGCAGCTTGCGCTGTGAAATCTGGACGCGCGGTTCAGACGGCATGAGACATCTCCGGGGAAGCCTGCGGCTTCGCATAACGCTTGTGATGGACCATGCTGAACACCACGGGAACGAGCATGAGGGTTGCAACGGTTGCGAATATCAGGCCGCCGATCACGGCGCGGCCAAGCGGTGCGTTCTGTTCGCCGCCCTCGCCCAGGCTCAACGCCATCGGCGTCATGCCGATGATCATGGCCAGCGCCGTCATCAGCACCGGGCGGCAACGCACGAAGCCTGCTTGCAGCGCGGCTTCGACCGGATCGCCGAGGCGATCCAGTTCCTCGCGGGCGAAGGCGATGACCAGCACGCTGTTGGCGGTGGCGACGCCCATGCACATGATCGCGCCGGTCAACGCGGGAACGGACAGCGTGGTGCCCGTGACGAACAGCATCCAGACGATGCCCGCCAATGCCGCCGGCAATGCCGTGACGATCACGAACGGATCGGACCATGACTGGAAGTTCACCACGATCAGAAGATAGATCAGCACGATCGCGCCGATCAGGCCGAACAGCAGCCCCGAGAATGCGCTGTTCATGGTCTGCACCTGCCCGAGCAGCACCGCGGAGCTGCCTTTCGGCAAATCCTTCGCCGTCTCGTCCAGAACCTTGTGAATGTCGGCGGCGACCGCGCCAAGATCGCGGTCCTGCGGAATCGCGTAGATCTCGACCATCGGCTGGATGTCGTATTGCGTCACCACCGCGCTCGTGGCCGACCGCTTGATATCGGCGATGCCGCCGAGGATCGGCAGGCTCGTCGCGCCGACCGCGTTGATCGGCAGGGTCTCGAGCTTGTTCAGCGAGTCGATCTGGTATTGCGGCGTCTGCATCACCACGGAATACGACACGCCGTTTTCCGGATTGAGGTAATAGGTCGGCGCCACCTGCGATGAGCCTGCCAGATTGACGACGAGACTGTTGGTCACGTCCCGCTCGGTCACCCCGACATATTGCGCGCGCGTGCGATCGACATTGACCTGAAACGCGGGCGCGTTCGGCGACTGCTGGATGCGTGCATCCGCCACGCCGGGAATGCGACGGATGCGCCGCAACAGATCGTTGGCATATTTGAAATTGGCATCGATGTTGGCGCCGCGAATTTGCAGGTCGATCGGCGCGGGCGAGCCGAAATTCAGGATCTGGCTGACGATATCGGCCGGCAGGAACGCGAACGTCACGCCGGGGAAAGCGCGCGGCAACTGCTCGCGCAGCGTCTTGACGTAGATATCCGTCGGCTGGTGGCCTTCCTTCAGCTTGATCTGGATGTCGCCATCCTGCGTCCCGATCACGCCGGTGTTGTTATAGGTCATGTTGATGCCGCTATACGGGATACCGATGTTGTCGGTCATGGTATCCAGTTCGCCCGGCGGAATGGTCTGACGGATGACACTCTGGATGTCCGCGAGCTGATTGGCGGTCTCCTCCACCCGCGTGCCGATCTGGGTACGGACGTGAATCAGGATCTGGCCCGCATCGACGGACGGAAAGAAATTCCGGCCGAGAAACGGCACCAGCAGGAACGATAGAGCGACGAATCCGAAAAATCCCGCGACGAACACGCCGCGATGATGCAGCGCCATTTCCAGCAGCGCGCGATAGCCGTCCCTGAACCGCTCGAAGCGCCGCTCGAAACCGCGCTGGAAACGCACCAGCGGATTGTTGCTCGGCGCGGGCGGAATGGGATTGCCGTTCTCGTCGTGAGGATGCGGATGCAGCAGATACTTCGCCATCGTCGGCACCAGCGTGCGCGACAGGATGAACGACCAGATCATCGCGAACATCACCGCTTCGGCCATCGGCACGAACAGGAAGCGCGACACGCCCTCAAGGAAGAACATCGGCACGAACACGATGCAGATGCACAACAGCGACACGAACGCAGGCGTCACGATCTGCGCGGCGCCGTCGAGGATCGACGTCTCGACCTCCTTGCCCTGCTCCAGATGGTAGTTGATGTTCTCGATCGTCACCGTGGCGTCGTCGACCAGAATGCCGACCGCCAGCGCGAGACCGCCGAGCGTCATGATGTTGAGCGTCTCTCCGATCAGCGACAGACATATGATCGCACCCATCACCGACAGCGGGATCGAGATCGCGATGATGACCGTCGAGCGCCAGCTTCCCAGAAACAGCAGGATCATGATGCTGGTCAGGATCGCGGCGAGGATGCCTTCCTTGGCGACACCCGAGATCGCGCCGCGCACGAAGATCGACTGATCGCCGACAAGACCGATCTTCAGCGTCTCCGGCAAGGTGTCCTTGATCTCGACGATCTTCTTCTTGATGCCGTCGATGATGTCGAGTGTCGAGATCGAGCCCGCCTTCAGCACCATCATCAGCACCGAGCGGTTGCCATCGACATGCACGATGTTGGTCTGCGGCGGATTGCCGTCACGCACATGGGCGACGTCGCGGACATACACCATCGCGCCGTTGACCGTCTTGATCGGCAGGTTGCCCAGTTCGTCGATCCTCAGCGGCGAGTTGTTGAGCTGGATGCTGTATTCGAACGATCCGATCTTCTGCGTACCGACCGGCGTGATCAGGTTTTGCGCCGCCAGCGCATTGGCGACATCCTGTGCCGACAGGCCAAGCGCCTGAAGCGCGGTGGCGTTGAGATCGATCTGGATCTGGCGCAGCTTGCCGCCATAGGGCCACGGGATCGCCGCGCCCGGCACCGTGACGAGCGGCGTGCGCAACTGGTTGGTGGCGAAGTCGGCAAGGTTCTGTTCGGTCAGCCCGTCGCCCGAGAGCGCCAGTTGCAGGATCGGCACGGTCGAGGCGCTGTAGTTCAGGATCAGCGGAGGCGTCGCGCCCGCGGGCAACTGCTTGAGCATGGTCTGCGCGATCGCCGTCACCTGCGCGTTGGCCGTGCGGATATCGACATTGGGCTGGAAGAAAATCTTGATGATGCCGATTCCGGTGTAGGAATTGGCCGAGATATGCTCGATGTCGTTGACGGTGGTGGTGAGCGCGCGCTGGAACGGCGTCACGATGCGCCCGGCCATCTGGTCAGGCGGCAGGCCGGTATAGTTCCAGACCACGCCGATCACCGGAATTCCAATATCCGGGAAGATGTCGGTGGGCGTGCGCAGCGCCGCCAGCGGACCCGCGATCATCAGCAACAGGGCAAGAACCACGAACGTATATGGCCGCCGCAGAGCGATACTGACGAGCTTGTTCATGGGCTGCGCATTCCGACCGGCAATCTTGTGAAAGTCCCCGAAGGGAAGCGGCTCAAAGCCGCCCGTAATCTATACGGAATTCAGGGGGCGTGAGGCAACGCCACAACTGTCACAGTGTGGTGTTCCATGACGTCCATGTGGCTGTAAGAACGTCTCATTTACAAGTTCTCGCACCGCGCCGTACCGCTGCCGGCTTCTAGAATCAGCCCTGCCCCGGTACGATAGATCATGACGTATCTGTATCTGATCATGGCCATCGTCTTTGAGGTCATTGGAACTGCCGCACTGCAAGCGTCCGAGCAGTTCACACGGCCAAAGCCGCTGATCCTGACCGCGCTCGGTTACATGGCGGCGTTCTATTTTCTGTCGCTGGTGCTGCGCACGATGCCGGTCGGCATCGCCTATGCGATCTGGTCGGGCCTCGGCGTGGTGCTGATCACCCTTGTCGGGCTGATCTGGTTCGGCCAGCGCCTCGATGCCGCGGCCATCGCCGGCCTTGCGCTGATCATCGCCGGGGTCGCCGTCATCAACCTGTTTTCCCGAACCGCCGTTCACTAGGAAAGACAAACATGCCCAACCGCAATCTTCTCGTTCTCATCATCGCGGTGCTGATCGCCGGCATCGGCATCCTCGGCTACAACCTCTACGAGGCCAAGAAGGAGCCGAAGGGCCTGCAAATCAACGTCGGGCCGGACGGCCTGAAGGTGCAAAACAAGTGACGCGGGCGGGCATCGTCCGGGCCGGACTGGTTCTTGGCACGCTCGCTCTTGTTGCGGCCGCATCGCCCGCCTCCGCCGAGATCGTCTCGCGCGAGAGCGATATCACGAGTATCCGGCTCGGGCAGCGCATTTGGGTCGACGATGGCAGTTGCAAGGCCGGCGAGATCAAGCAGGTCACCGGCACCAAGCTGACGCCGCAGGGCGTCAGCACCGTCAAGCAATGCGTGTCACGGCGGGGCGCGCGGCCGAACTAGTGTGGTAGTTCAGAAGTTCGCTTCAGTGAGGCGAACTTCGAATTCGGGACACTAGGCCCTATTTCGAGAGGAAGTCGCCGCACTTCTGGATCGAATCCGCCGCGCCCCATGGCATGATCGGCACCGACGAGGTCGAGTTCTTCGGCGAGCCGTCGATCAGCTTGTCCGAGTACACCATGTAGACGAGCACGTTGCGATTGACGTCGCAGCCCCGCACGATCTGCATCTTCTTGAAGAACAGCGAGCGGCGCTGACGGAACATGTCCTCACCCTGCTCGAACTTCGCCTTGAACCGGATTGGCCCGATCTGACGGCAAGATAGCGAAATGTCTGAAACCTGTTCGGCAAGTCCGAGCCAGCCCTTGTAGCCACCCTTCTCCGGCACGGTGAAATGACAGGCGACGCCTTCGACGTCCGGATCGTCGATGCCGTATGTCGCGAGCTTGTCATCGGGGCTGAGCAACTTGAACACGGTCGAGCGGCGGAAGATCAGGTCGGGCTCATCGGCCGCCCGCGCGGGCGCAACGAGGGAAACAGACAGGACGGCGGCGCAGGCAAGACCGCGCCAGAAACAACTTGGCTGGAACATTTGGGCCTTTCAGGCTGGCGCAACCCACACGGGCACAGGCAGCCGGCTGAACCGCAAATAGGCAGCTTTTCGGGGAAAGGAACGCCTTTGTGACCAAAAATCCGGGGTTTATTAATCGGATATCAGCCCTCAATGGATAGCGTTCCCCTGTCGATTCGGCGGTGAACCCGCCGGGCCGTTCGCGACACTGAGATTCAGGCACCAGGCAGCCAACAGCGGGAATGGGCGTGAATAAGCAATTACCTTTCATGAGCACCAGGCAGCAGACCTTGCGGACATCGAACTCCATGGCCGCGATCCGGCGGATCACCCTGATATCGGCGATGGCGCTGGTCGTCCTGCCCGCGGCCGCGCACGCGCAGTTCTTCTGGGACAATGATGGCTTCGATTCCGACCGGGGCATTCCGGCGCCGCAGCCTGAACGGCCGCGCGTCAAGCACGTCCGCAAGGCGCAGAAGCCCATCGTCATCAAGGAAACCACCAAGCCGAAAGGCCCGCTCCTGATCTCGATCTCGATCGAGGAACAAAGGCTCAAGATCTACGATTCAAACGGCCTGTACGCGGAAACGCCGATTTCCACCGGCATGCGCGGCCACTCCACCCCGATGGGTGTGTTCAGCGTGATCGGCAAGGAGAAGTTTCACCGCTCCAACATCTACAGCGGCGCGCCGATGCCGTACATGCAGCGCATCACATGGTCAGGGATCGCTATGCACGCCGGCGTGCTGCCGGGCTACCCCGCCTCGCACGGCTGCATACGCATGCCGATGAACTTCGCGACCCGCATGTATGGCTGGACGCGGATGGGCGCGCGCGTCGTGATCGCGCCCGGTGAATTGTCGCCGGTCGATTTCTCGCATCCGCTCCTGTTCACCCACAGGCCCGAGCCAAAGGTGACGGCCGCCACCGACAAGGGCGACACCATCGCCGCCCTGCCGGAGCTGAAGCCGATCCTCAATCTGGAAAGCGGCTTGCAGACCACCAACAGCATCGCCGCGCCGATCCGCACCGCGGATGCCAGCGGCACCGTTCCGCTCGCCGCCTCCGGGACGGCCGTCGAGCCCGCCAACGGCGATGCAGCCAAACCTGAACCCACTGCGCCGCAAACGCCTGCCACCGAGGTCAAGCCGGTCAAGCGCACCGGCCACATCGCCGCTTTCATCAGCCGGAAGGAAGGCAAGATCTTCGTGCGGCAAAACTTCGCGCCGCTGTTCGAGGCGCCCGTCACCATCACCGATGGCGGCCCCCTCGGCACCCACGTTTTCACCATCCGCGCATCGAACGACGACCCCAGGACCTTCCAATGGTCGGTGGTGTCGCTGCCTCCCCGCCAGCCGCCCGCGTCTCAGGCGCGCAAACATCGGCGGGGCGAGATCGAACGCCCCACGGCCGAAGTGGCGCTGCCCTCGCCTTCGGCCGCGCTCGACCGCATCACCATTCCCGAGGATGCGATGCAAAAAATCGCCGAAGCAGTCATGCCCGGCGACTCCCTGATCGTGTCCGACCTCGGCCTTGGCGGCGAAACCGGCCTCGGCACCGACTTCATCGTGCCGCTGCGCTGACATCTGTGCGGAGTTCGTTCTCCGCCACGAATTCCCCTTGGCGGCCGCGCGGCGCCACAGGTAGGCTTCCCGCAGGGAAGCCATGCTGGGGGAGTTGTCCGATGCGTATCACGACCGCCGTTATTCCTTTGGCTGCCGCCATATCGATGCTGGCGATCCAGACCGCCGCCGCGCAAAAGGCCGCGCCGTCCGCAAACCCTGCAACGCCAGCCGCGACGCCTGCGCCGCCACCGCCCGCCCCCGCGACATCCGCTTGCGCCAATCCGAACGCACTCGGCGTCTCCCGCGTCGTCGCCATCAACACCACGGGCGGCCCCGGTTTCGGCTTCGAACATTTCAAGCAACTCGACTTCCTGCGCGACAAGGAAGTGGTGCTGACCTTCGACGACGGCCCATGGCCCGTGAACACGCCCGCCGTCATCAAGGCGCTGGACGAGGAATGCACCAAGGCGATCTTCTTCCCCATCGGCAAGCACGCGACCTGGCATCCTGAAATCCTGAAATCGGTGGCCGCGCACGGCCACACCATCGGCTCGCACACCTGGTCGCACGCCAATCTCAACAACAAGAAACTGACCGACGATCAGCGCAAGGCCGAGATCGAGAAAGGCATCAGCGCGGTGAAATGGGCGCTGGGCTATTCACCCGCGCCGTTCATCCGTTTCCCGGCCCTTCAGCATCCGCCGTCGATGGTGACTTATATGGGCGAACGCAACATCGCGATGTGGTCGTGCGACGTCGACTCCTTCGACTTCAAGGCGCGCAACGCCAGGAAGATCGTCGAGACCGTGATGAACAAGCTCGACAAGACCGGCAAGGGCATCATCCTGATGCACGACTTCCAGAAGCACACCGGCGAGGCTCTGCCGGAACTGCTGAAACGGCTGAAGGCCGGCGGCTACAAGGTCGTGGAGGTCAAGGCCAAGACGAAACTGGAGTCGATTGCGCAATACGACGAGGAAGTCGTAAAAGGCCTGAAGCAGCCGGTCGTCAATTCGCGGCCGCTGTCGAGCGTGGTCGAAACCATTTCCCAATAGCAGGTCCGTCTTGCCGATCGAAGCCTACGTCATCGTCTCCGCCAACGGCATGCTGGCGGATTCCACCGGAGTCATGCCGGATTCGCTGAAGTTCCCGGCGGATCAGACATTCTTCGAGAATGTCCTCGACGAGGCCGACCTGATCGTGCACGGCCGCCACTCGCATGAGGAACAGAAACGCTCGAACGAGCGGACCCGGCTCGTTCTGACCACGTCCATCCCCGCGCTCGCGCCCGATACCGCGCATCCGCATTCGACCTTGTGGAATCCCGCGGGCGCGACGTTCGAGGAAGCCTGCGAAGCCATCGGCATCTCGCCTTCCGCGAAGATCGCGATCATCGGCGGGCCGCACGTCTATGCGTTCTTTCTCGACCGCTACGATGCGTTCTGGCTGTCGCAGGCGCATGACGTCCACCTTGCGGACGGCCTCGGCGTCATGCCTGGCGTGCCGCAAAAGACGCCTCAGGACATTCTCGCCGCCGCGGGCCTGCATGCGGCGGAGACGCGCGTCCTCGACGCCGCCAGGCGCGTCGATCTCACCGCATGGCGGCGCTGACGCCTCAGATATCCGTGTAGGACGATCCCGACGACGCGACGAGTTCGCGCGGACGGCCCGCGATCATCAACAGCGCGCCGATCAGCGCCAGATTCTTCAGCGCCTCGAACAAACTCGCCGTCCGCTCGGTGGCGGCCGCGTTCCAGAAATCGTTGAAATAGAAAACCGTGAGAACGAGAAACAGCGCAAGCACCACCGCGAAAACCCGTGCGCCCAGATTGGTCGCTATCGCCAGCGCGCCCAGAATTTCGATCGCTCCGCCGAGAATGGCGATGACCTGCGCGATCGGCATTCCCGTGAAAGCCTCGATCTGCGACGTGTACTCCGTCAATTGCGCGGGCACCGCGAAGTGCGCGCTGATGGCTTGCGCGGCACTTTGAAGATCGAGAAATTTATTGATGCCCGACACCAGAAACAGGGCCGCGAACAGAATCCGTCCGATGACGTAAAGCGCCGACATGACTTAACCCCATTGTCCGAATGAGACGGTTCAACAAACGAAGTCACAACGCCGTCATACAGGATGGCCCTTCAGGCCATCCCCATCATGTCAGCCGGACCAGCATAGCGGATGCTCCCAAGAGCGCCACCCTGCCCGGCCTGCCGGTCAAGTCACAGCAGGTTCGGCTGCTTCATCCGTTCCTGCGCTTCCACAACGGCCACCGCCGTCATGTTGAGGATGCCGCGCGCGGTCACGGACGGCGTCAGGATGTGCGCGGGTTTCGCAGGCCCGATCAGGATCGGCCCGACCGGCAACGCGCCGGAGAGCACCTTGATCATCTGGAAGGCGATGTTCGCCGCGTCCAGATTCGGCATGATCATGATGTTGGCCGAACCCTCGACGCGTGAATGCGGCAGCACCAGCTTGCGGGTGACTTCCGACAGCGCGCTGTCGCCCTGCATTTCGCCGTCCGCCTCGATCTCGGGATGAGACTGCGCCAGCAGTTCGGTGGCGCGGCGCATCTTGCGCGCCGACTCCGAGTCATGGCTGCCGAAATCGGAATGCGACAGGAAGGCGATGCGCGGCTTGATGCCGAAACGCTGCACATGCACCGCCGCGAGCGCGGCGATCTCCGCCAGTTCCTCCGCCGTGGGATTGGCGCGGATCTGCGTGTCGGCGATGAAGTACGAGCCCTTGTTGGTGATCAGCAGCGCCAGCGCCGAGTAGTCGGTCAGTTCGGGGCGGATGCCGATGATCTCGCGCACGCGGCGCAGGTGGCTGAGGTATCGGCCATCGACGCCGCACAGCATCGCATCCGCCTCGCCCCGTTGAACCGACAGCGCCGCGATCACCGTCGAGTTGGTGCGCACCAGCGTGCGTGCCGCATCCGGCGTGATGCCGTGACGGCCGGCGATATCGACGTAGCTCTGAACGTAAGAGCGATAGCGCGGATCGTCTTCCGGATTGATGAGGTCGAAATCCTCGCCGGGCTTGATCGAGAAACCGGCGCGCTTGAGCCGCGTGGTCACGACATTCGGACGGCCGACCAGAATCGGACGCGCGATCTTTTCTTCCACCACGGCCTGCGTCGCGCGCAGCACGCGCTCGTCCTCGCCTTCGGCGTAGATCACGCGCATCGGCTCCTTGCGGGCCTTGGCGAACAGCGGCTTCATGATGAAGCCGGAGCGGAACACGAAACGGTCGAGTTGCTCGACATAGGCATCGAAATCCGCGATCGGCCGCGTCGCCACTCCGGAGTCCATCGCCGCCTTGGCGACGGCGGGGGCCACGCGCAGGATGATGCGGGGATCGAACGCGCCGGGGATCAGCGAGCCCGGCCCGAAGCCGGTCGACTCCGAGCCGTCGAAACCGCGCGTCACCACGTCGGACGGCGGATCGCGCGCCAGTTGCGCCAGCGCATCGACGGCCGCGCGCTTCATCTCCTCGTTGATTGCGGTGGCGCCGACATCGAGCGCGCCACGGAAGATGAAGGGGAAGCACAGGACGTTATTGACCTGATTGGGGAAGTCCGAGCGGCCGGTGCAGATCATCGCATCGGGGCGCGCCTCGCGCGCCACCTCCGGCATGATCTCCGGCGTCGGATTGGCCAGCGCCATGATCAGCGGGCCGTCCGCCATCGTCTTGAGCATTTCCGGCGTCAGCACGTTCGGGCCGGACAGGCCGAGGAACACGTCCGCGCCGACGATGGATTCCTTGAGCGTGCGCTTGTCGGTCTTCTGCGCGTAGATGGACTTCCATTTGTCCATCAGCGTATTGCGGCCCTCGTAAACGAGGCCGTCGATGTCGTTGACCCAGATGTTCTGGCGCTTCGCGCCCATCGAGACGAGAAGGTTGAGACAGGCGAGTGCAGCAGCGCCCGCGCCCGCCGTCACGATCTTGATGTCCTCGAGCTTCTTGCCGTTCAGCACCAGCGCATTGCGGATCGCGGCGCAGACGATGATCGCGGTGCCATGCTGATCGTCATGGAACACCGGGATTTTCATCTTGGCCTTGAGCTGCTCCTCGATCTCGAAGCACTCGGGCGCCTTGATGTCCTCGAGGTTGATGCCGCCGAAGGTCGGCTCCAGCGCCGCCACCGTGTCCACCACATGCGACACCGTGTGCGCGTCGATCTCGATGTCGAACACGTCGATGCCGGCGAATTTCTTGAACAGGACCGCCTTGCCTTCCATCACCGGCTTGGACGCCAGCGGGCCGATATTGCCGAGGCCGAGAACGGCGGTACCGTTGGTGACGACGGCGACGAGGTTGGATCGGATCGTCAGCGAGGCCGCCTGCGCGGGATCGGCGGCGATCACTTCGCAAGCCGCCGCGACGCCGGGCGTATAGGCCAGCGCCAGGTCGCGCTGGTTGCCGAGCGGCTTGGTCGCCTGGATCTCGAACTTACCGGGACGCGGCAAGCGATGGTACGACAACGCGGCGTTACGCAATTCGTCCGACGAATTACCCATTTCTGAAGCCAATGCTTTCCGCCGATGTTCTCTCGGCGCTCCCTCGATCAGTTTTGTGGCAGGTTGAGCCTGATGTGCAGTTCGCGCAACTGCTTGGTCGATACCTCCGACGGCGCGCCCATCAACAGATCCTCGGCGCGCTGGTTCATCGGGAACAGCGAGATTTCGCGCAGGTTGTTGGTACCGCAAAGCAGCATGACGATGCGATCGACGCCCGCCGCCATGCCGCCATGGGGCGGCGCGCCGTACTGGAAGGCGCGATACATGCCGCCGAAACGCTCGACCACGGTCTCCTCGCCGTAACCGGCGATCTCGAACGCCTTTACCATCGCGGCCGGCTTGTGGTTGCGGATACCACCCGAGGCGATCTCGTAGCCGTTGCAGGCGATGTCGTACTGGAACGCCTTGATGGTGAGCGGGTCCTGCGTCTCCAATGCTTCGAGGCCGCCCTGCGGCATCGAGAACGGATTGTGGGAGAAATCGACCTTCTTTTCTTCCTCGTTGTATTCGTACATCGGGAAATCGACGATCCAGGCGAGCTCGAACCGGTCCTTGTCGATCAGGTTCAGTTCCTCGCCGAGTTTCGTGCGCGCCGCACCGGCGAACTTCCAGAACTTCTGCGGATCCCCCGCGACGAAGAACGCGGCGTCGCCGTCCTTGAGGCCGAGTTGCGCGCGGATCGCGGCGGTGCGCTCCGGTCCGATGTTGTTGGCGAGCGGGCCTGCGCCTTCTCCGCCTTCGCGCCACATGATGTAGCCGAGCCCCGGCTGGCCCTCGCCCTGCGCCCACGAGTTCATGCGATCGCAGAACGCGCGCGAACCACCTGCGGGACCCGGAATCGCCCAGACCTCGTTGCCGGACTGTTCAAGCATCCGCGCGAACACCTTGAAGCCCGAGCCTCGGAAATGCTCGGAGACGTCCTGCATCACCAGCGGATTGCGCAGGTCCGGCTTGTCGGTGCCGTATTTGCGCAAGCTCTCGGCGAACGGAATGCGCGGCCAGTTCTTCGTCACCGGCTTGCCGTTCGCGAAATCCTCGAACACCCCGGTGATGACCGGCTCCATCGCAGCAAAAACATCGTCTTGCGTCACGAAGCTCATCTCGAGGTCGAGCTGATAGAATTCGCCCGGCAACCGGTCGGCGCGCGGGTCCTCGTCGCGGAAGCACGGCGCTATCTGGAAGTAGCGGTCGAAGCCCGACATCATCAGAAGCTGCTTGTATTGCTGCGGCGCCTGCGGCAGCGCGTAGAACTTGCCGGCATGGATGCGGCTCGGCACCAGGAAGTCGCGCGCGCCTTCCGGCGAGGACGCCGTGAGGATCGGGGTCTGGAATTCGAAGAAGCCCTCCTTCTTCATCCGTGCCCGCATGGAATCAATGATTTGTCCGCGAGTCATGATGTTCTGGTGCAGCTTCTCGCGGCGCAGGTCGAGGAAGCGGTACTTCAGCCGGACCTCTTCCGGGTATTCCAGATCGCCGAACACCGGCAGCGGCAGTTCGGCCGCCTCGCCCAGCACCTCGATGTCGGCGATGAACACCTCGACCGCGCCGGTCGGCAGGTCGGGATTGTCGGTACCGTCAGGGCGGCGGCGAACCTTGCCGTCGATCTTCACCACCCACTCCGAGCGCAGCTTTTCCGCGAGCTTGAACGCCTTGGAATCCGGATCGATGACGCATTGCGTCATGCCGTAATGGTCGCGCAGGTCGATAAACAGGAGACCGCCATGGTCGCGGATGCGGTGGCACCAGCCGGAGAGGCGAACGTTGGAGTCGATGTCGCTCTCGCGGAGCGCGCCGCAGGTATGGGACCGGTAGCGATGCATGGGAATCCTGAAAAAGGCGTCGAATGAAGAATCGGAAAATGCGCGGACGGCGCGCGTGGCAGGGGTTTACCCGAGCCGGGTTCACCGGGCAACCGACCGATCGCCAAAAGCGGGATCAAATCGGCCTAAAAGGCCAATAAAAACAACACAAAATATCACCACCTGAAAGGCTGATATGCTCCGGCCCCAACTTCCTTCCGGCCTGATCGCCGGGCTTCGGGCGGGGAGCCACGCCAGATACCGAAAACAGGAAACCGCACCGCCAAACCCGCCATGTGAAGTATGGCGGTTGACGTTACCCCTTCAGATTGCTTGAAAAAGCAGATCAAAAAAACGGCCGGCCGCCCAAACGGACGCGACATCCGGCCGAGGAACGTTTATGCAGCATCCATGGAATTGATTACCACCACCGAGCAACTGGCCGCCGTCTGCGCGCGGCTCGCCCGGCACCCGTTCGTCACCGTCGATACCGAATTCCTTCGCGAGACGACCTACTACCCCCTGCTCTGCGTGGTGCAGCTCGCCAGCGCCGAGGAAGCGGTGGTGGTGGACTCCCTGGCCGAGGGCATCGACCTCAAGCCGTTCTTCGACCTGATGGCCGACGAGAAGGTGCTGAAGGTGTTCCATGCCGCGCGGCAGGACATCGAGATCGTCTGGCATCTGGCGGGGATCGTGCCGCATCCGGTGTTCGACACACAGGTCGCCGCCATGGTGCTCGGCTATGGCGATTCCATCGCCTACGACCAACTCGTCGCCCGCATCACCGGCCACAAGCTCGACAAGACCCATCGCTTCACCGACTGGTCGCGCCGCCCGCTGACGCAGGAGCAGAGCGCCTACGCGCTCGCCGACGTCACCCATCTGCGCGACGTGTTCACGGCGCTCGACGCCGATCTCCAGAAACGCAAGCGCGCCGACTGGGTCAGCGAGGAAATGGAAATCCTCACCTCGCCCTCCACCTACAACGCCCCGCCCGAGCGCGCATGGGAGCGGCTCAAGACCCGCGTGCGCAAGCCGCGCGAACTGGCCGTTCTGATGGAAGTCGCGGCATGGCGCGAACGCGAGGCGCAGACCCGCGACGTGCCGCGTTCGCGCGTGCTGAAGGACGACGCCATCGGCGACATCGCCACCCATGCGCCGACCACGCTGGAGAAACTCGCGCATCTGCGCTCATTGCCCAAGGGTTTCGACCGCTCGCGCTGGGGCCAGGACATCGTCGAGGCCGTCAAGCGTGGCGTCGATCGCGATCCCGCGACGCTGCCCAAGCTCGACAAGCCGCGCGGCAACAACAACGGCGCGGCCACCGTCGAACTTTTGAAGGTGCTGCTGCGGATGACCTCCGAGAAGCATGCGGTCGCGAGCAAGGTGATCGCCACGGTGGACGATCTCGAGCAGATCGCGGCCGACGACGCCGCCGATGTCGCGGCGATGCACGGCTGGCGGCGCGAATTGTTCGGCGAATCCGCGCTGGCGCTCAAACATGGCAAGCTCGCGCTCGCGATCGAAAAGGGCCGCGTGATCGGCACCGAGCGGAAATAGCTTCGCGTTACAGATACGACGCCAGCGTGTTCTGCACCGACTGCTGGGTCTTGTAGCTCGCCAGCACGCGGTTGGTGGTGGCGTCCGTGACGCCCAGCACGGATTTTTCCTCCGCGCTCATGCCATTGTAGGTCTGCATCAGGCCGAGCGCGCCGGTCTGGCTTGAATCGCTCTTGCCGTTGCTGGCGGGAAACAGCGCGTTGTACATCGACATGCGCGTGCGCTGATTGAGTTCCTGCTTCGCCGCGTAGATCTCGTCATTCGAGAATGTCGAGTCCGGGTTGAGCACGATCGTCGCGAGGGAGCGATTGTCGAAATTGGTGAAATCGACCTTCTGGCCGCTTTGCAGCGAATTGAACACCAGCGCGCTGCCTTTGTCCCTGGCCTTGCCGATCTGATCGTCGAGCATCGCGCGGGCATTGGACGCGACCTGCGACGTGGTTGCGTCCGAGCCGAGCTTGGTGATCCCGCTGCCCTGGGTATTGAGCAACGCGGCCACCGGATCGTTGGCGTCGCCCGTGTCGGGCGCCTTGCCGAAGCCGGCCTTTGCTGCGGACAGTCCGGTCGCCACCGCGAGACTTTGCGCCTTCCATGTCGCCGTCGCCTTCTCGCCGTCGCTCGCCTGATTGAGATAGTCGGATGCCGCCTGATAGAGGCTCGCATAGTCCCCCGTATGGCGGGCGATGACGACATGGGACGCCATCGCGTTGTTGAAGCGCGCCTGCATCTCGCTGGCCGCAGCCTTGCTCTCGTCCGAGGAGAAAAGTCCGCTCGCATTGGAGGCCACCGCCGACAATGTCGCGCGGCTCTGCGAACTGAAATCGACCGCCACCTGCCCGTCGAGCATCGCCGAGGAGATGCCGAGCGATTTGTACTGCGCGTCGAACCATTTGCGCGCGTTTGCCGCCAAAGTGGCGGGCGTGGTGTCCGTGGTTGCCGCCGTATCCTGCATGCTCGCGAGATAGTTCTTCGCGGCGTCCGACAGCGTCACGTTGGTCGAGGAAAACGGCGTCGAACCGGTTTCCTGTTCGTTGAGCGTCTGCGCGAGGCTCGGCTGCGCTGTCGCCGCATAACCCTGCGAGGCCGAATTGAGCAGCGAGGGCGAATAGGCTCCGATGGTCGTCATGGCTGGCTCCGCGAGACCATTGCGGCCTCGCCGGATGCATTGCAGGAGTCGTGCCACGCCGATGCGCAAGATTCACGGGGCTTTGGGAGAATTTCCACCGCCGCCGGTGCAGAAACAGCCGCGTCCGGGCAAAATCTGCCGGGCTTTCAGCGCACCTCGACCGCGCCGCTGCGCGCCACCAGCCGCGCAAGCTGCTTGAAGCGGTTGGCGATGCGTTCGCCGACGAGGTTGCCGATTCGCGCATCGAACGTCAGGATGAGCTTGCGTTTCTGATTGCGGAAATGCGTCGCGGGCAGCACGCCCGGATGCGCCGCCGAGATGAGATGGCCGACGCGCAGCATCTGTCCGACCAGTCGCGCGCGCTCCACCATCGGCGGCGTCAGCAGCACCCGCAGCCCGGTTCGCGGCTGGTTCTTCTCCCCGATCCCGGCGTAGCGGAAATAAACCGCCAGCGCGAGAAACACCCGCGCCTCGTGGGTGGTCGCGCCGAAATTGCCGTTGGCGATCACATGCAACGTCTCGTCGCCGCGATAGTCGGGATGCGCGCGCCAGCCGATATCTGAGAGCAGGCACGCGGCATGGCGCAAACGGCGGTCCTCGTCGGTCTCGGCAAGTTTCACGGCCTTGACGAAGCGGTCGGTCCAGTCGATCAGGTCGTCGGCATGGCGCGGCGCGCGCGCGCGCAACGCGTTCATCTTCCGCGCCGTCGAGATCAGGCCGTCCTCCTGCCTGACGCGCTCGGGCAGCATCTCGAACAGCAGGCCCTCGCGCACGCCGAACGTCGAGAACACGATCCGGTCCGGCTTCGCGGTGAGGATGATGTATTCGAGCACGAGAGCTGCATAGGCCAGCAACGGGCGGCGGGCTTCCGTCACCGTTTCGATATCCGCGAGCGCGCCTGCTTCCACCAGCCGGCGCAGACGCCGCACGAAGGCCAGCGCATCGGCCGCGGGCAGCGTATAGCCGTGCATCACCCGCAACGGATAACCGCTCTGGATGATGTGGATGCGCGCCAGCGCGCGCCATGTGCCGCCGACGGCGTAGAAGGTGCGTCCTTCCCCGCCCTGTAGTTGAGCGACTTCGGCAATCTTCGTCTTGACGATGCGCTCGGCCTTCTTCAGGGACTTTTGCGCGCTGTCCTGCAAGGCAAGGCCACCCAGCGGAAGCGTCACCCCGGAGCGGACCCGGTGGCCGCGCACATCGATCAATTCGAGCGACCCGCCGCCGAGGTCGCCGACGATGCCGTCGGGCTTATGGACGCCGGACACCACGCCGAGCGCGGAGAGATACGCCTCGCGCGCGCCGGACAGGATTTCGATCTTCACGCCGCAGATGCGTTCGGCCTTTGCGATGAAGGCAGGACCGTTGGAAGCATCGCGGCAGGCCGCCGTCGCGATCGCATAAACGCGACCGACCTTCATGACCTTGCACAGCATGCGGAAGCGCCGCAGCGCCACCAGCGCCGTCTCGACCTCGCTTTCGCCAAGGAGGCCCGTGGTCTGGACGGCGCGGCCGAGGCCACACAACACCTTCTCGTTGAAGATCGGCGCGAGGCTGCGCGTCAGCCCCTCATACACCACCAGACGAACGGAGTTGGAGCCGATGTCGATGACGCCGACCGTCTTCGCCGCAGGCTTATATCGCTTGACCGAACGAAGAACGCGCCGCTCGTCCGGCGACGCGGCAGTCTCAATCTCGTTCGCGCTGACGCTGCGAACGGCGCGTAAGACGACGCGGCGAAGATTCTTTAAGCGATTTTCCACGGCCGGACAGACTCGGGTTCGTCATGAAGTATTTGTGCACGTTGAAGGGCTCCTCACCCTTCCCGGCTTTCATACGCGTTGACGATCCATCCGGCAATAACTGCCAGCTCTGCTCGTTGTCTTCCAGGTTCGCCACCATGATCTGATCGAGAACCTGCGAATGCACCGTCGGATTCTGCAACGGACACAATACCTCGACGCGGCGGTCGAGATTGCGCGGCATCATGTCGGCGGAGGAAATATACACAGCCGCCTTCACGCTCGGCAGGCCATGCCCCATGCCGAAACAATAGATGCGGCCATGTTCCAGGAATCGGCCGATGATCGACTTGACGCGGATGTTCTCAGACAATCCGGGCACGCCCGGCCGCAAACAGCAAATACCTCGCACCACGAGATCGATCGATACGCCCGCCTGCGAGGCGGCATAAAGCGCGTCGATGATGTCGGGATCGACCAGCGAGTTCATCTTCATCCAGATTACGGCGGGCTTGCCGTGGCGCGCGAAGTTCGCCTCCGCCTCGATATGTTCGAGAATGCGCTTGCGCAGCGTTAGCGGCGACACAGCCATCTTCTCGATATCGACAGGCTCGGCATAGCCGGTGATGAAATTGAACACCCGCGCGGCGTCGCGTGCGATCACCGGATCGGAGGTGAAATACGACAGATCGGTGTAAATGCGCGCCGTGACCGGATGATAGTTGCCGGTTCCGGTATGAACATAGGTGGTCAACCCGCCGCCCTCGCGGCGCACCACGAACGACAGTTTCGCGTGAGTCTTGAGTTCGAGGAAGCCGTAGACGACCTGCACGCCCGCGCGTTCGAGATTGCGCGCCCAGCGGATATTGGCCTCCTCGTCGAAGCGCGCCTTCAGTTCCACGAGCGCGGTGACGGACTTGCCCGCCTCCGCCGCTTCCGCCAGCGCGCGCACGATCGGCGAATCGCGCGAGGTACGATAAAGTGTCTGTTTGATCGCCACGACATCGGGATCGCGCGCCGCCTGTTGCAGGAACTGCACGACGATATCGAACGACTCGTAGGGGTGATGGACGATCAAATCCTTCTGCCGGATCGCCGCGAAGATATCGCCGCCATGGTCGCGGACGCGCTCGGGATGGCGCGGCACGTAAGGCGTGAATTCGAGGTCGGGCCGGTCCACGCGGGTGAGCTGCGACAGTTCGTTCATCGCCAGCACGCCGTCCACCAGCAGCACATCGTCGTCGGGCGTGGAGAGCGCGCGCTGCACGAAGGCGCGCAGGTCTTCCGGCATTGCCGCTTCCATCTCAAGGCGGATCACCGAACCCCGGCGGCGGCGTTTCAGCGCCGTCTCGAACAGGCGCACAAGATCCTCGGCCTCTTCCTCGATTTCCAGTTCGCTGTCGCGGATGATGCGGAACGCGCCGCGGCCGCTGACGGTGTAACCGGGGAACAACCGGCCGATGAACAGGCTCGTCGCCTGCTCGACCGTGATCATCCGCACCACGCCCTCTTCGTTCGACGGCAGGCGGATGAAACGATCGATCTTGATCGGCATGCGGATCAGCGCATTCATCGCCTTGCCGTCCGACTTGCGGACCAGATGCAGCGCGATGGTGAAGCCGAGGCTCGGAATGAACGGAAACGGATGCGCGGGGTCGATCGCGAGCGGCGTCAGCAGCGGGAAGATGTGATGGAGGAAATGCTCCTCAATCCATTTCAGTTCGGTCTTGGTGACGTCGCGCCCTTCCACCAGCACGATCCCGGCATCCGCCAGCACCTTGTGCAGGTCGCGCCAGATCGCCTGCTGGTCGATAGCCAGCGTGGAGACGGCCTTGTTGATGACCTGTAGCTGCTCGGCGGGGGTCAGGCCGTCCGGGCTGCGCTCGGCGACGCCTTCCCGTATCTGCGCCTTCAGGCCGGCGACGCGGACCATGAAGAACTCGTCCAGATTGTTGGCCGAAATCGACAGGAACCGGACCCGCTCCAACACGGGATGATCGGTATTGACCGCTTCCTCCAGCACCCGGCGATTGAAATGAAGCCAGGACAATTCGCGGTTGATGAAGCGTTCGGGACTCTCGGCGATATCCGGCAGCGCGACCTCTGTAGCAGTTTCATTTTTATTTACAGATACTTGCACTGCGTCCATGATGTAACCTGTTAAGATTAAAGCGATTCCCGGCCATCATCGGCAAAGCACATGACCATTCAATGACAGGATCGTTCCGTCCGTCAATTAGACGCGGGCAGCCGGTGTACTTGATTAAGGTCAGGATATCCGGGGAGTGGTCAGCGGAGCCTTAAGGCCCAGCGGGCATGCTTTAGAGCGGCAGCGTCCCCTGACTGCGAAACAGCGTCGCCGCCAGGGCGCGGGTGACGGGTCGACCCTGCCTCAGGGCCTCCGCATCGAGCAGTTCCACCGCCTGACGGGCGGACGCGAACGAGCGCTCGATATGGGTCGCGAGATAGCCCACCACGCCCTCGTCCACCGCCATCTGCCGGTCGGCGCAGAATTTCACCAGGAGCGCACGCAGCAACTGATCGTCCGGCGGCTCGACGCTCACCACCGGAATGGCGCGCAGGCGCGAACCGGCGTCGCGCAGTTCGATCTCGAACGATGCCGGAGCCGTCCGCGCCGTCATCAGCACGAACGCGTTGGTTTCCCGCGCGAGGTTGAGCAGGTGAAAGATCGCGCGCTCGTCGAAGTGACCCGGCTCCAGATGCTCGACCACCAGCGCGCCGGTCGCGAGCGAGGCCGGGACATCGGCCGCCGTCAGCGCATGCGCCCCCACGATGCGCGCGCCGGAAATCGCCGCCCAGATCGCCGCGAGATGGCTCTTGCCGCACCCTTCCGGCCCAACCAGCATCATCACGCGGTTCGACCAGTCAGGCCAGCGCTCCACCAGCGCAAGCGCCTGCGCGTTGCTCGGCCCTTCCAGATAATCGTCGCGCGACAGGCTTTCGGCATGCGGCAATTCGAGCGCAAGCTGGCGGGGCGGCGTACGGGACATCGGCGCGCTCACATCGCCTCCGTGGTGCCGATATGCCGGACCCAGGCGATGAAATAGAGGACAACCGACCACAGCGTCAGAATGGTCACCGCCGCCATGAGGATCACATCATAGGGCGAGGCGTTGAACTTGAACCCAAGCGCGGCCAGCACCAGTCCCGCGAAGCTGACCTGCGCCACGGTGTTCAGCTTCGAGGCCATCAGAGGTTTCACCGGCATCGGATTGTCCAGTATCCACGAAACGATCATCGCACCCACGATCATGAAATCGCGCGACACCACCAGAATGACGAGCCAGCGCGGGACCGCTCCTGTAATCCCCAGCGCAACATAAATCGAGACCAGAAGCGCCTTGTCGGCGATCGGGTCGAGCAGCGCGCCGAGTTCGGTGGTCATGTTGAAGCGCTTGGCCAGGAACCCGTCCACGGCATCGCTAAGACCCGCCGCCGCGAACAGGAAGAAGGCAACCGTCATTTGCGAGGCCGCGATGGCCCACACCACCAGCGGGACGAGGACGATGCGGCCGAGGGTAATGAAATTGGGGATATTCAACAGGTAAAATCCCGTTTGGCGGCTTCATTTGCGCAGGCCCGGGGCAGCGGTGATGCGCTCCGGCTCCGTTCCTTCTAATAATCTACCCTTGCTGCGGAGGCGAGCCATTGCACGGCTTGGGAATTCAACGTAACCACCGCCCAGGTTTCGGGAAAATGGTATGAGCGACAAACAATCCGGCCTCACTTATTCGTCTTCCGGCGTCGATATCGATGCCGGTAACCGGCTGGTCGATCTCATCAAGCCGATGGTGCGCGCGACCGCCCGCTCCGGCGCGGATGCCGAGATCGGCGGCTTCGGCGGCCTGTTCGACCTCAAGGGGGCCGGTTTTCGCGATCCGGTGCTGGTCGCGGCCACCGACGGCGTCGGAACCAAGCTGAAGATCGCCATCGAAACCGGCATCCATGACGGGATCGGCATCGATCTCGTCGCCATGTCGGTCAACGATCTCGTCGTTCAGGGCGCCGAGCCCTTGTTCTTTCTGGATTATTTTGCCTGCGGCAAGCTCGATCCGAACGCCGCCGCGACCATCGTGGCCGGAATCGCGGAAGGCTGCCGGGAATCCGGTTGCGCGCTGATCGGCGGCGAAACCGCCGAAATGCCCGGCCTCTACCAGAAGGACGATTACGACCTCGCGGGCTTCGCGGTCGGCGCGGCCGAGCGCGGCACGCTGCTTCCCCGCAGGGACATCGGGCCGGGCGACGCCGTAATCGGTCTGGCCTCCTCAGGCGTGCACTCCAACGGCTTCTCGCTGGTGCGCAAGGTGGTCGAGCGCAGCGGGCTTGCCTTCGACGCCCCCGCCCCGTTCGCGCCGGTGATGAAGCTCGGCGGCGCGTTGCTCACGCCGACGAAACTTTATGTAAAATCCTGCCTGAAGGCGATCCGCGAGACCGGCGGCATCAAGGCGCTGGCCCATATCACCGGCGGCGGTTTCACCGACAACATTCCGCGCGTGCTGCCGAAGAACCTCGGCGTCCGCATCGACCTCGCCGCTGTACCGGTGCTGCCGGTGTTCAAATGGCTCGCCGCCGAAGGCAACATCGCCGAACTGGAGATGCTGCGGACCTTCAACTGCGGCATCGGCATGATCGCAGTGGTCGAACGCGACAAGGCCGTCGATATCATGAAGGTGCTCTCGGATAATGGCGAGCGCGCCGTGATGCTCGGCGAGGTGACGGACGCCACCGGCTCCGAGCGCGTCGTCTATGACGGCCATCTCGATCTCGCACCATGACCAAGCGCCGCGTCGCCATTCTGATTTCCGGCCGGGGCTCCAACATGGCGGCCCTGATCCAGGCGGCCAAGGCTCCGAACTTTCCCGCCGAAATCGTGCTGGTGATGTCGAACATCGCGGGCGCGGGCGGGCTTGAGACCGCACGCGACGCCAGTATCGAGACTGTGACTATAGAGAGCAAACCGTTCGGGAAAGATCGCGAGGCCTTCGAGCGCGCGATGCAGGACGAACTCGCCAGGCACAACATCGATCTCGTCTGCCTCGCCGGATTCCTGCGCCTGCTGACGCCGTGGTTCGTCCAGCAATGGGACGGACGGATGATCAACATCCACCCTGCCCTCCTGCCGTCCTATCGCGGCCTGCACACCCACGAGCGCGCGCTCGCGGACGGTGTGAAGATCCACGGCGCGACCGTGCATTTCGTCATCCCCGATGTCGATGCCGGGCCGATCATCGTGCAAGGCGCGGTCACGGTGCATGACAACGACACGCCGGATTCCCTTGGCGCGCGCGTGCTCCAGATCGAGCATCGCATCTACCCGCAGGCGCTGCGCATGGTGGCGAGCGGTCAGATTTCTGTCGATGGCGGAATCTGCAAAAGCATCAGCGCGACGGCGACCGAGAAGACGCTGATTTCGCCCGCGTTCTGACGCTCCAAAACTGTGGCGCATTGACCACAAAGTCCTTCAATAGCTCCTTGCCGCGATTGCGGCGCGTTGAGGCCGCGCGTCGTTCCATGCGATCATTCCGGCCATATATCGTATCTCCGGTAGCGCCCGCCGCATGAACGCATTTGAATCCGCCGCAAAACGCACCTGCTCCGTGGCTGCACTCGCCTGCGCGGCGGCCACGCTGCCTTCCGTTGCCCATGCGCAAATCGCTCCGTCACCGGCGCCGCTTTACACCATGGGTTCGGCAAGCGCGGCGCAGCTCGATCTCGGCAGCAACTTCCTGCAACGGCTGGGCCGCGCGGCCGCGACCGGATACGCCGCGCGCGACAACAGCGCGGGCGGCGGCGCGTCGTCCGATTTCGCCGAGCCGGTCTATCGAAGCTGGTTCGAAGGCTACGGCACCTCGGCGCGTACCGGCGCGCAAGCGGGATTTCCCGGCGACAAGCGCTCGACCGGCGGCGGCGTCGCGGGCATCGGCATGACGGTCGCGCCGGGATTCAATCTCGGCTTCGCGATCGACCAGAGCCGCACCAGCATCGACGTGCCGCTCGCCTTGCAATCCGCGAAGCTCGACCTGACCCAACTCGGCGTCAACGCCTCCTATGTCAACGGACCGTGGACCGTCGCCTTCGCCGCCGTGCACGGCTTCGCATCCATCGATGCGAAACGGCAGACGGCCGGCGGCTTCGCGATGTCAAACTATCGCGGCGCCATCGACGGCGCGCTGGGTGAACTGAGCTACTACCAGGCGCTCGGCCGCAGCCGCATCGTGCCGAAGGTCGCGCTCGAATATGTCGTCGCCAACACAAACGCCTTCAGCGAAACCGGTGGCTTCGAGCCGGTGAATGTCGGCGAGTCGAATGCGCAGCGCGCCCGCGTGATGGCGGGCGCTGAGGCCGGTCATTACTGGATCGTGGGCCAGCAGGTCGTCGACGTGTCGGGCTATGGCAAGTTCGTCGACAACTTCTCGCAAACGGGCTCGCCCGTGCTGGTCAGCCTCGGCTCCAGCAGCATTCTCATGCAGGGCATCCGCGAAAGCCGGTATGGCGCAGACGCCGGCGCCGGCCTGTCATGGAGCATGAACAGGTCGGCGCGGCTTTATGCGAATTACGACGGGAAGTTCCGTGACGGCTTCCACTCTCACCAGGGCACGCTGGGCCTCGAGTTTAAGTGGTAGCCTCCGCGGGCACGGCGGCATGCTCTGAAAGAGCACGCTTGCGCCATATCGAGCCCACGATCAGCACGATCGCCACACCAAGAAGGCCAAGAACAAGCTCGCCCAAATTGGTGCCGGCCTGCATATGGCTCGGCAGGCTGAAGACCGACGACGTCGGGTCGATATTCAGCGAGATCTGACCGTCGAGCACGCGCTGGAGGTACGGATGCACACCCGGGTCGGTCGCGATCACTTCGCCGGCAACCCAGCCCAGCAGCGCGGCACCGAGCCAGACCAGCGCAGGCACGCGGTCGAGCAGCGCCATGATGAGAGCCGCACCGGCGATGATCATCGGAATGCTGATCAACAGACCCAGCACCAGCAGAACTACGCTGCCGTTCGCGGCGGCGGCGACAGCGATGACGTTGTCGAGACTCATGATGATGTCGGCGACGGCGACGATCTTGACGGCCGCCCACAGATGCTGCGCCGCCTGCACATTATCTTCTTCGTGCTTCTCGGGGACCAGCAGCTTCGCCGCGATGACGAGCAGCGCAATGCCGCCGACCAGCTTGAGATAAGGCAGTGCCAGCAGCGAGGCGACGATGAAGGTGAAGATGATACGCAAAAATACCGCGACACCCGCGCCGAGAACCATGCCCCACATCCGCTGACGCGGCTCGAGGCTGCGGCAAGCCAGCGCGATGACGAGCGCGTTGTCGCCTGAGAGCAGGATGTTGATCCAGATGATCTTGGTCAGCGCCACCCAGAACTGCGGGTGCTGAAGTTCCGTCGAAAAGCTGGTGAAGAAATCGCTGATTGCCGTGGCGCTAAATATATCCAACATCGTCTCTGAACTTCGCCTCCACTTGGGATCATCCCTTGGTATCGCTGAGACGATACCATCCCTCGGTACCTCTCATTGGGCACCCGTCCCTCGGTACCGCAAATGATGAGTCTTGTCTGGGAGGCGATATGTCGCAAAGTTTTGAGACGATATGTCGCAAAGCCGGGGCTAGGCAGCCCCGGCTTTGACGAATTTGAACAGAATGTCGCAGCTGATGCGCTTCGCTCCGAAGAGCGGCGCGGCGGTCAGGTTGCCGCAGGCGCGGTTTCCGCTTCCGTCGAGGCGGCCGCCATCTCCTCGAGCTTGCGGCGGCGCCAGATCGTTCCGATCACCAGAACGAAGACCACACCGAGCACGGCGAAGATCAGCTCATCCACCTCACCGTCGAGGCGCAGGTGCTCGACGAAGCCGAACAGCGGCGACGTCGTATCGACGTTGATGCTGATGTCGCCGTTGAGCATCGCATGCAGGCGCGGCGCGACCGCCGGGTCGGTCGCGATCACGGCGCCGCCGATCCAGCCGAGCAGAACCGCGCCAAGCCAGACGAGAATCGGCAGACGATCAAGGATCGCCATGATGAGCGCGGCACCGGCGATGATCATCGGGATGCTGACGGCAAGGCCGACGATCAGCAAGGTGAGCTGGCCGTTCGCGGCAGCGGCCACCGCGATGACGTTGTCGAGACTCATGATGATGTCGGCGATGACGACGATGCGGACGGCGTGCCACAGGTTTGCACCCTGCGCGACATGGCCCTCGCCGTCATCCGGAACCAGCAGCTTGGCCGCGATGATGACGAGCGCCAGTCCGCCCACGAGCTTCAGGAACGGAAGCGTCATCAACTGCGCAACGATGCCGGTGAACAGGATCAGCAGGACGACCGCGATACCCGCGCCGATCACCATGCCGAGACGGCGCTCCTTCGGCGGAAGGCCACGGCACGCCAACGCAATGACGAGCGCGTTGTCGCCCGAGAGCAGAATATTGATCCAGATGATTTTGCTCAGGCCAACCCAGAACTGAGGCTGGACAACCTCAGCCCGCATTTGAGCGAACGCATCGACAAAGGAAAATGAGCCGATTGCCTGGAATATGTCGTGCACCGTGTCTCCCCCATTTTTTCTACTGGTTATTATGCCGCAGGCTATTTTGCCGCAGGTGGCATATTCAATACCAGTATTTTCGTAGGGGTCGGGCTGTCCGCGTCAAAGTGACGCGCGGCAGTTCCCTTTCTTACCCAACGATCTCATTGCCGGAGAAAAACTGTGCAATCTCAATGGCCGCGGTCTCCGCTGCATCGGAACCGTGGACCGAATTCTCGCCGATCGACTTGGCATGCACCTTGCGGATCGTACCTTCGGCCGCCTTCGAGGGGTCGGTTGCGCCCATGACGTCACGGTATTTCGCGATGGCGCCCTCGCCCTCGAGAACCTGCACCACGACCGGACCGGAGGTCATGAAATCGACCAGCTCGCCGAAAAACGGGCGGGCCTTATGGACGGCGTAGAACGTCTCGGCCTGGGCGCGGGTCATGAGGATGCGCTTCTGGGCGACGATGCGCAGACCGGCCTTTTCGATGATGGCGTTGACGGCGCCCGTCAGGTTGCGCTCGGTCGCGTCGGGCTTGATGATCGAAAACGTGCGCTCGGTCGCCATGAGACTTAATCCTTGATGGGATGAAAATGGAAATGTGCGGGGCTTATAGCGGCGCCCCCGCAGCGCGGCAAGCACCGGTATCTCAAGACCAAGGCTTTTCCGGCGGCCGGAATTTCACGCGTAACATTACGCCGATTTCATCCAAATGAACCCGATCTGAAGGGGCCATCCGCACGCCATTCACGTTGACGGACATAGAGTTTTGACCTGACGGCGCGTGAGCCGTTCACGTCGGGCCAGATCTCACCGGCGTGACGCACGCACCATGGCAAGGAGAAATGATCATGTTACGCAAATTCGGTCTCGGACTGGTTGCCGCTTCTGCCCTCGTCATCGGCATGGCCGGTATGACATCCACCGCTTCTGCGCGCGGCGGACATGGTGGCCATGGCGGCGGTCATTGGCACGGCGGTGGCGGCGGTCACTGGCATGGCGGTGGCGGCTGGCACGGCGGCTGGGGTCATCGCGGATGGGGCGGCCCGCGCTTCTACGGTTATGGCGGCCCCTATTATTACGGCGGCTATGGCGGCTGCTACGTGCGCCGGCTGGTTCCGACGCCGTGGGGTCCGCGCTGGCGGCTTATCAATCGCTGCTACTAAGGCGCGACCTTTCTTTCAGAAAAGCCCGGCACCGCCGGGCTTTTTTGTGTGCGCATGAATCAGTGCGCGCCGATGGTTCCCGATTCGGGTCGTGACAAATCGATTCAATATTTACCGATTGATCACCATCATTTTCGAACGCCCGAAACATTTCTTGGCTCCCGCCATTGGTGAGATACGATCAATTTGAATGAAATGGTGGCGATGGTGAGCATCATGGCAAACCTTTCGGCAAGACCGTCCTCTCATGGCGGCATCGAGATCGATCACCGCACCAGCGTCGCGGTATGCGACGGCATCGGCGAGCGGTTGCGCGATCAGATGAAGCCGAGCGCGACGTTGCCCCGCCATCTTCAGGAACTCATGAACCGCTTCCGGGAGATCGAGGATGCCCCCTCGATCGTCCCTGATGCGGGCATGGCCCGGCAGCGCTAGTTTTTTTCGCATTCAGGCGGCTTGCGCTCGCGCGTCATTCCGGGGAGAACCCCGGCATGCTTTCCATCCAGGACATCTCCATCCGCATCGCCGGGCGCGTGCTGATCGAAAACAGCACGGCCCAGATCGTGCCGGGTGCGCGCGTCGGTTTCGTCGGCCGCAACGGCGTCGGCAAATCCACGCTGTTCCGCGCCATCCGTGGCGACCTTGCGCTGGAGAGCGGATCGATCTCCATCCCTCCGCGCTGGCGGATCGGCAGCCTCGCGCAGGAAGCGCCTGATGGACCCGAAAGCCTGATCGATGTCGTTCTGAAAGCGGACGTCGAACGCCACGCGCTATTGCAAGAGGCTGAGACCGCGCACGATCCAGCACGGATCGCCGACATCCAGACCCGGCTCGTCGATATCGAGGCCCATTCCGCGCCCGCGCGCGCCGCCGCAATCCTGAGCGGCCTCGGTTTTTCAGCCACTGACCAGTTGCGTGCCTGCCAGGAGTTCTCCGGCGGTTGGCGAATGCGCGTGGCGCTCGCCGCGACGTTGTTCGCCGCGCCCGATCTGTTGCTGCTCGACGAGCCGACCAATTATCTCGATCTCGAAGGCACGTTGTGGCTTGAGGATCACCTCTCGAACTATCCGCGCACCGTCATCGTCATCAGCCATGACCGAGATCTGCTTGACACCTCGGTCGATCAGATCCTGCATCTCGATCATGGCAGGCTCACGCTTTACAAAGGCAGCTATTCGGCGTTCGAGGAGCAACGCGCCACGCGCGAGATGCTCGATGCCAAGCACGCCAAGCGGCAGGCGGACGAGCGCAAGCGGCTGCAAGATTTCGTGGACCGCTTCAAGGCCAAGGCGTCGAAAGCCAAACAGGCGCAGTCACGCGTCAAGATGCTGGAGCGGATGAAGCCGGTCACGGCGCTGGTGACGCAGGACGTGCGCGAGATCACGTTTCCCGCGCCCGAGAAGCTGCTGTCGCCGCCGATCATCGCGGTCGACGATGTCAGCGTCGGCTACGAGCCCGGCAAGCCGGTGCTGCGAAAAGTGACGCTGCGTATCGACAATGACGACCGCATCGCCCTGCTCGGCTCCAACGGCAACGGCAAATCCACGCTGGTGAAACTGCTCGCGGGCAAGCTGCCGCCGTTCTCAGGCAAGATCGTGCGCGCCGCAAACCTCTCGGTGGGCTATTTCGCGCAACACCAGACCGACGAACTCGATCTCGAAGGCTCATCCTACGATCATCTGCGACGGTTGATGCCCGATGCCACGGAGACGAAGGTGCGCGCCCGCGTCGGCGCGATCGGTTTCTCCGGCAAGGCCGGCGACACCAAGGTGAGTAATCTCTCCGGCGGCGAGAAAGCGCGACTGCTGCTCGGGCTTGCGACCTTTGCCGCACCGAACATGATCATCCTCGACGAGCCGACCAACCATCTCGATATCGACAGCCGCGCCGCGCTCGCCGAAGCGATCAACGAATTTCCCGGCGCGATCATCATGGTCTCGCACGACCGCTATCTGATCGAGGCTTGCGCCGATCAATTGTGGGTGGTGGCGGATCGCGCCGTGAAACCGTATGACGGCGATCTCGATGAATATCGCCGCTCCGTTCTGAGTTCGCGCGGCACGCGCGCGCCCACACAGGCGCGCACCGAGCGCGAGACGGAAAAGCCCGTGCGGAACAAGGTCGAGAAGAATTCGCTCAAACAGAAAATCTCCAGCGCGGAAGCCGAGATCGAACGCATCGGCGGCATCATTGAGAAGATCGATACCGCGCTCGCTCTGCCCGATATTTTCCAGCGCGATCCGAAGCAGGCAACCCAGCTCACCAAGGCACGCGCCGCCGCCGAAGCGGCGCTCAAAAAAGCCGAGGAAGAATGGCTGGAGGCCAGCGCGTCCTACGAGAGCGCCGGTTAAAGCGAATTACGTGCGCTTCTTCCGGGCAGGCTTGGCCGGTTTTTTCGGCGGTGGCGGCGCCTGCACCGCATCGATCGCGGACAGGCGTCCTGCGGTAAAGGTGTAGATGCCCGGACGCGGACCCTGCGTATAGGTCAGCACGGTCTGGCGCTCGCCGCGCTCATTCGCTCCGATATTGACGTTGTTGGGCGTGCCGGCGGCGCGCGCCACATCGCATTCGGTATGACCGAGCGCGATCACGCCTCCCGCAGGCAATGCCGGGGCGGCCTGCGGCGCAGCAGGGTCGCCCTGCTGCTGCGCATTGACGTCCGCCGGCAAGCCGGCAGGCGCCATGCCGGGACATGCCCCCTCCGCGGTGATCAGATCGTCCGGCGAAACCGGCTTGTCCGCATGCAGCGGCGGCGTCTCAAGCGACAGCGACTTGGTATTGAAAAGCTTTCCGGGGCGGGTGAACCATTCCTGATCCTTGATTGAGTAATCGCTCAGCGTCCCGCCGCAACCGCTCATCATCGGCGCGATGACGAGCACGGCCAGCGCCGCTTTCACGACGGATCGAGATACAGAACAGTTCAATTCACACGACCACAAAACTGGAACCCCCACGTTCCATCATCACCCGCCTGCGGCAAATTCATCCCGCAAACGGCAATCACCCGTCCCCACGGGCGCTTGCACCATCACTTTGCGGCACCATGGTGGCTAATCGCAAGTCTCAAAACAGAAAGCTGGACCTATCCTTAACCCCCGCCGCGCAAATCCTTGCGCTGCCAGCGGCCCCGCTCGTCCGCCTGCCAGTAAGTCTGCTCGAATCCCCTCGCCTTGCAATCGCTCCAGGCCGCACGCGCCGCACCAAGCGCCTCGTCGTCATCGCCATTGAAGATCAGAACGACGCGCTGGTACGCCGAACAATCCGCTGGCACCGGCGCGCCATCGACCAGAAAGCACACCGACGCATTGTTGGGATTGGCGTCGTTCACCGTCAGCACCACCGGCTGATTTGCCGCATCGGCTTCGCGCCATGTGCCGTGCGGCAGGAATGAATCGTCGCGATACGTCCACAGATGGGAATCGAGCATGTCGGCGCGCTCCTCCGAGCCCGCCAGCACGACGACGCGCCAGCCGCGCTCGAGCGATTTCTCGAGCAGCGGCGGCAGCACGTTTTCCAGCTTCATATCCTGCAAATGATAGAACAGGACTTCCGTCATCGTCATCGGACTCCGGCGCTGGATCGCAGGCGGCTAGCGCTTCGCCTCGTAATGCTCCGCGACGAGATGATCGAGCAGACGCACGCCATAGCCCGAGCCCCAGCTCGTGTTGATGTCGCTCGACGGCGCGCCCATCCCGGTGCCCGCGATGTCGAGATGCGCCCATGGCACGTCATCGACAAAGCGCTGCAACAGTTGAGCGGCGGTGATCGAACCGCCCCAGCGCCCGGCCGCGTTCTTCATGTCGGCGAATTTGGAATCGATCTGCTTGTCGTATTCGGGGCCGAGCGGCATGCGCCAGACGCGCTCGCCGGTGGCGTCGCCGGATTTCGACAGCCGCTCCGACAACTGATCGTTGTTGGAGAACAGGCCCGCATATTCGGTGCCGAGCGCGACCATGATCGCGCCTGTCAGGGTCGCGAGATCGATCATGAATTTCGGCTTGTACTTCTGCGCGACGTACCACAGCACGTCCGCCAGCACGAGGCGGCCTTCGGCATCGGTGTTGATGATTTCGATGGTCTGGCCCGACATCGTGGTGACGATATCGCCGGGGCGCTGCGCGTTGCCGTCCGGCATGTTCTCGACAAGGCCGATCGCGCCGACGACATTGGCCTTCGCCTTGCGTGCGGCGAGCGCATGCATCAGGCCAACCACGCAGGCCGCGCCCGCCATGTCGCCCTTCATGTCCTCCATGCTGCCTGCTGGCTTGATCGAGATGCCGCCGGTATCGAAGCACACGCCCTTGCCGACGAAGGCAACTGGCTTGTCGGATTTGTTGGCGGCGCCGTTCCAGCGCATCACCACCATGCGGCCTTCATGGTACGAGCCCTGCGACACGCCGAGCAGCGCGCCCATGCCGAGCTTCTCCATCGCCTTGACGTCGAGGATCTCGACCTGGACGCCGAGCTTGCGCAATTGCGCGGCGCGGCGCGCGAATTCGGCCGGAAACAGCACATTCGGCGGCTCGTTGACGAGTTCTCGCGCGAGCAAAACGCCATCGACGACGTTGGCATCGCGCGTAAATGCCTTGCGCGTGGCCGCGACATCGGCGACGGCGACCGAAACCTGCGCGACGAGCGCCTTGTCCTTGTCTTTCGTTTTGGTCTTGTAGCGGTCGAACTTGTAGCCGCGCAGCCGCGCGCCCGCAGCAACAGCCGCCGCCTGATGCGGCTTCATCGCGCCGCCCGGCAATTCGGCGACAAGCGTTACCGCGCTCGCATTCGATCCGAGCTTGCCGGTCACGGCGCCGCCGAGCTTGATGAAATCCTCATCCTTCACCGAACCGGCCTTGCCGGTGCCGGCCACGATCAGGCGACCGACCTTCAACCCCTGAGGCGCAAGCAGATCGAGCGCCGCGCCGCTTTTGCCCTTAAAGTCGGCCGCCGACGCCGCGCGCTTGATGGAGTCCTCCGCGCCCGCCAGCAATTTGCGGCTCGCGGGGCCGAACTTCATCGATTCATCGGTGAAAACCACGAGGACGCCCTTCGGCGCGGTCGAAAACGGGACAAAGCCGACCTTGACGGCGTCGGTCATACGAAAATCCTCCAAACTTGAACGTGCGGATCGCGGATACGTCGATCGGAATCGAACCACGGTGTTATGCGGCGGGATTATCACTATATGCGCCTCCGCATCCGCCCTGCAAAGGATGGAGAAGGCTGCGGCATCACGATTGCAGACGGAGATACCTCGAATCGTGACGCGAAAGCCACGCAAGCAGGTTTTGTTAACCACTCCGCCCGCGCTGCCTTGGGTCAGCCATTTTATCGGCGGATCAACGGGATAGTTGAGTTATAATGACGCCGGGCGATACCGGCCCGAGGGGGATTTGGCCTCACAGCCAGTCCGGACCGGCATCGCCTGGAGACATTGGGGATACTGTAGTTCGATGGCGTCGATTGATATCGCCTGCGCGGGGCTGGCCGTTATGCCGGACCCGGCCTTCGGTCGTTGCGCGGCGTGCGCGCGGCGGGCCCGCGCGCTGACGCAGCATTCCGCAAACGAGCCATCGGCCGCATGCTGACCACCACGCTCGCCCGCTATTTCGCCAGACGTTTCATCACCGCCTCGCTCGCGGTGTTCCTCGGCATTTTCCTGCTGCTGGTTCTGGTCGACTACATCGAAATGGTGCGCCGGACATCGAGCATTCCGACCGCGTCCGCGATCATGGTGGCGGAAACATCGCTGTTCCGGGTGCCGCAACTGCTGGAAAAGCTGATGCCGTTCTGCATCCTGATCGGCGCGATGAGCTGCTACCTCGCGCTGTCGCGAAGCCTCGAACTGGTTGTGGCGCGCGCCGCCGGGATTTCGGCGTGGCAGTTCATCACGCCCGCGCTGGTCGCCGCCCTCCTCATGGGCGTGTTGGCGACCGTCGTTTACAATCCGATTTCGGCCGCGATGCAGGAACGCAGCAAGGAGATGGAAGCGAAGCTGTTTTCCAACGGCGGCGTCCAGAACGTCGAACAGTCCTGGATCAATCAGGTGACATCGGAAGGCCAGTCCATCATCAGCGCGGCGCTTTCCCAGAATCAGGGCACGCGGCTCTCCGGCGTGACCGTCTTCCGCTTCAACCCGGATGGCAGCTTCCGCGACCGAATCGACGCCAATGACGCGAATCTGGAGCCCGGCGAATGGAGGCTCGGAGGCGCGCGAATCCATTCCATGACCGCCGCGCCGGTCATTCAGGACAACCTCCTGCTCAGAACGAATCTCACCCCCGCGCAGGTCCGGAACAGCTTTGCCACGCCCGAAACTGTGTCATTTTGGCAACTTCCGGGGTACATCCAGTCCTCGGCAAGCTCCGGTCTGGCCACAGCGGGGTACCGTTTGCAGTACCAGAAGCTGCTCGCGAGGCCGTTTTTGCTGGCCTCGATGGTGCTCGTCGCGGCCGCCGTCAGCCTGCGGTTCTTCCGCTTCGGCGGCGTGCAAAAGATGGTTTTAAGTGGCGTGGCAGCGGGCTTTCTGCTCTATGTCCTGTCGAAAGTAACTGAGGATTTAAGCAAGGCCGAGTTGATGCATCCGCTCGCTGCCGCATGGCTGCCTGTCTGTGTGGGCGGCCTGACCGGCTTTTTGGCCTTGCTGCATCAGGAGGACGGGTAGTGGCTGGTTTTGCCGCCCTCCATGGACGGACGCCTGGGTTCAGGCGGCGCATGAGGCTGCGCCGCTATCGCCTCGTCATGTCCGCCGTCCTGATGCTCGGCGCGGGCGCGCTGGCCCTGCCCGGTTCCGCCACGGCGGCCACCAACAATTTCATCTACAACAAGCGTCCGCCGGTGCCGAAACCGCCGAAGGACCCGAATGCCAATAACGGGCAGATGCTCGTGAAGGCGCTCGAGATCAATTACGACTACAACAACAATCGCGTCGCCGCCGTCGGCAACGTCCAGATCTACTACAACGGCTCGACGCTCGAAGCCGACAAGGTCATCTATGACCAGAAGACCAAGCGCCTTCACGCCGAGGGCAACGTCCGCCTCACCGAGGCCGACGGCAAGGTGGTGAATGCCAACCTGCTCGATCTGTCCGACGACTATCGCGACGGCTTCGTCGATTCGTTGCGCCTCAACACGCCCGACGAGACGCGGATGTCGGCGGCGCGCGCCGATCGCAGCAATGGCGACATCACGATTTTCCAGAGCGGCACCTACACCGCCTGCGCGCCCTGCCGCGATCATCCCGAACGTCCGCCGTTGTGGCAGGTGAAGGCCGCGCGCATCATCCACAACAAGACCGAGCAGATGCTCTACTTCGAGGATGCGAAGGTGGAGTTCTTCGGCCAGCCGCTCGCCTACCTGCCGTATTTCTCGACGCCCGATCCGACCGTGAAGCGCAAGACCGGCTTCCTGATGCCGTGGGCGGGCTACAACTCGTACACCGGCTACAGCGCGGAAATTCCGTTCTACTGGGCGATCGCGCCGAACTACGACATGACCATTTCGCCGCGCATCACGACGCGGCAGGGCGTGCTCGGCCAGATCGACTTCCGCCAGCGTCTCGTCAATGGCGCGTATGAAATCCGCGGCTACGGCATCCATCAGGAAGACCCAAGCGCGTATGCCGGGCAGGTCGGCGACCGCAACTGGCGCGGCGGCCTCGATTCGAACGGTCAGTTCGCGCTGAACGACAAATGGGTCGCGGGCTGGACCGCCGTGCTTGCGACCGACAACCGCTTCTTCAGCGACTACAAGCTCGGCCCCTACAAGAACCCGCTGGGCTCGTTCCTGCTGACGCCGACCGAAGGCATCTCGCAGGTCTACCTCACCGGCGTCGGCAACCGCAGCTATTTCGACATTCGCTCGATCTACTACTACGGCTTCAACGCCGCCGACGTGCAGAAGCAGATTCCCATCGTCGCGCCGGTGGTCGACTACAACAACGTGCTCGGCCACAACCTGCTGGGCGGCGAGTTCAGCTACAAGGGCAACTTCGTCAACCTGACGCGCAGCGAAGCAAACTTCGACGCAATCTCGAAGAACGCACAGACCCAGATGCAGACGAATTGGACGCCGAATCCGACGTCCTGCATCATGAACGCAGATCCACTCGCTCGAACGAATTGCGTTCTTCGTGGCGTACCAGGGGATTACACCCGCTTGTCAGGCGAAGCTCAGTGGAGACGGTCCTTCACCGATCCGTGGGGCCAGATTTTCACGCCGTTCGTCTCGTTGCGCGGTGACTTGATCAACGCCAGCGTTGCCAATCAGCCCGGCGTTTCCAACTTCATCGCTCCCGGTACTTATCAGGAAGCCCGCCTGATGCCGGCGGTCGGCCTCGAATATCGCTATCCGTTCATCAACGTGCAGCCGTGGGGCACCACGACGATCGAGCCGATCGCGCAGGTCATCATCCGCCCGAACGAGCAGAAGGCCGGGCAGTTGCCGAACGAAGACGCGCAGAGCCTCACCTTCGACGACACCAATCTGTTCAGCGTCAACAAATTCTCCGGCTGGGATCGCGTCGAGGGCGGCGGCCGCGCCAACATCGGCGTGCAGGCGACGACGCAATTCGATCGCGGCGGTACCGTCAACATGCTGTTCGGCCAGTCCTACCAGCTTTACGGCCTGAACTCCTATACGGTGCAGAGCCTGACCAACACCGGCCTCGATTCCGGTCTCGACAAGCCAGCCTCGGATTATGTCGGCCGCCTCTCCTACGCGCCCAACAAGATCTTCAGTCTGACGACGCGCTTCCGGCTCGACGAAGCGACGATGGACATCAAGCGTTTCGAAGCCGAAGGCCGCGCCAATTTCGATCGCTGGTCGGCGAGCATCCTGTACGGCAAGTATGCGCCACAACCTGAACTCGGCTATCTGACCGAGCGTCAGGGCCTGCTCGGCACCGGTTCGTTCAAGCTCGCCGCCAACTGGCAGGTCTCGGGCGGATTGCGCTACGACATCGCCAACAGCAAGGTGAACCAGTACATCGTGGGCGCAGGATACGTGGACGACTGCTTCCTGCTCGCCGTCAACTACGTGACGGACTACAACTACACGACGATCGGCAGCATCGCGCCCGTCACCGATCACCGCGTGATGTTCCAGCTTGGCTTGCGTACCATCGGCGGAACCTCGCTTTCGCAGAACGTCTCCTCATCCACCCCGTGACATAATTGTGGTCGATTGCACGTCTACGGTGCAGCCCGACCGTGGTGAAACCGACAGCAATGTGATGATGAAAGCGACATTCCTCTCTGTTTTTGCCAGCCGCCTCGCTCTTTCCCTCGCAACCTTGCTGACGCTTCTCGCAGCGACGCCGCACGCGCGAGCGCAAGCCGTGGTGGTGATGGTCAATGGCGAGCCGATCACGACCTACGACATCGAACAGCGCTCGCGGCTCATCACCCTGACCACACGCAAGACCGCGCCGCGTCAGGAAGTGATCCAGCAGTTGATCGACGACCGCCTCAAGATCAAGGAGGCCAAGAAGTTCGGAATCAATTTGAGCGCATCGGATGTCGATGGCGCTTTTGCGGGCATGGGCCAGCGGATGGGCATGTCCGCGGACCAATTGGCCAAGGTTCTCACGGCACAGGGCGTCCGCCCCGAAACCATGAAGCTGCGCCTGCAAGCCGACACCGCCTGGGGCGCACTGGTGCGCGGACGCTACAAGCAAAGCCTGATGGTCGGCGAGCGCGACGTGCGCGCCGCCTCCGGGGATGCGACATCGCCGGAACAGACGGAAAGCTACGAGTACCAGTTGCGCCCGGTCGTGATCTTCGTCCCGCGCGGCTCGTCCCCGGGTGTCGTCGAGCAACGCAAGAAGGAAGCCGAGATCATCCGCGACCGTGTCCAGAGTTGTGCGGAAGCCGCCACTACATTCAAGTCGCTGCGTCAGGCCAGCATCCGCGACACCATCGTCAAGACCTCGGCCGACCTGCCATCGAATTTGCGCGAGCTTCTCGACAAAACACCGGTCGGCAAGATGACCCCGCCGGAAGTCACCAAGCAGGGCATCGAGATGGTCGCGTTGTGCGACCGCAAGGTGACCGCCGCAGATACGCCCGCCAAGCGGGCGGCGCGCGACAAGCTGTTCGCCCAGAAATATGAAGCGAAGTCGAAATCCTATCTCGACGACCTCCGCAAGGGTGCGATGATCGAGTACAAGCAGAAATAAGGCCGATGCACCAAGCCCCGCTTGCTCTCACGATCGGTGAGCCCTCCGGGATCGGGCCTGACATCACGATTGCCGCATGGTTGAGGCGTAACGCCGATAACCTTCCTCCGTTTTACCTGACCGGCGACGCCGACCTGATCCGCCGCCGCGCCGCGCTGCTTGGCGCGCAAATCGAGATCGCCGAAACATCGCCACAGGACGCTGCCGGAATTTTCGCGCGCGCCCTGCCCGTCGCACCGACCGGACATACCGCCACCGGCACGCCCGGACAGCCTGACGCAACCAGCGCGTGGGCCGCGATCGCCTCCATCGAACAGGCCGTGGCGGATGTGAAGGCGGGCATCGCCTCCGCGATCGTGACCAACCCGATCGCCAAGAGCGTGCTCTACAGCGCGGGCTTCAAGCATCCCGGCCATACCGAATTCCTCGCCGAACTGGCGGCCGCGAACGGCAAAGTGCCGATGCCGGTGATGATGATCTGGTCCGAGACGCTCGCCGTCGTACCCGTCACGATCCACCTGCCGCTGCGTGAAGCGATTGATACTCTCACCACCGGGATGATCGTCGAGACCGCGCGCATCGTCGTCGCCGACATGACGCACCGGATGAAGCTGCGCGCGCCACGCCTCGCCATCGCAGGACTCAATCCGCATGCTGGCGAAGGCGGTTCCCTCGGCAAGGAAGACGACGCCATCGTCGCGCCCGCCGTCGAACAGTTGCGGCGCGAGGGTATCGACGCGCGCGGCCCCTTGCCCGCCGACACCATGTTTCACGAAGCCGCGCGCAAGACCTACGATTGCGCGATCTGCATGTATCACGACCAGGCACTGATCCCGGTCAAGACGCTCGCGTTCGACAGCGGCGTCAACGTCACGCTCGGGCTTCCCTTCATCCGCACCTCGCCCGATCACGGCACCGCGTTCGACATCGCGGGCACCGGACGCGCCAACCCGTCGAGCCTGATCGCGGCGCTGCGTCTCGCCGCCCGCATGGCGCGCGCGAACGCCGCATCATGAGCCAGATCGACGATCTGCCGCCGCTGCGCGAGGTCATCCGCAAATACGATCTCGCCCCGCGCAAATCGCTCGGCCAGAATTTCCTGTTCGACCTCAATCTGACGGCGCGGATCGCCCGCGCGGCAGGCCCGCTGGACGAGGCAACCGTGATCGAGATCGGTCCCGGCCCCGGCGGGCTGACGCGGGCCTTGCTCGCCACGGGCGCAAAACGCGTGATCGCGGTGGAGCGCGACGACCGCGCGATCCCCGCACTTGAGGATATCGCGCGGCACTATCCCGGCCGCCTTGAGATCGTGCATGGCGACGCCATCGACTTCGATCCCGCCAGGATGCTGAATGGCGCGCGCGCGAAAATCGTCGCCAATTTGCCCTACAACATCGCAACGCTCTTGCTCACCGGTTGGCTCACGGCGGACCCATGGCCGCCATGGTTCGACATGATGGTGCTGATGTTCCAGCGCGAGGTGGCGGAGCGCATCGTCGCGCAGGAAAACGACGACGCCTATGGCCGCCTTGGCGTGCTCGCCAACTGGCGCGCGGAGACGAAAATCCTGTTCGATATCGCGCCCGGTGCGTTCGTGCCGCCGCCGAAGGTCACGTCATCCGTGGTGCGCCTCGTCCCGAGAGCGAAGCCGCTGCCTTGCCCGCGCCGCGCGCTGGAACAGGTCGCCGCCGCCGCCTTCAACCAGCGCCGCAAGATGCTGCGCCAGAGTCTCAAGCCGCTCGGCGTCGATCCCGCGCTGCTCACCGAAGCCGCCGGAATCGATCCGACACGGCGCGCCGAGACGGTGCCGATCTCCGGTTTCGTCGCGATGGCCAATCGGCTGTCCGAACTCAAGCAACCCTGATCTCTATGGCCCTGATGCACCGCCAGTCCCTCGTGCAATTCGCAGCGCCCGTGTGCGAGACCGTTGTGGATGTCCCCGTGCCGCAGGGCGGCGAGGTGCTGCTGCGCGTCGAGAAATGCGGTCTGTGCCATTCCGACCTGCATTTGCAGGACGGCTTCTTCGACGCGGGAAATGGCCAGCGCATCGACATCACGCGCGGCATCAAACTCCCCTTCACGCTCGGCCACGAGATCGTCGGCGCCATCGAAGCTGTCGGCCCTGACCTGCCGCGCGATCTGATCGGACAGCGGCGCGTCGCATTTCCATGGATCGGCTGCGGCACATGCCGCGACTGCGTCAATGGCGACGAGAACCTGTGCGCGCGCAATCGCTATCTCGGCGTGGCACTCGACGGCGGCTTCGCCAGCCATGTCATCGTGCCCGACAGCCGCTATCTGCTGTCCTACGATCCGCTGCCCGCGAGCTTCGCCGCAGCTCTGATGTGTTCCGGCCTCACCGCCTATGGCGCGATGAAGCGCGCCGCTATGCATCCGCGCCGCCGCAACCTCCTGCTGATCGGTATGGGCGGCGTCGGGCTGATGGGACTGTCGATCGCCCGCGCGATGGGCATCGAGACCATCGCGGTCGCCGACCTCAGCAAGGCCGCGCGTGCCGCGGCGATCGAAGCAGGCGCTGCGACGGCTTACGATCCGGCGGCACGGGAGACTGCGCGCCGCATGCTGAAGGAAAGCGGCGGCGGCTTCGATGTCATCGTCGATTTCGCGGGGAGCGAAAACTCGCTCGCATTCGCGATGGGCGCGCTCGCGCGCGGCGGCAAGATCGTGGTCTCCGGCCTGATCGGCGGCTCCTTCAGCGTCCCTGCGATAAGCTGGGTGCACAAGCGCATGAGCATCGAAGGCTTCATGACCGGCACGCTTACCGAGGCGCGCGAATTGCTCGACCTCGCCCGCAGCGGGCGCATCGCACCCGTGCCGATGCAGGAAGCGCCGATGCACGAAGCGGCCGTCTGGATGGACAAGCTGCGCCGGGGTCACGTCACCGGGCGGATCATTCTCACCAATGACGTGTGAAGCACCTACGCGGCGTAACCGTGCAGCGGCGCCAATTGATCGTTTCTGAAAATCTGTTTCGCCGACGCCACGGGCTGCAACGATGCCGGTCGTGCCTGCGGCCGCTGTGCAACCGTTACCGGCGGCGCCATCGCGAGCACCGCCGCGCGGGCCAGCGGACACATGGCCTCCTGCTCGAGCGAACTGGAATGCACCGGACGGCTGCCTGCAAGACGCAGCGCCGTCTCGATCTCGTCGGACGGCGTACCCCCCTTCAACAACAGTAAAATCAGAAGCGCCTTGATCTCCTCGTTCAACACGCCCGCGCCGTTTGCAGAGTCTCCAGTCATGGCAATCCTCGCTTCCCGATGTCAGCCGATCGATGACGCGAAGCATCGAAGCCGCATGGTTAATGCGATTTTAATTTCATGGTTGCACGGCGCGAATGCCGTGTTGATACGTAGGCAAGACTTCACGGGCTTACCGTGAAGCCGGCCTATTCCATCCCTGCTCACTCACCTTGTGCGCTCTCGGCGAGAGAATCGGAATTGTGGCGATCCCGGAGGATTTTCACCGCCCCAATTTTGTCTCATGCGTTTCGCATTTGCGGCCCATTGCGGCCCATCTCGTTGACAACGATCCCATCGCGCACCGCGCACGACGTCACGATCCGACGCGGGGGAACCATGACAAACCGGAATTTCAAACTTGCGCCGATGGCCCTGATCGCCGTTCTCTGCGGCCTAACGCCGTCGCTCGCACAACAGGCAGCGACCTCCGGACAGCAAGCGCCTCCGGCACAGCAGGCCAATGCCGATGCCTGCCAGCCCGTACCCAAAGGTGCGGCACCTCAAGGCAAGCATTGGTATTACCACACGGACCGCAGCGCCGGGCGCAAGTGCTGGTATCTCGGCGAGGCCGGCGCGAAGATAACCACGCGGCAGGCAGCACAACCCAAAGCCTCATCCACGTCGGACGCGAAGCCCGCGACCCGGCAGGATCTCGATGCGCGCGCCGAGGCTCCGGAGCAACCGACCGCCAAACCTTCGCGGGCAGCGCCGTTCACACCGAAAGCCGCGACCGCGACCGCGACCGAAGCAAGCGAACCTGCGGCGACGCAAGCAACATCTGACAGCATCGCGTCCGCGCCGCTGCTCACGCAGCAATGGCCGGACGCAGATGCCTTTCGCCCAACAAGCCAGACCACAGGGCAATCGACATCACTTGCGAATTCGCAGCCCGCGCCTCTGCAACCAGCGCCATCGCAAGACGCAGAACCCGCTCCGGCAGCATCTCCCTCGCCTGCCGCACAGTCCACAACCGCCACACCAGATCAAAACGCCGCGCCGTCCGATCAGCCCGCCAGTCTTTCATCGTGGCGGACAATGCTCGGCGCACTCCTCATCGCCCTGGGGTTCGCGGGCATTCTCGGATTCGTCACGTTCCGGTATTTCGGACGAGCAGAGCACGCTGCACGCAACACGCCCGGCCCTCGCCGCGACATATGGGGCGACAGGAACGAAGGCACGGCTCCGATGGCCCCGTCCTACGATCAGATGATCGCACCATCGCGATGGGCATCCGCCGCGCGCGCATCGCTGGCACCGCAGGACCTCGACGAGATCGAGCAGCTTCTGCGTCGCGCCGCGCACGAGCAGGAAAATGTTATTTCTCTAGCTGATCCTGCAATCCGCGCACGAACGCCGACAGCCCCGTCTGCCGCTCGCGCTTCAGCCGTTCGGCACGCAGGATCGTCTCGACCTCGCTGAAGGCCTGATCGAGATCGTTGTTGAGCACGACATAGTCGTACTCGGCCCAATGGCTCAGTTCATGCGCCGCGCGATCCATGCGGCCACGGATCACCGCGTCGGAATCCTGCGCGCGGGTATGAAGCCGCCTTTCAAGGTCCTGCGCCGACGGCGGCAGGATGAACACGCTGACGACATCGGCCCGCGCCTTCTCGCGCAGTTGCTGCGTGCCCTGCCAGTCGATATCGAACAGCACGTCCTCACCTGCGGACAGCGCCTTCTCCACCGCATGGCGCGGCGTGCCGTAATGATTGTCGAACACCGGCGCATGTTCGAGCAGTTCTTTTTTCCGAACCATCTCGTCGAAACGCTCCTTGTCGACGAAGTAATAATGATCGCCCTCGACTTCCCCCGGCCGCTTCGCGCGCGTCGTGACGGATACCGACATCCGCAGGCCCGGCGTCTTCTCGATCAGCATCCGCGACAGCGTGGACTTGCCCGCGCCGGATGGCGACGACAACACGAACATCAGGCCACGCCGCTCTCCGGCGAGCGCATTGCGAACCATCGCGGTCACTCCAGATTCTGAACCTGCTCGCGGAACTGCTCGACGATGTTCTTCATCTCGAGGCCGATATTGGTCAGTTCGACATCGTTCGATTTCGAACAGGTGGTGTTCACTTCCCGGTTGAATTCCTGCGACAGGAAGTCGAGCCGCCGTCCGACCGGGCCGCCCTTCGCCAACAGCTCGCGTGCCTGTGCGACATGCGAGCCGATCCGGTCGAGCTCCTCGCGGATGTCGGCCCTGGTCGCGATCAGCAGCGCTTCCTGCGACAGCCGGTCCGGATCGAAGCGATCCGACGCATCGAGCAATGTCGCGATCTGCTCGGCGAGGCGCGCCTTGATCGCTTCCGGCTTGCGCCCCGGCGCGGCCTCGGCTTTCGCCGCAAGCCGCTCGATGTCGTTGACGCGCTGCGTCAGGATCTCGCCGAGCGAAACGCCTTCGCGATCCCGCATCTCGACAAGGCCGGACAGCGCCGTCTCGAATGCGGCGATGGCGGCGGCCTTGGCCGCGGCGATTTCGGCCTCGTCGCTCTCGGGCTCGACAATGTCGATCACGCCCTTCACCGCCAGCAGGCCATCGACCGTCGGCGGCGCGGCGCCTGTCTTTGCTGCGAGATCGCGCGCGGTGGCGAGCACCGAAGCGAGAATGTCGTCGTTAATGCGCGCGACAGAAGCGGAGCCCGCGCGCTTGGCGGTGAGGTTGGCATAGACCGTGCCGCGCGACACCGCCTCACCGATCCGTTTGCGCACCGTGCCTTCGAGATCGTCCCACCCCTGCGGCAGGCGCACACGCAGGTCCAGACCCTTGGCGTTGACCGACTTCAATTCCCATTCGAACGTATAAGGTCCGCTGGTGCCGTGGCTTCGCGAAAAGCCGGTCATGCTCGACAACGCCATTGTCGAAAAGCTCCGTTCAAATCAGATGGATTCGCTGTGCGTGAACCGCCGCGACCATACCCCGAATTGGGCCATGGTGCAGACCGTTTTGGCGTCCGTCCCTTGAGAATTTCCTGCGAATTGCCTGAAATTCAGCGCGTTGCGGAAGCCGTATCCGCCGCAGCGTGGGCCGATGCCGTGGCCGGTCTGGCGTGGGATGCCGGCTTGCGGGTTTGCGCCGCCGCCGAGGTCACGCCCGCCCATGCATCACCGGCCTTGGGAGCCAGCGATTGCTTGCCGTGAGATGATTTCGGAGCGGCCTTCGGCGCGGCGCGTCTGGCGGGCGCGGCCGGAGGCTGCGGCTGCGCGGCAGCGGGCTCGGATGGCGCGCTGGAGGGAACTGCGACCGGAGGCGGCACGTCGTCCGGCGCGGCGGCGTCGTTCTGTTGACGCTCGATCGAGCGCAGCTTCGCCACCGCTTTCTGATGCTCGTTATAATTCTCGGTGAACGTATGCCCGCCGGTGCCGTCAGCCACGAAATACAGGTCACGCGTGCGCGCGGGATTGGCGGTCGCCTCAAGCGAGGCGCGTCCCGGATTGGCGATCGGTCCCGGCGGCAACCCCTCGATGACGTAGGTGTTGTATGGCGTCGGCTGCTGGATCTCGCTGCGCTTGATCGGCCGTCCGAGCGTGCCCTTGCCGCCGACAAGGCCATAGATGATGGTCGGATCGGATTGCAGCTTGATCTTCTGGCGCAACCGGTTGACGAACACCGAGGCGACGCGGCTTCGCTCGTCGGCGCGGCCGGTTTCCTTCTCGACGATGGATGCCAGCGTCACGAGCTGTTCCGGCGAACGTAATGGCAGATCGGGATTGCGATGCTCCCAGACTTCCGCGAGCAGCCGCTTCTGCGCCTGCTGCATGCGCTGGATCACCTGCTCGCGCTGCGTGCCGCGCGGAAACTTGTAGGTGTCCGGCAGCAGCGTGCCTTCGCGCGGCACCTCGCGCAACGAGCCTGCGAAGATGTCGTTATCCTGCAAGCGCTGGACGATCTGTTCCGATGTCAGACCTTCCGGAATGGTGAAGGCATGCTGCACCACCTTGCCATCGACGATGGTTCCGATGACATCCGACAGGCTCGCATTCTTCTGGAACAGGAATTCGCCCGACTTGAGCGAGGTGCGCGCGTTGAGCGCCAGCACGCCGCCGATAAAGGTCCAGCGGTCCGCCTTGATGACGCCTTCGCGCAACAGGATGTCGCCGATGTCCGTCATGCCAGCACGCGGCGGAATATTGACGACCTTGTCGGCGGTCAGCGGCCCTTTCGCGGCCAGCATCTGCTTGCCGTAGATATAAAGACCGCCCGCGCCCAGCATCAGGACCAGGAGAATCGTGATGATGGCGTTGCCCGCGATCACAAACGGATTGCGCGCGCTGTCGGAACGCTTCGGAGGCGGAACCTGCTGCGGCTCTAACGCCGCGCGCGGGCTGCGCGGTTCAATGGGAGGCCTTTGACTCATGTCCGAAATCCGAATCCGTTCTGGCCCGATCTCTCGCACAAACTTGGGATCGCAATATGACCGAAAGTTCTCTCGCGGTGAAGCCGAGGCGTCCCCCTCAGTTCACCACCCGCTTCATGATCAACGATGCATTGGTGCCGCCAAAACCGAACGAGTTCGACAGGACGACATTAATTTCGCGTGACTTGGCCTTGTGCGGCACAAGATCGATGGCGGTCTCGATCGACGGATTGTCGAGGTTCAGCGTCGGAGGCGCCATATTGTCGCGCAGCGCCAGCACGCAGAAGATCGCCTCCACGGCTCCTGCCGCGCCGAGCAGATGGCCGATCGACGATTTCGTCGATGACATCGCCACCTTCGAGGCCGTGTTGCCCAGCAGCTTCTGCACCGCGCCCAGTTCGATCTCGTCGCCGAGCGGCGTCGAGGTGCCGTGGGAATTGATGTAGTCGATGTCGGAGGCAAGAAGGCCCGCGCGCTTCATCGCGGCACTCATGCAGCGATAGGCGCCATCGCCATCGGATGCCGGCGCGGTGATATGATAGGCGTCGCCGGACAGACCGTAGCCAACGATTTCGGCGTAGATCTTCGCGCCGCGTTTTTTCGCGTGCTCGTATTCTTCGAGCACCACAATGCCCGCGCCCTCGCCCATCACGAAGCCGTCGCGGTCGGCGTCGTAAGGCCGCGAGGCCGCCGTGGGCTTGTCGTTGAATTTCGTGGACATCGCGCGCAACGCGCAGAAGCCCGCCATCGCCAGACGATTGACCGGGGATTCCGCACCGCCCGCGACCATCACGTCGGCATCGCCGAGCATGATCAGCCGCGACGCATCGCCGATGGCGTGCGCGCCGGTCGAGCAGGCTGTCACAACCGAATGGTTCGGACCCTTGAGGCCGTGCTGGATCGAGACATAGCCGGAGGCGAGATTGATGAGGCGTCCCGGGATAAAGAACGGCGAAACCTTGCGCGGACCGCGCTCATGCAGCAGCACGGCCGTCTCGCCGATGCCCTGAATGCCGCCGATGCCGGAGCCGATCATCGTGCCGGTGGCGCAACGCTCTTCCTCGGTGGACGGATGCCAGCCGGCGTCGTTGAGCGCCTCGGATGCTGCCGCCATCGCGAAGATGATGAAGTCATCGACCTTGCGCTGCTCTTTCGGCTCCATCCACAGATCGGGATTGAAGGTGCCCTCGGTGCCGTCGCCGCGCGGCACAACGCAGGCAATCTGGCTGGTGAGGTCGGAGACATCGAAATGCTCGATCTTCCGCGCGCCGCTTTCACCGTTGAGGATGCGCTTCCAGGTCGGCTCCACGCCGCCCCCCAGCGGCGAGACCATGCCGAGGCCGGTGACGACCACTCGCCTCATATCAGATGCTCCGATGTGCCAAACAGAAAGACGGCGGGCCGTTGCGCACAACAACCCGCCGACATCAGCTACCGCAGAAGGAGCTTAGCTCTTCGCGTTCTTTTCGAGGAACTTGGTGGCGTCGCCAACCGTGAGGATGGTCTCCGCCGCGTCGTCCGGAATCTCGCAACCGAATTCTTCTTCGAAAGCCATCACCAGTTCGACAGTGTCGAGGCTGTCGGCGCCGAGGTCGTCGATGAAGCTCGCGGTATCCACCACTTTCTCCGGTTCGACACCGAGGTGCTCCACAACGATCTTCTTCACGCGCTCGCCAATCTCACTCATCGTTTCAACCTCGTGTTTGCTTCGTTTAACCCGATCGTAAAACGATACGAGCCGGTGTTGACCTTCTAAAAACTCTATGCCGCCCGCCCGGTTCGATCCGCGCACCCGCAGACCGACAGTCCCCTGCGAACCTCAACAGATGACGCATCGGGAATATACAGGGTTTTGATTTCCTGCAACGACGTTCTTCCCCTTGCGCGCCCACCCCAAAACGGCCAGCCGTTTTGCGGCGAATCCGCCCCGACCCTGAGGTCCGACCGGTCGAAAACCTTCCCCATACGACCGGACATCGCGCAACGAGACGGCATCCGAATAGCACAGGTCGGGGGGCTTGGCCAAGCCGGGCGATACCGTCAAACCGTCATAAAACGGCACAACGAATCTCCCAAGATGCTCAAATCATTGCCATTCCGCCATTGACATGAATGGTCTGGCCCGTGACGTAGGCCGCCTCGTTGGAGGCCAGATAGACTGCCGCCGCCGCGATGTCGTCGGGCGAGCCAAGCCGTCCCGCCGGAACCTTGCCGAGAATGGCTTCCTTCTGCTTGTCGTTCAGCGCATCCGTCATCGCGGTCGCAATAAAACCGGGTGCGATGCAATTCGCCGTCACATTTCGCCGGGCGTATTCCTGGCCGATCGACTTCATCATGCCGATCAGGCCCGCCTTCGACGACACGTAATTGACCTGCCCCGCATTGCCGGTGACGCCGACCACCGAGGTGATGCCGATGATGCGGCCGAAGCGCTTGCGCATCATCAATTTGGTCGCGGCGCGCGCGAGGCGAAAGGTCGCGGTGAGATTGACGTCGATCACCTGATCCCAATCCTCGTCGCGCAATTGCACAAAGAGATTGTCCCGGGTGATGCCTGCGTTGGCGACGAGGATGTCGAGCTGCCCCATCGCCTTCTCGGATGCCGGAACCAGCGCCTCGACCTCATCCTTGTCGGACAAATTGCACGGCAGAACGTGAACGCGCTCCTTCAACTCACCCGCGAGCGCATCGAGCACCTCGCGCCGGGTTCCGGAAATCGCGACCGTCGCACCCTGCGTGTGCAACGCCCTGGCGATGGCGTTGCCGATGCCGCCGGTCGCGCCGGTGACGAGCGCGGTCTTGCCTGTCAGATCGAACATCAACGTCTCCTTCAATCACCCGCGCGCGGCGGCGATGGCATCCTTGGCTGCGGCGATGTCGCCGGGGCCGCCGACCGCGACGCCGACCGCGCCATCCGCGATCCGCTTCACGAGGCCGGTGAGCACCTTGCCCGAACCGATCTCCAGAAAATGCGTGACACCGTGGGCAGCCATATAAGCGACGCTTTCGCGCCAGCGCACCGTGCCGGTGACCTGCTCCACCAGCAGCTTGCGAATTTGATCGGGATCAGTGACCGGACCCGCGAGGATGTTCGCAACCACCGGCACCACCGGCTTGTTGACGGTGACCTTCGCGAGCGCCTCGGCCATCGCATCGGCGGCAGGCTGCATCAGGCGGCAATGAAACGGTGCGGACACCTGCAACAGCATCGCGCGCTTGGCGCCCCTGGCTTTGGCGATCTCGACCGCGCGCTCCACCGCGGCCTTGTCGCCGGAGACGACGACCTGACCGCCGCCATTGTCGTTCGCGGCCTGACAGACCTGTCCCTGTGCGGCCTCATTGGCCGCCGCCACGGCGGTCTCGTAGTCGAGGCCAAGCAAGGCGGCCATCGCACCGACGCCGACCGGCGTCGCCTTCTGCATCGCGGTTCCGCGAATCCGCAACAGCCGCGCTGTGTCGGCGATCGACAGGCTGCCCGCCGCCGCCAGCGCCGAATATTCCCCGAGCGAATGGCCCGCGACGAACGCGGCATCCCGCGCAAGGTCGATCCCTGCCTCCGTCTCGAGCACCCGCAAGGTCGCGAGCGACATCGCCATCAGCGCGGGCTGGGTGTTTTCGGTGAGTTGAAGCGCCTCGGCGGGGCCGTCCCAGATCACGGTGCTGAGTTTCTCGCCGAGCGCCGCATCGACCTCGTCGAACACCGCGCGCGCGGCCGGAAACGCCTCGGCCAGCGCCTTGCCCATGCCGACGGCCTGCGAACCCTGTCCCGGAAATGTAAATGCTGCCGTCATAAAGGCCTCCCAAACGTGGGGTGGTAAGACACCGCCAGGCCGGGGGCTGTCAAGCTGACGGCGCGGAACCGCAGGCAAATCCCCGGTTTTGAGCGCATGGCCCCTCAAACCACCGTAAACGTCTCGATTTTCGCGCCAAATCCGGCTCAAACCGCCTCGCTAATCCCTTGCCAACCGCCGCAAATCGCCTATAAAGCGCGCATCCGTGGGTCCCGGCCGGGAGCTGAACGGACGGTTTCATCAATCATCGTTCGATTGAGGTTACAGGGCCAGTCGGCCCGTCGTCCCGTGCTTCCGCCTTCTGAGCAATATCGAGGTCCTTTCCGAAGGTCTCGAAGGGCTTGCCGCCAGGACCCGCGCCAACACTGGAAAGGACTCCCATGCCTCTTTACGAGCATGTCTTCCTCGCGCGTCAGGACGCGAGCGCCCAACAGGTCGAAGAATTCACCACCCAGATCACCTCCGTGATCGAAGGTCTCGGCGGCAAGGTCGCCAAGACCGAGAACTGGGGCGTGCGTTCGCTCACCTACCGCATGAACAAGAACCGCAAGGCTCACTTCGTGCTGCTGAATATCGATGGCCCGGCCGCGATCGTTTCCGAGATCGAGCGGCAGGAGCGCATCAACGAAGACATCATCCGTTATCTGACCGTTCGCGTCGACGAACTCGAGGAAGGCCCGTCCGCGATGATGCGCAAGGCCGACCGGGATCGCGAGCGCGATGACCGTGGCGGTGGATTCGGCGGCGGCCGCGATGGCGGTTTCCGTTCCGAGCGCGGCCCGCGCCGGTCGCGTGACGAAGACGCAACCGCATCGGTAGAGGAGTAAGAATCATGGCTGACGCTGGTGCACGCCGTCCGTTCTTCCGCCGTCGCAAGACCTGCCCGTTCACGGGTCCGAATGCGCCGAAGATCGACTTCAAGGATTCCAAGCTGCTGATGCGTTACGTGTCGGAGCGCGGCAAGATCGTGCCGAGCCGCATCACGGCCGTGTCCGCGCTGAAGCAGCGCGAACTGGCCCGCGCCATCAAGCGCGCGCGGTTCTTGGGCCTCCTGCCTTACGTGATCCGCTAAGGCGAACAATTCCGCTCCTCATCCCACGGGATGAGGAGCAAATTTCGCGCTCCATGAGGAGCGATTTTCATAACACGGCGGCGACAGCAGTCGTGGATGGTTGGGGCAGAAGCCTCTAACCGCTCGAAGGGGGCGGGACAGCTGATGATGGCAACGACGATTCTCATCGCACTGGCGGCCGCGCTCGCGTCGGCCATGATGTTCGCCTCGATCGCATCGGGCGCGGTGCTGTCGCTTGCGCTGTTTTATCTCGCGCCGCTGCCGCTGATGGTCGTTGCACTCGGCTGGGGATCGCGGGCCGGGCTTATCGCGGGCGTGGCCGCGGTGCTCGGTCTCGGCGCGGCCTTCGGCCCGATGTACATGCTGGCCTACGCCGTGATGGTCGCCCTGCCCGCGCTCTGGCTCGGCCATCTTGCGCTGCTCGCGCGCACCAACGATGACGGCTACACCCCGCCGTCCACTCTCGACTGGTACCCGGTCGGCCGCATCCTTGTGTGGATCGCGGGCTTTGCGTCCCTCACCACCGCCGGGGCGCTTCTGACGCTGGGCACCGACGTCGATACGATCCTGGGTGTGATGCGTAAAAGTTTGACGCACCTCTCCGACGTCGCAAACCAGGGCGGAATCGCCCATGGCACCGCGCCCGATCCCGTCATCGAGGCACTGGTTGCGATCGCCCCCGGCGCGGCCGCGCTGGTCGCGATGCTCACCCTGACGCTCAACCTGTGGCTCGCGGCCAAGATCGCCCAGACCTCGCAGCTTCTGAAGCGCCCGTGGCCGGACCTGCGCGCGACCGAGATGCCGCAGCCGGTACTCGCCGCGCTCGCCATCGCGCTCGTGCTCTGCTTCTTCGGCGGGCTGACCGCGCTGATCGCCAAGATCATCACCGCCTCGCTGCTGCTCGCCTACGGCATGACCGGATTCGCCGTCCTGCACACCGTCAGCCAGACCATGGCGGGGCGCTCCTTCATGCTGAGCGGCATCTACGCCCTCACCGCTTTCATCGGCTGGCCGCTCGCAGGCGCGATCGTGCTCGGCCTCGCCGACGCCGCCTTCGGCATCCGCAAACGCTACTGGCGGAAACAAGGCGGGCTGCCGGACCCCGGCTGAACTTTAACCTTCACCTCAAGAGATCCCTCTATCACCTCTTCTCAAGGAGAATACCAATGGAAGTCATCCTGCTCGAACGCGTCGCCAAACTCGGCCAGATGGGCGACATCGTGAACGTCAAAAACGGCTACGCCCGCAATTTCCTGCTCAAGCGCCACAAGGCGCTGCGCGCGACCGAGGCGAACCGCGCCAAGTATGACGGCATGAAGGCCGACCTCGAAGCCAAGAACATCGCGGCCAAGGGCGAAGCCTCCAAGGTTGCCGAGAAGATCGAGGGCCGCAACGTCATCGTCATCCGTCAGGCTTCCGAAAGCGGCCAGCTCTTCGGTTCGGTCTCGGTGCGCGACATCATGGCGGCTCTGGCTGCCGACGGCGTTTCGCTCAGCCGTCATCAGGTTCTGCTCGAGCACCCGATCAAGGAAATCGGCCAGCACAAGATCACGATCGCCGTTCATCCCGAGGTCGAGATTCATGTGACCGCCACCGTCGCGCGCAGCGAGGCGGAAGCCGAGCGCATCAACCGCGGCGAGGACATCTCCACGCGTCAGGAAGATCAGGACGCGGCGGCGGAAGCGATCGCGGCTGCCGGCGAGTTCTTCGATCCGGAAGCGCAGGACCATGGCGACGCGCCGGAAGCGGCCCCGAGCGAGCAGTAAGCCTCACTCCATTGCAATCGTGAAAAATCCGGCCCGGAAACGGGCCGGATTTTTCATGCGTTGAACCCGCAATTCATCATGGCCGGGACAAAAGGACGTTCATGCCCGGCCATGACAAATCATCTACGTCCAGAAAAATCTGAAACGCTCTCGGCGGGACAGGCCTATTGCGCGGCCGGGGCGCCCGCCGGTGCAGTCTCGGCCGGCTTGTCCGGCGCAGGTGCAGCCGGAGCCGTGTCCGCTTTCGGCTCGACATTGAAGACCGGCATGTTCGACGCGGGCTTGGCCTCGTCGGGCTTCTTCGCAGGCGCTTCCGGCGCGGGCGCGGCCGGTTTGGATTCGGGCTGAGCAGCCGGCTCCGCCGGGCTTGCAGGCGCGGCGACCGGTGCTTCCGGCTTCGGCTGTGCAGCCGTGTCGGGTGCCGGCCTGGACGTATCCTTCGGCTCATCCTTCGCGGGAGCATTCTTCGGCTTGCGCCTGTCAACCTTGGGCTTTTTACCCTTGGCGTCGGCCTCGCCCGCTCCTTCGTCCTTCGGCTTGGCGGCATGTCCGCGCACGGGCTTCTCGGCCCCGATATGCCGCTCCTGTCGTTCCTTCGGTTCGGCGTCCCGCTCCCGCGGCTTCGGCGACGTCAACTCGCGCCCCTCCCGCGTGAGGTCGTCACCGGCCCGCCTGTTCGCGGCTCCGTTCGACAGGACGTAGGCGCTCATCGCGCCCGCCATGTCGGTGCTCGTTGTATAGTGCTGGCGCAAGAAGCCGGGGAGAGAACCGGGCGCCACGCTCTTGAGCAGCCCATGGGGACTCTTGTGGCAAACCGCGCATGTCGCAGCGAAAATCTGGGCCGGAGTTTTACCGGCCTCGAGATTTTGCGCCGCCGCCGGACCGGCAGCGCTCATCCAAAGCACCGCCGCCGCCAGACTGAGCGCTCGCCTCGACATAGATGATCTCCAGAAATTGCTCGACCGGCATCGTCATGCCGGGAGGTCAATGATCGTATGACAAGTCCTTAGCGGACAATCCGCCGGATGGAAATGTTGAGAATGCAACACCTGGTGATCCGATTCCAGCATTCGCATCCCATTCGAGCACGTGTTTGCGAATGCTGGAATCAAAGGACCGCTGGCAAATATAAGATTTCAGTGGGGTTTTGGATTTGGCATTCGCTTTGCGAAGCTGCGGCCAGCGCGGCGCGAATGTCAGATCCACCCCACCGGTAAGATTACGGTGATGCGGCATGGCCAACCCTGCCCCCTATTCGGGCTTGAAGGAGCAGGCTGGAGGGGAGAAACTTTGGGCCGTGGGGCCAGTTCAATAGGAATAGCACATTAGAGCCAAGGCCACTGCCCATGAGCTTTTTGCTGAAATCCGTTCTCCGCCGGTTTTTCCGCTACGGTTCAATTACTTTCATCACCGCTGACGGCCAGTCCTTCACCTGCGGCGACGGGACCGGCACACCCGTCACGGTCCGCTTCACCACCCCCTCGGCGCAACGCAGGCTGTTGCTCGACCCGGAGATGGCCTTCGGCGAAATCTACATGGATGGAGAACTCGTGATCGAGCAAGGATCGATCACCGACGTCCTCGCCGTGGTCCTTGCCCAACCCTACGACCTGCCCGGCTGGGCAAAGCTCCATCACTTGCAGCGCTTTCTGATCCGCCGGTGGCATCAGTTCAATCCGATGGGTCTGGCGAAGCGCCGCATCCAGAGCCATTACGATCTCGACAGCCGGATCTATTCGCTGTTTCTCGATTCCGACCGGCAATATAGCTGCGCCTATTTCGAGCAGCCGGACATGTCGCTCGACGAGGCCCAGTTGGCCAAGCGCCGTCACATCACCGCCAAGCTGCTGGTGAAACCGGATCAGAGTGTTCTGGATATCGGCTCCGGCTGGGGCGGCCTTGGGCTCTACATCGCGGAAATCGCGGGCGGCCTCGTCACCGGCGTCACTTTGTCCAACGAGCAGTTCGAGATGTCGAACCAGCGCGCCAGGGCCAAGGGGCTGTCCCAGCGCGCCAAATTCCTGCTCGAGGATTACCGCAAGGTGCCGGGACCGTTCGACCGGATCGTTTCGGTGGGCATGTTCGAGCATGTCGGCATCGACCACTATCAGACCTATTTCGACCGCTGCGCCGAACTGCTTGCGGACGACGGCGTGATGGTTCTGCATGCCATCGGCCGCTCCGAAGGCCCGGATATCACCAACCCGTGGATCGCGAGATACATTTTTCCCGGTGGCTACATTCCGGCGCTGTCGGAAGTGCTGCCCGCCGTCGAGCGATCGGGCCTTCTGGTGGATGACATCGAAATCCTCCGCCTGCATTACGCCGACACGCTGAAGGCCTGGCACGAACGGTTCCTCGCCCGGCAGGAGGAGGCCGCACGCATTTATGACGAGCGCTTCGTGCGGATGTGGCGTTTCTATCTCGCCTGCTCGGAAATGAGTTTCCGCAAGCAGAACATGATGGTGTTCCAGATTCAGTTCAGCAAAAGGCAGGGCGTGGTTCCCATCACCCGCGACTACATCGCGCAGGAGGAACAGCGGTTGCGTGGGTTGGAAGCGGCAAAAGCTCCCCCACTCCAAATCGCCGGCGAATAGCAAGCGGAATTACAGGGAAGCAGGGTTTCCACGGCCGGGTGTGGGAATCGGGCATAAAGTCAGTTCTGACTTACGCCTCTTGCGGTGCAGGTGCTTGATAGCTGCCCCGCCTTTGCCAATTTGAAAGCGCATCTGACTGCCATGGCCGTTTCCGACTCCAACATTGTCAAGCTCGCGCCCGATGCCGGCGCACCGGCCTACCGCACCGCGCCCCACAACATCGAGGCGGAGCAGAGCCTGCTCGGCGCGATCCTCGTCAACAACGACGCGTTCTACCGCGTCTCCGATTTCCTTGAGCCGAAACACTTCTTCGAGCCGATCCACCAGTTGATCTTCGAGACGGCGGCCAGCCTGATCCGCGCGGGCAAGGTCGCGACCCCGGTCACGCTGAAAACCTTCCTGCCCGCTGACACCGATCTCGGCGGCATCACGGTCAGCCAGTATCTCGCGCGCCTTGCGGCCGAAGCGACGACCATCATCAACGCGCAGGACTACGGCCGCACGATCTACGACCTCTCCCAGCGCCGCGACCTGATCCGCATCGGCGAGGACATGGTCAACGTCGCCTATGACGCGCCGGTGGACTTCGCGCCGCGCGCGCAGATCGAGGATGCCGAGCGGCGGCTCTATGAGCTTGCCGAACAGGGCCAGTATGGCGGCGGCTTCCAGAAATTCGGACAGGCGCTGACGGTCGCCATCGACATGGCGGCGGCGGCGTATCAGCGCGACGGCAATCTCTCCGGCCTCGCTTCGGGCCTGCGCGACATGGACGTCAAGATGGGCGGGTTGCAGCCATCCGACCTCATCATCCTCGCCGGACGCCCGGCGATGGGAAAGACCGCGCTCGCCACCAACATCGCCTACAACGTCGCGCGCTCCTATCAGGGCGAACTGCAACCCGACGGCACGATGAAGACCGTCAACGGCGGCGTGATCGGCTTCTTCTCGCTGGAAATGTCGGCCGAGCAGTTGGCCACCCGTATTCTCTCCGAGCGCACCGGCATTTCATCGAGCATGATCCGGCGCGGCGGCATCACCGAAAACGATTTCGAGAAAATCCGCGATCACGCCACCGAGATGCAGCATCTGCCGTTCCACGTCGACGACACCGGCGGCCTGTCGATCGCGCAACTGATGGCGCGGGCACGGCGGCTGAAACGCCAGAAGGGTCTCGACCTTCTCATCATCGACTACATCCAGCTTCTGTCGGGATCGGGCAAGCGTTCCGACAACCGCGTGCAGGAAATCACCGAGATCACCACGAGCCTCAAGGCGCTGGCGAAGGAACTGAATGTTCCGATCATCGCGCTGTCGCAGCTCTCGCGTCAGGTGGAAGCGCGCGACGACAAGCGCCCGCAACTCGCCGACCTTCGCGAATCCGGCTCCATCGAGCAGGACGCCGACGTGGTGCTGTTCGTGTTCCGCGAGGAATACTACCTCCAGAACAAGGAGCCGAAGGTCGGGACGCCGGAACATGAGAAGTGGCAACTGGAAATGTCGCTGGTCCACGGCAAGGCCGAGGTCATCATCGGCAAGCAGCGCCATGGCCCCACCGGCACCATCAAGCTGCATTTCGATTCCAGCGTCACCCGCTTCGCCGATCTCGTCGAAGACGATCACATGCCGGCGCATATTTGATCTTTGGCGCGGGAAGCATGATATGAGAGGCTGACTTTTGCCTCCAGCCGCGTTGCTTCATGACACCTTTTCCCGATACCTCGGTCCAGATTGATGCGCACACGTTGCAGGGAGCGACCGGCGTTCTGACCGTCGATCTCGATACGCTCGCCGCCAACTGGAAGTCGCTGGAAAGCCGCGCCGTGCCTGCGGAATGCTCGGCCGTGGTGAAAGCCGACGCCTATGGCTGCGGATTAAAACCCGTGACGCGCAAGCTCGCCAGCGTCGGCTGCAAGACGTTCTTCGTCGCCACCCTCGATGAAGCGAAGCTCGCGCGCGAGGCCGCACCGAAAGCCGCGATCTATGTGCTCAATGGTTTCTTCGCCAATTGCGGCGACGACTTCGCCAGGATCGACGCCCGCCCCGTGATCGGCGACCTCAACGAGCTGGCGGAATGGGACGCCTTCCGCCGCACGCGCGGCTGGAGCGGCCTCGCCGGCATCCAGATCGACACCGGCATGAACCGCCTCGGCCTGACGATCGACGAGGCGCGCGGTCTGGTGCCGCGCATCCGGCAGGCCGACCATGGCATCGCGATGGTGATGAGCCACCTCGCCTGCTCCGAAGACATGAACAACGCGATGAACGCGCGCCAGCTCGCCGCCTTTCGCGGCATCGCGTCCGAATTTAGCGGCGTCACCGCCTCTTTGGCGAATTCATCCGGCATTTTTCTCGGCTCGCACTTTCACATGGATCTGGTGCGGCCCGGTGCTGCACTCTACGGCCTCAACCCGACGCCGGAAGCCGATAACCCGATGCAGCCGGTGGTCGGCCTCAAGGTCCGCATCGCCCAGATCCGCAACGTGCCGAAGGGCGAGACGGTCGGCTACGGCGCGCTGTGGCACGCCAAGCGCCCGACACGGCTCGCCATCGTCAGCGCCGGATATGCCGACGGCTATTTCCGCGCCGCCAGCGGCATCGAAGGCACTCGCAGCGCGCAGGCCGTTGTCGCGGGGCAACGCTGCCCGATCGTCGGACGCATTTCGATGGACCTGATGGCGATCGACATCACCGACGTGCCGCACGGCGCGGTACGGCGCGGCCACTTCGTCACCCTGATCGGCGACGGGCTCACGCTCGACGAACTCGGGCATCATTTCGGCACCATCGGCTACGAGGTGCTGACCAGCCTCGGTCATCGCTATGCACGGGACTACCGGGGCGGCGTGGCGCACGACCCTGCGGCGTCAGACAACAAGACCGCACCGGAAAATACGTCAGCCTGATCCTCCGTCGCCCGAGGATGGGTTGACTTTTTAACCCGAATAAGAACAAAGATAGAACATCTCAGTTCGCGGGTGCCCGATGGCCAAACATGCCCCTTCCTTCGTCTGCCAGAACTGCGGCTCCGCCTACAACAAGTGGCAGGGCAAGTGCGAAGGCTGCGGCGAGTGGAACACGCTGTCCGAGGAAGACTCGATCGCGGCGGCCGCGATGCCCGCCAGCATCCGGCCCAAGCGCAAAGGCCGCCTGTTCACGCTGGAATCCCTGACCGGCGAATCCCAGCAGGCCCCGCGTCTGCCGTCCGGCATGGCCGAGCTCGACCGCGTCACCGGCGGCGGCTTCGTGCGCGGCTCGGTGCTTCTGGTCGGCGGCGACCCCGGCATCGGCAAATCGACGCTGCTGACACAGGCCACCAGCCTTCTCGCCCGCGCGGGCCATCGCGCTGTCTACATCTCGGGCGAGGAAGCCGTGGCGCAAGTGCGGTTGCGCGCCGCGCGCCTCGGTCTGGCGGATGCGGCGGTTCAACTCGCCGCCGAGACTTCGGTTGAAGACATCATCGCAACCCTTTCGGAAGGCGCGCCTCCCCGGCTCGTCGTCATCGATTCCATCCAGACGATGTGGACCGACACGGTGGAATCCGCCCCCGGCACGGTGACGCAGGTTCGCGCCTCGGCGCAGGCGCTCATTCGCTTCGCCAAGAAGTCCGGCGCGGCGCTCATCCTCGTCGGCCACGTCACCAAGGACGGCCAGATCGCGGGCCCCCGCGTCGTCGAACACATGGTCGATGCCGTGCTGTCGTTCGAGGGCGAAGGCTCCCAGCAGTTCCGCATCCTGCGCTCGGTCAAGAACCGTTTCGGGCCGACCGACGAGATCGGCGTGTTCGAGATGACCGGGCTTGGCCTGCGCGAGGTCACCAACCCTTCCGAACTGTTCCTGTCCGAGCGCGATCTCGGCAGTCCGGGCACGGCGGTGTTCGCGGGCATCGAAGGCACGCGCCCGGTGTTGGTGGAATTGCAGGCGCTGGTCGCACCCACCTCGCTCGGCACGCCCCGCCGCGCCGTGGTCGGCTGGGACCCAAGCCGCCTGTCGATGGTGCTGGCGGTGCTGGAGGCCCATTGCGGCATCAAGCTCTCGGGCCATGACGTCTATCTCAATGTCGCGGGCGGCCTGCGCATTCAGGAACCCGCAGCAGACCTTGCCGCCGCTGCCGCCCTCGTCTCATCTCTCGCCAACGCGCCGCTGCCGGTCGATGCCGTCTATTTCGGCGAAATCTCGCTGTCGGGCGCGGTGCGCCCTGTCGCGCAAGCCTCCGCCCGGCTGAAGGAGGCCGCCAAGCTCGGCTTCGCCCGTGCGGTGTTGCCGGAGACCGCGCGCGGAGATGCAGGCGCGGGCGATGTCGGATTGAGTCTCAACACCGTGAATTCCCTGACCTCGCTGGTCGCGGACATCGCAGCAAGAAGCGAGAAGCGCTTGCGTCCCGCCGCGCAGGGATAGGCCCAAAGATAAAATTTGAAGTATCGGCGGCCCGATGGCGCCGGATGAACGGTTTGAAAAGCCACAGGCGGGGGAAAAATCCGCCTCAGGCCCCCGATTCAAGGCCCCTTCGGGTCCGCATCGCGTGACGCCCGAAAAATGGCTGGTTATACAACGCCCGCGCGGCTTGCACGCCGTGCCGCTCCGCCGTCTCCTGAAACCCGGCGCGCCCTCCGATTCGGGCCGCCGCCCTGAATGGAACAGCCCTTCCGATGCCGATCACGCTTCTCGATATCATCGTCCTCGCCGTTCTCCTGCTCTCCGGCCTGTTGGCGATGATCCGTGGTTTCGTGCGCGAGGTGCTGTCGATCACGGCATGGGGCGCTGCGGCGCTCACCACCCTTTACGCCTACCAGAAGCTGCTGCCGACCGCGAAGACCTACATCGCCAGCGACACGCTCGCGACCGTCGCCGTCGTCGCCGGCATTTTCATCGTCACGCTGATCGTGGTGTCGATCGTCACCGTGCGCATCTCCGATATGATCCTGGATTCGCGAATCGGCGCGCTTGACCGCACCCTCGGATTCCTGTTCGGCCTCGCCCGCGGGCTCCTGATCATGGTCGTCGCCTTCCTGTTTTTTGCATGGCTGGTACCCGAGAAGCAGCAACCCGACTGGGTTCGCGGCGCAAAATCGCGTGTCGTGCTGCAAGGAACCGGCGACTGGCTGATGTCGCTCTTGCCGGATGACCCTGAAAACACCATTTTGCAGAGGTTCAAGAAAACCAAGCCCGGCGACGAGCCGGCCGATTCCGCGCCGGACAACCGGACGGAAAACCCGTCGGACCCCGGCGGCTACGCCAAGTCGGAGCGCGACGGTATGAAGTCGTTAATCGACGGCAAAGCCACGGGGCGTTAACTGTAGGCCATGATGATCGGGAATCGGGTGGTGGTTTCAGCTAGATATCGTCTCAATGGCGCGGAGGCTGGGTGACACGATGAGCAACTTCTCCGGTAGCACGGCCGCCACAGGCGAACGCGACCAGCGCGACATCGATCTGCACGGCGACGGCGATACGCTTCGGGAAGAATGCGGCGTGTTCGGCATCTACGGTCACCCCGACGCCGCCGCCATCACCGCCCTCGGGCTTCACGCCCTCCAGCATCGCGGCCAGGAAGCCGCCGGCATCGTCTCCTTCGACGGCCATCGCTTCCATTCCGAGCGCCGTCTCGGCCTCGTCGGCGACACCTTCTCGCGCGGCGACGTCATCGCCCGCCTGCCCGGCGACAACGCCGTCGGCCACGTCCGCTATTCCACCACCGGCGAAACCATCCTGCGCAACGTCCAGCCGCTGTTCGCCGAACTCAATGCCGGCGGCTTCGCCATCGCCCATAACGGCAATCTCACCAACGGCCTTACGCTGCGTCGCGAGCTGGTCCGCCAGGGCGCGATGATGCAATCGACCACCGATACCGAAGTGGTCCTCCACCTCGTCGCCCACTCCAAGCGCGGCCGCTTCATCGAGCGTTACATCGAGGCGCTGCGCGCCATCGAGGGCGCCTACGCGCTGGTGGCGCTCACCAACAAGAAGCTGATCGGCGCGCGCGACCCGCTCGGCATCCGTCCGCTGGTGCTCGGCGAACTCGACGGCTGCCCGATCCTCGCCTCGGAAACCTGCGCACTCGATATCATCGGCGCGAAATATGTCCGCGACATCGAGCCCGGCGAAGTCATCGTGTTCGACGAGAAGGGCACCGAGATTCATAAACCCTTCCCGCCGCAGCCGCCCCGCCCCTGCATCTTCGAGTACATCTATTTCGCCCGCCCGGATTCCATCGTCGGCGGGCGTTCCGTTTATGAAGTGCGCAAGGGATTCGGCGCGCAGCTCGCGCGCGAAAGCCATGTGGACGTCGATGTGGTGGTGCCGGTGCCGGATTCCGGCGTGCCCGCCGCCGTCGGCTACAGCCAGGAATCGGGCGTGCCGTTCGAACTCGGCATCATCCGCAACCATTATGTCGGCCGCACTTTCATCCAGCCGACGCAGAGCGTGCGCGAGCTTGGCGTGCGCATGAAGCATGCGCCGAACCGTGCCGCGATCGAAGGCAAACGCATCATCCTGATCGACGACTCGCTGGTGCGCGGCACCACCTCAAAGAAGATCGTGCGCATGATGCGCGACGCGGGCGCCAAGGAAGTGCATTTCCGCCTCGCCTCTCCGCCGATCATCAACCCGGATTATTACGGCATCGACCTGCCGGATCGCGGAGGCCTGCTCGCGGCGACCCACACGCTGGAACAGATGCGCGATATCATCGGCGCGGATTCGCTCGCGTTCCTGTCTATCGACGGCATGTATCGCGCGGTCGGCGAGCCGGGCCGCGACCCGGCCAATCCGAAGTTCTCGGACCATTGCTTCACCGGCGATTATCCGACCCACCTCACCGACCAGACGCAGGTGGAACAGCCGCAGCACCAGCTCTCGCTGCTGGCGGAAGCAAGCTGAGTTCGCTTACAGCCTTCGCATCATGAACCGCGCATCGCCGCCATAGCTGCGCAGTTTGTCTGTCAGTGTCTGATCCTCGACAGATTCAAATCCCTGCCGCTGCCAGAACGCAGCCGATCCATTGACCGCAATCAGCGACAGTGACGGCAGGTGTTCGTTGCGAGCCTGTTCAACCAGCGCCCCCACCACCTGCACCGACGCGCCCGATCCCCGCACCTCCGGCATCAGCGCGAGGTCGTGGAGATAATAGGTCGTGGGCCGGGCCGGCAATTCGCCGAGCAGCACGTTCAGCGCCGGCGGCGCATGGTGAAGCCACGGGTGGCTGACAACATAAGCCGCAAGCTCCCCGTCGCGCTCCAGCACCCGGCAGCCCGGCGGGTACAGCCGCAGGCGCTCGGCGAACACCGCCGCATCCTCCGGATAGGCCGGATGGATCAGCGCAGCCAGCGCATGCACGGCAGGCAGATCGGCTGCGGTCATCGGACGCCATCGGGTGGACGCTGCGGTCATCTCGGGCCTGTCGTTTGTCCCCCGTTTGCGGGAAGGGGTCGGATCGCTATGGCGATCCGGATGAAGGGCAAATCAACACGGTTTATTCGCAGGCATCGATATGCCATAGCAAGCCCCTCACCCGGCGCCCTGCAAACGCAGCGCGCCACCCTCTCCCCGCAAGCGGGGCGAGGGAAAGAACGGGCGCTCCGCATGACCAAACCCCTCGCTTCCCGCATCGCCCTCGTCACCGGCGCCTCGCGCGGCATCGGCCACGCGGCGGCGCGCGCGCTGGCCCGCGCCGGAGCCCATGTCATCGCCGTGGCGCGGACGCAAGGCGGCCTGGAAGAACTCGACGATGAAATCCGCAGCGAAGGCGGCAGCACCACGCTGGTGCCGCTCGATGTCACCGATTACGACGGCGTGGCGCGTCTGGGCGCCGCATTGAACGAGCGCCACGGCAAGCTCGATATCCTGATCGGCAATGCCGGTGTCGCTGGCCCCTCCTCGCCGCTCGGCCATATCGACCTGAAACCATGGACGGATGCGATCGCGGTCAACCTCACCGCGAACTTCCAGTTGATCCGCTGCATGGAGCCGCTGCTGATCCATTCGGATGCGGGGCGCGCGGTGTTCATCACCTCCGGCACCGCCTCCAAGGCCAGCGCCTATCGCGGCCCCTATGCCGCCTCGAAAGCAGGGCTGGAAGCTCTCGCCCGCGTGTGGGCGCATGAGACGGCGACAAGTACGATCCGCGTCAACCTGTTCAATCCGGGACCGATCCGCACCCGCATGCGCGCCTCGGTGATGCCGGGCGAAGATCCCATGACGCTCGACACGCCCGAACAGGCCGCCGAATACATCCTGCCGATGTGCATGCCCGACTGGAACGAGACCGGGAAAGTCTACGACTATCGCACGCGCACGCTGATGAGCTTCCGGCATCCGGTGTGAGGGAAGCTAGGACTTCCGCTTCGCCTTGTGCGCGAACGGATTGGCCTTCTCGCGCAGCGTGATGCGCACCGGCGTGCCGGGTAGATCGAACGCCTCGCGCAGGGTGTTGGTGAGATAGCGCAGATAGGATTGCGGCACCGCGTCGGCGCGCGAGCAGAACACCACGAAGCTCGGCGGCCGTGCCTTGGTCTGTGTCACGTAATTCAGTTTGAGGCGGCGGCCCGACACGGCGGGCGGCGGATTGTTGCGCGTCGCCTGCTCGAACCAGCGGTTCAGCGCGCTGGTCGGGATGCGCTTGTTCCAGGTGGCATAGGCCTTCTCGATCGCGCCGATCAGCCGGTCGATGCCCTCGCCCATCAGGCCCGAGATCGCCACCACGGGCGCGCCGCGCACCTGCGGCAAAAGATGATCGGCGGTTTCGCGCAGCTTGCCGATCGCACTCGGCGCGCGCTCCACCAGATCCCATTTGTTGACGGCGAGCACGAGCGCGCGGCCTTCCCGCTCGACAAGATCGGCCAGACGCAGATCCTGCTCCTCGAAGCGGTTCTGCGCATCCATCACCAGCACCACGACTTCGGCGAACCGCACCGCGCGCAGCGCGTCCGACACCGACAGCTTCTCGAGTTTGTCGTCGATGCGCGAGCGGCGGCGAAGCCCCGCGGTGTCGAACACCCGCAGCCTGCGGCCCTTCCATTCCACATCCACCGCGATGGAATCGCGCGTGGTGCCCGCTTCCGGGCTCGTCAGCAGCCGTTCCTCGCCGAGCAGATGATTAATCAGCGTCGATTTGCCCGCATTGGGGCGGCCGAGCACCGCGACACGGATCGGCCGCGTGGGATCGTCCGCGTTGTCCTCATCTGCGTCGCCTTCATCCTCGTCCTCGATGGGCTCGGGCATCAATTCGCGCAGCGCGTCGTACAGATCGCCCATGCCCTCGCCATGCTCTGCGGAAATCCCGATCGGATCGCCGAGGCCGAGCGCATAGGATTCGGCGATACCAGCCTCGCCCTGCTTGCCCTCGCTCTTGTTGGCGAGCAGCAGCGCCGGCTTGTTGGCGCGGCGCGCGAAGTCGGCGAAGGCGCGGTCGTTCGGCGTAAGGCCCGCGCGCGCATCGATCACGAACATCAGCGCATCGGCGGCGGCGATGGCCGTCTCGGTCTGCTCCTGCATCCGCGCGGTGAGCGAGCCGCGCGGGCCTGAATCGAGACCGGCCGTATCAATGATGGTGAATTCGAGATCTCCGAGACGGCCCAGCCCTTCACGTCGATCACGCGTCACACCGGGCTGGTCGTCCACCAGCGCGAGTTTTTGTCCGACCAGCCGATTGAACAGCGTCGATTTGCCGACGTTGGGGCGGCCGATGATCGCAATGGTGAAGGACATGATCGATCCCGTCCGCCCTTTATGCGGTCATGTGCCGGAGTGCCGCGCGGCGCGGTCGAGATTTAATGCGAGAAGCTGCCGCTCGGCAACGGCGCCGGGAATGGCGACAATTGCTGCTGCTGAGGCTGAGGGGCAGCCGGTTGCTGCTGGGGCGGCGGCGGAGCGGCAGCCGGTGCTTCATCCGGCGGCGGAGCGGTGATGCTCCTGCGCTTGGCGGTACGCACCCGCTTCTTCGGTTTCTCCTCCGGCGGCGGTGCGGCGGCGGCAGGCGCCGCGTTTGCCTGACCCGCTACAGGGGGAGCTCCCGGCGCAGCAGGGTCTGTCGCCGCGAGATCGTTTTGCTGCGCGCCCTTGTAAAGCTCCTTCGGCACGCCCTGCTCGACGCCGGGCACGCCTTCCGGGAATACCGGATGACGTGTTCCGGGTAGCGGCTTCTTGGTATCGAGGAAGCTCAACATGTCGGTCGGATCGAAGCTGTTCGCCGCACCCCCGCAGCCCGACAGAACGCAAGCGACAGCCAGCAACATGACGCCGGTGAACGCGCGGGATACGGAGCGTCTGGGAAAGCGGACCGGCATGGGCTTAGCTCTTCGCGGCCGGAGGCAGCAGCGCCAGCAAGGCTTCCGCGCGCCTGCGCAGCGTTGCCGGGCTTTGCGGATCCTCACCGATCATATCGAGCCACTTGCGCGCGGCGTCGTTGTTCTTCGCCCGCCAGGCTGACAGCGCCAGCAACTCGCGCGCGGAATGGCGGAACGTGTGAGTGCCGGAGGCATCGTCCGATAACCGCTTTTCGATGTCGGCGTAAGGCGCGGTGTCGAGCATCAGGCCCGCCGCGCGCAAACGGGCGATCTCGCGGATCGGCGCTTCGGCCTTGCCGTCATTGGCGATGGTGTCAAACGCGGCAATGCCCTTCTGCGAATCCTGCTTGGCCGCTTCCGCTGCCGCATGCAGCCGCGCCAGCGTGCTGTAGCCCTGCGCATTGCCGCTCGCGATCTTGTCGAACGCCGCCTGCGCCTGCGCGGGATCGGTCAACGCCACCGCGGCCTCGAAAGCCTTGCCCGCGGCTTCGGCCTTCTGGTTTTCGAAATACTGGTAGGCGCGCCAGCCGCCGACGCCGGCCACGACCAGGACAATCAGCGCGATGATATGCAGCGAATAGCGGTCCCACAGCTTCTTGAGCTGTTCGCGCCGCAATTCCTCATCAACTTCGCTAAATAATTCAGACACTTAAGAAAACCCCACCGATTTTCGGCCAGCCGCCATGGCGCACCCAAAGCGCCGATCCCCTGGGCGACGCAAGCCGATACAGTAACGCTGTGGCAGCCACAAGGCAAAGCAAGGCGGATCAAAGCGTTAACCGCCGTTTTGCATAGGCCAAGCCGATAAGGGCCGGATCGTGGCTACTTCGGGGCTTTCGGCTTGAGGTTGTAGACGTGCTCCGGCCCCGGAAACGCGCGCGAGCGAACCTCGTCGGCGTAGTCCTGGATCGCCTTCTCGATGCCCGGGCCAAGGTCGCCATAGCGTTTGACGAACTTCGGCGCCCATGGCGACAGACCGAGCATGTCTTCCAGCACCAGCACCTGCCCGTCGCAGGCGACGCTCGCGCCGATGCCGATGGTCGGTGACGCAACGCTCTCGGTGATCTTGCGCCCCAGCGGTTCGGCGACGGCCTCGACCACGATCGAGAACGCGCCCGCCTCCGACACCGCCTTGGCGTCTTCCAGAATCATCGCGGAGTCCGCCTCGTCGCGGCCGCGCGCGCGGAATGAGCCGAGCGTGTTGATCGACTGCGGCGTGAGGCCGACATGACCCATCACCGGAATGCCGCGCTCGACGAGAAACGCGATGGTCTCCGCCATCCGCACGCCGCCCTCGACCTTGATGCCGCCGCAGCCGGTTTCCTTCAGCACACGCGCGGCGGAATGGAATGCCTGCTCTTTCGATGCCTCGTAGGAGCCGAACGGCATATCGACCACGACCATCGCCTGCTTCGAGCCGCGCATCACCGCGTGGCCTTGCAGGATCATCATCTCGAGCGTGACCGGCACGGTGGTCTCGAAGCCGTGCATCACGTTGCCGAGTGAATCGCCGACCAGAATGATGTCGCAATATTTGTCGACCAATGCAGCAGTGTGCGCGTGATACGAGGTCAGCATCACGATCGGCTCGCCGCCCTTGCGTGCGAAAATCTCGGGCGCGGTCTTGCGCCTGGCTGCGTTTTGAATGGACATCATCAGACTCCGACGACAGGAACGCCGATCACCAGCGGGTGGAAGGCAAAAGCGAGCGCGAGATAGGCGACGACACCGACACCGACCGCGATGAGATCGTTGCCGATGCCGCCGACCGGAATCGGCGGCGCACCGGCATCCGCGCGATGCTTCAGCGAGATACGATCATACACCGCCCATGCCAGCACCGAGCCGAACAGGATGATCGAGCCGAGATCGCCGTTGGCGAGAAGATGCGCCAGCGCCCACAGCTTCACGCCCGCCAGCATCGGATGTTTCAGCTTCGCGAAAATGCGGCCGCGAATGTAGGACGCCGCAACCAGAATGACGGCGGGCAGCATCAGCGCGAGCGTGAGATGCCGCATCGCCTTGGGCGGATACCAGATGTCGGTCCATTCCGTGGCGCGATAGAGGCTGAAGCCCTTGGCCGCGAGCGCAATGCCGATAACGGCGACGACGCTGTAAACCGCCTTGTAGCCACCCTCGCCCAGCCGCGCGACCAGCGAGGCCCGCAACTCACGGCGTGTCGTCAGCACATGAACGCCCAGAACAAGCGCCAGTCCCAAAATCAGAAGCGCAAAACCCATGAGAGCATCACCCATCGGATCAATGGGGCTCGGGTAGCATTTTTATGGTGCACCGCGCAATGTGCCTGACGGCTGCGCCTTCACATCCCCGGCATGCCAGTCTGCGCTGGCACGCGCGGCTCACTCGCCCTTGCCCGCCTTCTTTACGTCCTTGATGCTGGTGAAGGTGATGCCGGGCGAGCGTTCGCGGGTATAGCCAAGATAGAATTCGTTCTTGGCCAGATACACCAGATCGCCATCGACATCCTCGGCGATGCTGGAGCCGTTGGCATTGACGAAGGTGTCGAACACCTTGCGGTCTTCCGCCGTGAACCAGCGCGCCAACTGGAATTCGCTGATCTCGAAATCGACCGGTAGCGAATATTCCGCATCCAGCCGCGCCTTCAGCACGTCGAGCTGCAACTGGCCGACGACACCCACCATCGCGGGCGAGCCGTCGCGCGGGCGGAACACCTGCACGACGCCCTCTTCCGACATCTGCTGCAAGGCTTCCTTCAGCTTCTTCGCCTTCATCGCGTCACCGAGACGCACGCGGCGCAGGATTTCCGGCGCGAACGACGGCACGCCGACGAACTGGATGTCCTCGCCCTCGGTCAGCGTATCGCCAATTCTGAGCGTGCCGTGGTTCGGAATGCCGACCACGTCACCCGCGAAGGCTTCATCCGCAATGGCGCGATCCTGCGCGAAGAAGAACTGCGGCGCGGACAGCGTCATGTTCTTGCCGGTGCGCACCAGCTTCGATTTCATGCCGCGCGTCAGCTTGCCCGAGCATAGCCGCGCGAACGCGATGCGGTCGCGATGGTTCGGGTCCATGTTTGCCTGAATCTTGAACACGAACGCGCTCATCTTCGGCTCCGACGCCTCGACCTTGCGCGAACTTGAGTCCTGCGCGCGCGGCGGCGGCGCATAGCGCCCGAGCCCTTCGAGCAGATCGCCGACGCCGAAATTGCGCAGCGCCGAGCCGAAGAACACCGGCGTGAGATGGCCCTCGCGGAACGACTCCAGATCGAACGGCTTGCAGGCTTCCGACACCAGCGCGAGTTCTTCGCTGATCGCAGCCGCATCGAGATTGGGATTGCGCCCCGCAAGCTCCTTGATCTCGATCTGCTCGGCCTGTCCGGTTTTCGCGCCGCCGCCTTCCAGCAGGCGCACGCCGCCGGTCGCGATATCGTAGGTGCCGAGGAAGTCGCGGCCGCGCCCCACCGGCCACGTCATCGGCGTTGTGTCGAGCGCGAGCGTCTTCTCGATCTCGTCCATCAGATCGAACGGATCGCGGCTCTCGCGATCCATTTTATTGATGAAGGTGATGATCGGAATGTCGCGCAGGCGGCAGACCTCGAACAGCTTGCGGGTGCGGTCTTCGATACCCTTCGCGGCGTCGATCACCATCACGGCGGAGTCGACGGCGGTGAGTGTGCGATAGGTGTCCTCGGAGAAGTCTTCGTGGCCCGGCGTGTCGAGCAGGTTGAAGACGAGATTGTCGAACTCGAACGTCATCACCGAGGTGACGACCGAGATGCCGCGGTCGCGCTCGATCTTCATCCAGTCGGAGCGCGTCGAGCGGCGCTCGCCCTTGGCCTTGACCTGCCCGGCAAGATTGATCGCGCCGCCGAACAGCAGCAGCTTTTCGGTCAGCGTGGTCTTGCCCGCGTCGGGATGGGAGATGATCGCGAAGGTGCGCCTGCGCTCGACTTCATGGGCAAGCGGAGACGCGGAATCGGCGGCAATGGCGGTGTCGGTCATGATCGCGAGCATGTGGCAGGGAAACGCCTCAGGATCAAGGAAAACCGCCCGGCCCGGCCTTGTTCCCCGCTGCCGCACGGCCTAGATAAAGGGGAAGCGAGGACGACCCCGCTTCTCGGCTCCGGGATTTCTCCCAGCCGTCAAATCCCATCATTTTCGCGGGGACGACCCTGCCAGTTGAAGGAGCGCTTCATGGCGTGGGTCATTCTGTTTTTCGCAGGATTAATGGAAATCTGCTGGGCCATCGGGCTCAAATATACCGAAGGCTTTACCCGGCTCGTTCCCTCGGTGCTGACGCTTGCCGCGATGACGATCAGCGTCATCCTGCTCGCGATCGCGCTGAAAACGCTGCCGGTCGGAACCGGCTATGCGGTCTGGACCGGAATCGGCGCTGTCGGCACCGCCATCCTCGGCATCGTGCTGTTCGGCGATCCGGCAACCACCGGGCGGCTCGCCTGCATCGGGCTGATTATCGCCGGGATCGTCGGATTGAAACTCGCGACGTGACTCCTCGTCATTGCGAGGAGCGTTAGCGACGAAGCAATCCAGCTTTCATTACATCAATTTCTGGATTGCTTCGCTTCGCTCGCAATGACGGAGACTTACAGCGACCGCTTGAAGTAATGCGCGATCTCGCCGACGATGCCGCGGCGGAAGGTCAGCACGCAGATGATGAACACCGCGCCCTGCATCACCATCACCCATTGGCCGAACGACGCGAGATACTGCTGCATCGCGACGATGATGAACGCGCCGACGACCGGGCCGAAAGACGTGCCGAGGCCGCCGACCAGCGTCATCAGCACCACCTCGCCCGACATCGTCCAGTGCACATCGGTGAGCGAGGCGTTTTGCGTCACGAACATCTTCAGTGATCCCGCGAGGCCGGCCAGCGTACCCGACAGGATGAACGCCATCAGCTTGTATTGATCGACCTTGTAGCCGAGCGAGATCGCGCGCGGCTCATTCTCGCGGATCGATTTGAGCACCTCGCCGAACGGCGAGTTGACGATGCGGTGGATCAGCAGGAACGCCAGCAGGAAGACCGCCAGGATGAAATAGTAAAGCGTGTTGGTGTGCGACAGGTCGATGAAACCGAACAGCGTGCCCTGCGGGATGCCCTGAATGCCGTCCTCGCCGCCGGTGAACGGCGCGCGCAGATAGATGAAGAACATCAGTTGCGACAGCGCCAGCGTGATCATGGCGAAGTAGATGCCCTGCCGACGGATCGCGATCGCGCCGGTGATGACGCTCAATACGGCCGCCGCGAACACGCCGATCAGGATGCCGGCCACCGGCGGCACGCCCCACGACTTCAGCGAATAGGCCGTGAAATAGCCGGCGGTGCCGAGGAACATCGAATGGCCGAACGACAACAGGCCGCTATATCCGATCAGCAGGTTGAAGGCGCAGGCGAACAGCGAAAAGCACAGCGCCTGCATCACGAAATAAGGGTAGATGCCGGTCAGCGGCACGGCGGCCAGCAGCACCGCCATGACGATGAAGCCGACGATCTCGTCCGCCATCGAGCGGTTCTTGGTGGGCGTCGCGTTCTCGGTGATGCTCGCCATGTCAGTTCGCCCGTCCCGTCAGCCCTGTCGGCTTTACCAGCAACACCAGCACCATCAACACGAAGACCACGGTGTTGGATGCCTCGGGGTAAAAATATTTGGTCAGTCCCTCGATCACGCCGAGGGAAAAGCCGGTGATGACCGAACCCATGATCGAGCCCATGCCGCCGATCACCACCACCGCGAACACCACGATGATGAGGTCCGCTCCCATCAGAGGCCCGACCTGATTGATCGGCGCCGAGAGAACGCCCGCCAGCGCCGCGAGGCCGACGCCGAGCCCGTAGGTCAGCGTGATCATCAACGGCACGTTGATGCCGAAGGCGCGCACCAGCGTCGGGTTCTCGGTCGCGGCGCGCAGGTACGCGCCAAGCCGCGTGCGTTCGATCAGGTACCAGGTCGCAAGGCAGATAACGAGCGACATGATGACGACCCAGCCGCGATAGATCGGCAGATACATGAAGCCGAGATTGACGCCGCCGCGCAGTTCGGCCGGCATCGCATAGGGCATGCCGGAGGAGCCGAAATAGTTCTGGAAGATGCCCTGAATGACCAGCGCGAGGCCGAAGGTCAAAAGCAGTCCGTACAGGGGATCGAGCCCTTGCAGCCAGCGCAGCAGCGTGCGCTCCAGCAGCATGCCGAACGCGCCCACGATCAGCGGCGCAAGCAGCAGCGCCCACCAGTAGTTCAGGCCAAAATAATACAGCAGGAAATACGCGGTGAACGCGCCCATCATATAGAGCGCGCCGTGGGCGAAATTGATGATTTCGAGCATGCCGAAGATGACGGCAAGACCGAGACTTAGCAGCGCGTAGAACGAGCCGTTGATCAGTCCGACAAGAAGCTGTCCGTAAAGCGCCTGCATCGTCACACGCCGAGATATTGGTGAAGTTTCTGCATATTGGCTTCCAGCTCGCTGCTGGCGAAGGT